>CAZPBD010000037.1:0-27078 GCA_964584655.1 uncultured Pseudobdellovibrionaceae bacterium | reverse complement strand
CCAATATTAAACTTCGACGGTGGAGTGGTACAAAAAGTTGCAACGCCTGAGTATCCTTTTTTTTGTGCTGATGACCATTGATAACTGGGATATCCCAAGGATTGCAGTTGAGGTTCAACTTGTTCAAGATGAGCTTTTGTTTCCTGCAAGCATAGAATATCTGGCTCTTCAGTCATGATAAAATCCTGGAGTCCTTTTTTAGCACAGGCCCTGATTCCGTTGACATTCCATGTGATGATTTTCATGATAACCTCTCAATGACTATAGCTTCTAATTTTTATGAACATTTGTGTCAACAATACCCTGGTTTAAAATCAGAGCTTTTGCCAGAAATGATTTCCCCGCAGCTCCTTTCTCCTCATCAGCTGACTTTAAGTGAAAACACGTTTTTAAAAATTGAAAAGATCATTGCAGATTTTGAAACTTTGCGAACTTCCGCTGCATTTCTAGAATGGAACAAAGAGCAGCACGGCGATCTGTGGAATCCAAAAAATCGGGCTGTGTTCATGAGTTATGATTTTCATCTGACTCCTGATAATCAACTCAAATTGATCGAGATCAATACCAATGCGTCTTTTCTGGGGCTTGGTTATGAGTATGCAAAAATGCAAAAAATTAATTGGAACCAAGAATTCAAACTGAATGACTTAAGATCATGTTTTGAAAATGAGCTCAAGCTTACAGGTCTCAATAAAACTTTAAATTCCATTCACATCACTGACGAAGAACCTCAGTTACAAAAGTTGTATGCTGAATTTTTGCTTTACCGAGAACTGTTTAGAAGTTGGGGCTTGAAATCAGAAATTCAAAATCTGAAAGATGTGACAACTGCCGATGTGATTTATAATAGATCTACGGATTTCTATTTAGAGAGTGAAACTTCTCATGGGCTTAGGGAACTTTATTTATCAAAACAAAGTGTGGTTTCACCTCACCCATTCGAATATCAAACAATGGCTGACAAAGAAAATTTCATTCACTGGTCTGAAAATTCATTCTGGGAAAAAATGAAACTCAGCCAAGATGTCGCTGAAAACTTAAGAAACTGTTTGCCAAAAACTCATCAGCTGACCAGCCAAAATATTGAACAGATCTGGTCCATGCGTAAAAATTTATTTTTTAAACCTAAAAATTCCTACGGTTCGAAGATGAGCTACCGGGGCGCCTCGATTTCCAAAAAAGCTTTTGATGAACTTCTTAAAGTTGAAGCCCTTGCCCAAGAGTTGATTCCACCCTCTGAAATTACCCGTGCAGATCAAACATTTAAATATGATCTCAGGTGCTATTCCTACATGGGACAATTTCAAGGATGCATGGCAAGGTTGTATCAAGGACAAGTGACCAATTTAAGAACTGAAGGTGGCGGATTTGCCACCGTTATTCGTGGAGGCTAGATGAAGGCATTTAAGTTTTTTTTAAAATCACTGGTGATAATTGTTGTTCTTCTTATTTCAACCTTCATTCTTTTTATTTATCTGCAAGATGAGCAGTTTCTTCCAGAGGCCCAAGAATTTCTAAAAATGAGTGGTCAGGAAACTCAGCTTTTCGATGAGTCTCGAGTCTTTTTCAAAGATGAGAAATTGTCCTTAAATGCGGACTTAGCAAAATCAGCTCCTTGTGACAATGAAAGCTCATCCCGCGATGATGAAACCAAATTCACTGCAAATTGGGAACAATTTCAATCAGGCACCAAACACTTTGAAACTTTCGTTCATCCTTTTTTAAAAGATAAAGTGATGTCCATAGGTGGCTCTGATATGTCAGATACGTTGGCAAGCGTTAACGGAACAAGACACTTTTACGCACACGTTCAAGCGCATATGTGCTTTTATCAAATGAAGAAAATGAATGAAGAATTAGTCACTCTCAGGAAGGAAGTGATCAACTTTTTTCTAAGAAGTTTGGATGCTCCCAATATTGCCTTAAGTCGCCTCATTGGATTTGGAATAGTAAAGAGCCATTTGTCCGATTCTTTACAGAATCCAGAAATGGAGCCACTTCGCCAGAAGGCTGCCAGTTACTTAAAAAATAACTCAGCTGAAGATATCTTCTGGAACTCTGCAAGGCACGATATCATCATGCTCAACAATAACTTGATCAATATTCAAAATAAAAAATTAAGCTTCGAGGAAACTTTCGAAAACTTTGCAGCTCCAAGAGGAAAACTGATCAACAAGGCTTGGCTTGCCTATTCAAAAAGACAACTTCCAGAGCCGTCTGCAGAAATATCAAAAGCTGATCTTGATTGGCTGTCTCGTCCTGTGCTGCTTTTAAAGACTTATGAAATTGTCGCGTTTTCCAGATGGAGTGATAATCGTGAGCGGCTGGAAAGACATTGGAACGAAATGAATTCGATTTTGAGCGCTGGTAATACTAAATAATTACTTTCGATCAAAGATAAGAACAATCTTCTCAGAGAATTTTTGATGACTGCGATTCAGACGAAGTTCGAATTCATCATGACTGATCTGAACCTTCTCTAATTCAAATCCCTGGCCAGTTAACTTTTTTTGATAATCTTCAACGGGCATCAAGCTTCTTTGAGTGTTTAAAGATCCCACTCGCTTATCAAAGGAGTAGGAAAAATTCCAAAATGAATCCCCGACTTCTTTTTTATCGGTGAGATCAATCAATACCGGTACTAGACCCGTAATTTTATATTGGCTTTGCGGTTCACCAAAATAACAACTTTCACTATTCTGATCATTTCGCCCAATCATGGATTTTCTTGTGTGATATTTAATCTGGCCTTCGTCACTCACTGTATGCTGAATTTCACGGACTAAAAAAAGTCCCTTCGGCAGTTGACTGAGCACTTGGTACTCGGCCACCGGCTTTGACTGAAGGTGGGTCATTTCTTTTTCACACACTTCAAGTCTTCGCATGACATTTGCGAATGAGTGATTCGAGCAAATCAGAAGTAAAAATAGTATCGAAAAAACAAACTTCATGATTTTGCTTTCGGACTATCGGGAGCTAGACTTGAGTCCAATTTTTGCCGTCTCAATTAAGGAAAATCCCACAGGTTTCCGATGGATAGCCTGTATGAGTCAAAAAACTGCCCTCAAGCACTCAAGATCTCTGCACTTAGATGCCGCCTACAGAAGGTTTGAGCAAATCAATGGAGATCATCCTTGGCTGAAAGCAGTTCCTTCAGGAGCCGTCACTTACCGCGTCCGAGAGCTCAATCAAGGGAAAGTTGTCTATTTCAATTATATCTTAGCAAAAGAGATGGGGCTGATTTCTGAGGATCATACTCACGCAATGAATACGGCACTTGAAACAAAGATCATTGAAACATTCAGTCTTCAAATTATTAACGAGTACGATGAGCTTTCAAAAAAAAGAATCTCAAAAGAGCACATCAAACCCAATCGTTATATGGCCACCCGCTACCTGCAACTTCAACATTCCAATAAACAAGGTAAAACTTCCGGCGACGGACGAGGCATCTGGAATGGAACTGTGTCTCACAAAGGGCATGTCTGGGATGTTTCCAGTCGTGGAACTGGCGTGACTTGCCTTGCGCCTGGCGCGGTTGAGGCTCAAAAGCCTTTGAAAACAGGTTGTACTGATTTTGGATACGGATGTGGTTTAGCCGAAATCGATGAGCTTTTTGGTGCAGCCATCATGGCTGAAGCCTTTCATTTACAAGGCATATCTACAGAGCGCGTTTTATGTATCATTGATTTAGGAAAAGGCGTTGGCATTGGTGTTCGAGCAGCAGAGAATTTGATTCGCCCCGCTCACTTGTTTAGACTTTTGAAGTTAGAAAATCATACGGAACTTAAATCTGCCTTTGATTATTTGATCGATCGACAAATCCAAAATAAGCGCTGGGTATTTTTAGAGAAAAGTAATATTTATGATCAGGCATTAAAAAAGATTACAAAGTCCTTTGCAGACTTCACTGCTCAATTAGATATGGATTACATTTTCGCTTGGTTGGATTGGGACGGAGATAATGTTTTAGCTGATGCTGGCATCATTGATTATGGCAGCGTTCGACAATTTGGTGCCCGTCACGATCAGTATCGCTATGATGACGTCGAACGATTTTCGACAAACTTAAATGAGCAGCGAGACAAAGCAAAACTGATTGTTCAGGTTTTTGCACAATTAGTGGATTACGTAAAAACAGGACAGAAGAAGACATTGAAGCATTTCTCTAAGCATTCTTCGATGACAGAATTCAACAGGATTTTCACAGAATCAAGAAAACAAAGACTGCTGTACCGAGTGGGTTTCGATTCAGCTCAAAGAAAAAAAATAATGGCCCAAACCGCTTTATTTGAAGAATTTGATCGTTTGTTTTCGTATTTTGAAAGAGCAAAGATTTCGGGACCTTCAGTCAAGGTTTCGGACGGAGTTAATCACCCACCTCTTTTTAACATGAGAAACTTCCTTCGAGAAATTCCAGGTCTACTGCTAAAGGAATCTGTCGTGAACGAAGAGGCCATCTTTAGAAATTGCCTTTCCACTTTCACAAAGCCAAAAACTTTGAAAATGGGAAACAAACATCACAAAAAATTAAGCCGCTTAATAGAAGTCTACAAAATGCTACTCTCTGAGGTCACCACGACCGCTCACCGAAGAATGGTGCTTACGAAAATTGAGCAACGGGCGCAAACTCTCAATAGCGAAAAACGAATCACAGGCAATGCTCTGATTAATATCGTGAACTACTTAATTAGCGAAAAGAAAAAAGGCTTATCTCCTCAAGGCATTCAAAAAGTCATTGATAAGTTGATTTTGGATCACGTCGATATGCCAGAGGTTGCAGTCAGCAGATTTTATAAAAAGGATTTAAGAAAGCCAATGCTATCAACAGATATGAATCGTCAGCTTCTAAAGCTAGTTTTGGAATTTAAAGACGACATTTGATTTTTGACCCATTTTCGAATCACGGGATAATCTTCTTCAGAGAAAACATGCTTTTTTTGACTCTCAACCCATGAAACATTCAAGCCTTCACTGATCAGCTTTTCAACTCCGTGACGGGTTTCATCAAACTTTAAAATATCATCTTTCGTTCCGTGGGTGAAAAGCCAAGGTGTTTTTCTGGATTGGGAATTTAAAGTGTTTCTCCAGCGTGGGAAGAAATGAAAGTAACCGCTGACTCCGACCACCCCTGCTAATTTTTTTCCGTAATGAAGGGCCACATCAGCACTCACCAAGCAGCCTTGCGAGAATCCAAGCAAGAAAATGTTCTCTGGTTTCCAACCTTGCATTTCAAGCTCGTGAAGTAGCATAAAAACTTTTTCTCTGATTTTAAGAACGCCTGACTTTTCAAAGGGAGGCTCTCCGTACCACGAATAGCCCCGCATGAATTTTCGGGGCGCATTCAAAAGCAAGAAATTCATATTTTTTAGATTGAGTTCATTTTGGAAATCTTTAAATGGATGAAGACTGTCCCCGCGACCATGAAAAACAACCATAAGCTTTTCAGATGGGGACTTTGAAGCAATAAAGTGTGATCGAAAAAGATCTGTTTTAAACACTTTAAAGTCCTCCAGTCAGCTGTGCCGTACCCCAACATTTTAAAGCCTCTTGAGCTTGTTTAAGATCAGGGTCCTCAATCATCGAAAGTGTCGGGTTATTACCCAGGCAAGCTTCAATATTCAGACCACTCTTTGTGCGTCTCATCTGCGCTCTGGATTGGGGCTCTAAAGCCAGCCAGTATTGATCTTCTTCACGGCTGCCAAATAGGGGCACTTGACTTTTATCAGCCCCTAAACTTCGAACTGAAACGTCGGGCTCTAGGCCTACTTTTTGAGGCGAAAAACCCGAGGGCAAATAGTAAAAACCCTTTGTTTCAAAGAGTGCTAATTTTAGATTCTGCTTCCAAAGATCGCCCTCTTGGAAGGACCCTTTTCCAAAGGATCTTTCCCCAACAAGCAAAGCCCTATTGTATTCACGTAAAGAGCCCGCCAAAATTTCTGCCGCACTGGCTGTTCCTCGGTTGATCAGTATCACCATTTTTCCTGCAAAGAGTTTATCTTCATCAGAAAAATAGCTTTCAGGTTTTATCTTTCGATCTTGATAACGAACACTAAAAATTCTGCGATGAGGACCTGTAAAAAGACCGGCCACGCAACCGGTTTCATCCATTTGGCCACCTGGATTATCGCGCAGATCTAAAATTAGATTTTCAATTTTCATCAGGCGTAGTTGAGATAATTCATTTCGAACTTTGTCACAGGTTTTACGGGCAAATCGGTCAATGGTTAAAAGAGCTGTGGGAGATTCCAAAGGTAAAATTTCAAGATGAACTGTTGAGAGAGCGCGGTTTGATTTAAAAAGTTTTAGCTTTTTAATTTGGCCCGCACGATTCTGGCTGACCACATCTAATGTTTGAATCTTTGCAGATCGTAAATATTCTAAGGCTTCGATCAAAGTTTTTGATTTCAAAGATTGGCCTTGAAAACTCAGAATTCGGTCCCCTTTAGCAAGTCCCATCAATTGTGCTGGCGACCCCAAAACTACCTTTTTGACAAAAAACTGATTTCCCATTTTAGAAATATAAAGCCCGTAACTGGAAGTCTTGTGTTCAGGACTTGCTATCACTTGCTTGTAGTAATCCAAAGGAATCAAATATGTGTGGGGATCTCGAAAGACAGACAGAAAACCATTCAGAGCAGTTCCAAGAAGAAGTCCACTTTTTTGAGGACTGGAAAAGCGCTCACTTGTAATTTTCCATAACTTTTGGAAATCCACAGGAGTTTGAATCTTGGCTTGGATATCAAAATAAAGACGATTCCAAGGTTTCAACAATTCAACTTCGGTCACATCAGAGCTTTGAGACTCGGGTAATTTTTGAAGGCCAATATTAGGTAGGTAGGAATATCCATGGCGAGAAGCCACTTGTTGGATGGAATTCGCGCACGCAAGAAAGTATCGCTCAGAAGAGTGACAATAAGAATTTTCAACAAATTCGAAAAGATTGCTTTCACTGAGTCCTGAACTGTTCCAGTAATCTTCGACACCAGGCGTTTCTGTGCGAGTCTCTATCATTCGACCAACAAGTACACTGAGTACGAAAACAACTAGGATCAACCCCTTGATCCATTTCCCCATTTAGACCCCTCCCATTGACAATTAAGAGCAACACATGTGCCGCTCGAGCTGCAACACAAGGGGTTCTGGACCGCGTTTCGTGAAAACATTACTTGAGTGTCCAATGGGGTGTCATGCTAAATTGGTTTCCATGATTATCGTAACTGGTGCAAATGGATTTATTGGAAGTGCTCTTGTTTGGCAGCTCAATCAACGGGGTTATAGCCATATTTTAGCTGTGGATTCGGTTGGTCTTGATCAACGAAATCTTTTACAAGGTAAAGCTTACTCACAATTTCTTCTAAAAGATCAACTTTGGGAATTTTTACGTTCTCCGAAGGCCTATGAAGTCACAGGCATTTTTCACATGGGGGCTTGTTCTGCCACCACAGAAAAAAATTGGGAGTTTTTAAAAGAAAATAACCTCGAATATTCTCAAAAGATTTTTCAGTGGGCAGCGAAAGAACAAAAGACGTTAATCTACGCAAGTTCGGCTGCTACTTACGGTGATGGCAAAATGGGGTTCGATGATGAAAGTCCCTCAACCAATTTTGAGCCTCTCAATCTTTACGGAAAATCAAAACTTTTGATGGATCAATGGGCCCTCGAACAAAAAGAAACCCCCCACCATTGGTACGGTGTTCGTTTCTTCAATGTTTTTGGTCCCAACGAATATCACAAAGACAGCATGAGCAGCGTGGCCTACAAGGCTTTCCACCAAATTAAAAAAAATGGAAAGCTGGGACTTTTTAAAAGCTATCATCCAGATTATCAAGACGGTGAACAAAAGCGTGACTTTGTTTATGTGAAAGATGTGATTCATTGGATGGTGGACCTCATGGAAAACACACCCCAAAATGGAATTTATAATATGGGCTCTGGCAAAGCCAGATCATGGATGGATCTAGCGAAAGCTGTTTTCAAATCAATGAATCAAGACCTGAATATTGATTGGCTCGAAATGCCGGCAGAACTCAAAAATCAATACCAATACTTCACAGAAGCTAAAATGCAAAAATGGCAGGGACAAAATTTAGATGAAAGCCAGTGGCCACTGGAAAAAGCTGTGGAAGACTATGTTCAAAATTATTTGCAAAAAGGGGACTCTCTTCTTTAATGAATAATATTGAATCCCATTTAAAAAAATTCATTGTTGATACCTCAGCAAGGCCCTACACCCCTCGTGATCATGCGGTTTGGCGATATATATTAAGGCAGCTTAAGAGTTTTCTAAAAACCAATGCTCACCCATTTTATGCTGAAGGCTTAAATAAAACTGGAA
The DNA here is from genome assembly GCA_964584655.1 of uncultured Pseudobdellovibrionaceae bacterium. GTDB lineage: Bacteria > Bdellovibrionota > Bdellovibrionia > Bdellovibrionales > Bdellovibrionaceae. Next base: position 18,740 of record CAZPBD010000037.1, on the reverse strand, counting down.
TTACGATTGATGAAATTCCAAAAATTGAATCCATCAGTCAGCGTCTGACAGAATTTGGTTGGACAGCTCAGCCAGTTAGCGGATTTATTCCACCCGCCATTTTTATGGAAATGCAGGCCTCAAATATTTTACCCATCGCAAGTGATATGCGATCACTGGATCAAGTTTTGTACACTCCCGCACCCGATGTGGTTCACGAAGCCGCAGGTCATGCGCCGATGCTCGCTCACACCGAGTACGCAAACTATTTAAAAAATTATGCTCAAGTGGCAAAGAAGGCTATTCTCAGTCACGAGGATCTAGAGATCTATAAAACCATTCGAGAACTTTCGGATCTCAAAAGCCAATCCCATGTGGATCCTCAGACGGTCTCGGCTTTAGAAATCAAGCTCGCTCAAATCAGTAAAAATCTGAGCCATCTCTCTGAAGCCACACTTCTTTCCAGAATGAATTGGTGGACAGCAGAATACGGACTGATTGGAACTTTAGATGATCCGAAAATTTACGGCGCAGGATTGCTGTCTTCATTGGGTGAGTCCAAATGGTGCCTCAGTGATAAAGTTAAAAAAGTTCCCCTCACAATTGATTGCATTAAGTACTCGTATGATATCACCGAACCCCAGCCTCAACTTTTCGTCACACCAGACTTCAAACATCTCTCTGTCGTGCTCGATGAGCTCAGTCAACAAATGGCCTACAGAACTGGTGGAGCTCTGGGTTTAGCAAAAGCTGTGCAATCAAAAACAGTTTGCACAGTGGAGCTAAAATCAGGTTTGCAAATTTCAGGACAAGTCGCTGAATTTCTTGTTGATGCAAATCAACAGATCTCATTTTTTAAAACCACAGGTCCCAGTCAGCTCTCGATCAATTCAACAGAACTCGCTGGCCATTCGAGCCAATATCATGCTCACGGCTACAGCTCGCCGATCGGTGCATTAAAATCATTTCCTGGACAGTGTCCTTCGACTTTAACCACTGAGCAGTGGGCTTCGATGAACATTGATCTGAACAAAACTTCGAAGATTCAATTAGAGTTTATGAGCGGTGCTGCGGTTCAGGGAATTTTAAAGTCAGCTTTGCAAAAAAATGGAAAGACCCTACTTCTGACTTTGGATCAAGCCACTGCCAAATTAGGTGATAAAATTTTGTTTCAACCTGATTGGGGCACTTTTGATTTAGCTCTGGGTTTGAGCGTTCCATCTGTTTTCGGTGGCCCTGCTGATCGCAAAGCTTTCGGCCAAGTTGACGATTTTAAAGTGACTCAAATTCCTGAAACAAAATATTCAGAATTTGATTATCAGCTATTCGGTTTCTATCAGACTCTCAGAGACCTTCGGGCCCATAAAAAAACGCCCTATGATCTAGAAACTTGCCTGAGATTTGCCATACAAGAGGCTCCTGAAGAATGGCTCATATTTATAGAAATTTTGGAATTTTCAAAAGCTCAAGGGTTCACACATCTCGAGAAAATGTGCTTAGAGCATCTTCGTTCAATTTCAAAAAATGAATCCATCAAAAGCTGCATTCAAGATGGAATCGCACTTTCCCATATGATTTACGTGTGAAAATGGATTTCGAACTTCGAATTGTTCTATCTCAGCCTATTTACGAGAGAAACATTGGTGCCGTTTCAAGAGCCATGAGCAATATGGGCTTCGACAAATTGATCTTAGTAGATCCTCAGTGTGAAATCACGTTTGATGCCCAACAGGCGGCGGCCACTGGTCAAACGGCTTTACAAAATAGAACCGTTTATAAAAACTGGCCTGAATTTGAAGCTGCAGAGCCTGAATCAATTCGAATTGGATTCACAACTAAGGATGGCAAAGCCAGACAAGTTCGAGATTTAACGCCAACTTTAGATTGGATTAAAGAATTCTCTCCGCAATTTCATTCAAGACAAACTTCAAAACCAGTGCTCCACTTTATTTTTGGTCGGGAAGATTGGGGACTTAGTACTGAAGATCTAGAAGACGTGAACTTCGCCTGCTGCCTTCCTACCTACGGTGAAAATGTGAGTATGAATTTAGCACAAGCTGTGCTGATCGCTCTTTTTATGCTTCGTCAGCATTGGGGTGGAATCAGAACTTCGCTTGAAAATGATCTCCCTATTCGAGAATTTAAAAAGAGCCCTAGGTCATTTCCAGACAAGGCCCTTCGGAATTGGCTTGTGGCTTTGGGATTTGCTATCGATCGTGGAAAAATAAATGCGTACACGGTGATGAAACGAATTCTTTTGCAAAATGCACCGAACTCTAAAGAGCTTCGAATTTTAGAGGTCGTGATCCAGCAATCTGCTCGGAAATTGAATGAACTCAAGGATTTGAAAAAATCTAAAATCCCTTAAGGAATCACGACTTCAAGTGTCTGCACCCCATCCATAGTAAACATCTTCTGAAACTGCCGGCCATCTTCAGTTTGTGCGAAAATCGTGTACTGTCCTGGATCTAAGACTTTAAAGAAGTAACCTTGCTGATTTGTTCGAAATGGTTTTTCTCCATTTATAAACGGAATATTTGTAAAACCAACTCGAGCGTTCGCAATTTTGCCTGTGCGACCATCAATCACACGTACAGTTAATAAATTTCTATCAATTCGTTGAAGGAAATAAACCCAAGCACTTCTGTGCTTTTCAACTGTGGCATTTCGAATACCATAGTCAGGCTGAAAAGCTTTGTTAATTTCAAAAGTGAAAGAGACCGCTCCGAATTCTCCATGCATATAACTCATGGAATCGCCATCAGTTGAGTAGAGAAGTTGCCAAGGTGTACCTGCCGTGTAATTACCTCGGCCACTATCACTTGGTAGCTTTTGTGCCACTTCGTTTGCGATTCTAGAAATGAGTTCGTTTTCGCCTGTGAAAACACCACGGCAGCCGTAGGGATAAAGAACCATTTCACTAAAGGAGTGATAAGATAAATAAGCCACTGGCCGAACGATCTGAGCAAGAGCAATCAGTGCTTGGGTTTCAGGTTCAGAATTGGGCGTAGGACCGCGATAATCCTGTGCACCCGTAGAGCTGGAAGAACCTCTGCATTTGTTCCAAGTGAAACTGTAGTTGCGATTGATATCCACGCCAAATACTCGTGGTCCTTCAGATCTTGCGTTTTTTCTCCAGTAGTTGTCTTTACTCCAAACGATACTGCTACCGTCCACATTCAGCATGGGAACAATCCAAATGTTCCATCTTGAAAACAGATCTTTTGCTCGCTGAGTACCTCGGCTTAAAGTAGCAAGTGTTGAAACTCCCACATCAAGGACAACTTCAGGAGTCATGATTTCTCGAGCATGATGAAGCCCATCAAACAAGATGGAGGGTTTAGAAAAATGTTGTTGAGAGCGATAATTGGGAGTGCTGGAAATAAGAAGGGCCCAAATGGGTTGACCCTGTACTGAGGTTCCGATTTGTTCAAGTCGGGTAAATTGTGGATACTTAGAATTCAGCTCTCTTAAGCTTTTTTCTACTTTTTCAGGATTAAGGTAGCGAGAATCAACGGTCTCTCTTAAATCATCTGCAATGAACTTTTGAAAACCAGGCATTCCCAATTCAGCTAATTTCGCAACTCCCGCAGGTGTTGTAATGACTTCGATGTATCCATCTTTCCAATCAGAACCCGCCACGTCGAAACCATTTTGTTGTAAAAACTGAGAGTAGCGAGTCATCTCTTGAGGTGATCGGACATTGGTTTTGAGAAAGTACCTTGATTTGCCGGCACCAGGTTGAGCCGCGTTTGAAGTACTCAGACTTAAGCTAATTAAGAAGACAAACAAAAATTTCACGAAAGTTCCCCCATCGACTGTGTATAACGGTACTCCCCTTGGTTTTAGAATTTCAACAGGAATCGACAGCCTTTTTTAGGCTTTATTGTCACATATGGGCATGAACATGAGAATCAGCACTAATTTACAGAAACGTATGAACTACTCTAAATCTTTCACATACGACTGAATGAGTCTTTGGATTCCACTCCAGACCAATATCTTTTCCATAATCAGTAAAAAACTGCTCGTGCGCTGTTTTCCAGTATAGATAGGATCGATCACCTTCACCCTCTAAAAATGCAAACTCTTCATCCACTTGAAGAAAGGGCTTCACTTGGACATCGATCAACTCTATGACGCAAACAGGCTCATCTTTCGAGTTCAAAATATTAGATCGTTCTCCCACTTTTGGAATTGGCTCGCCTTCTATTTGGTAAGCCTCATACCAGCTACAAGTAGCAGATTTGATTCCACTTACTACTAAGTTTGCCAACTCATCTTCAATGCCCGAACCTTTTCCACCAAAGTACCAACCCTCTAGATTTCTGAGTTCATTTTTCCAGTCCATAAATCTCTGTATCCTCACTTATTTAGACTCTGATTTTACTTCTTCGCCCGAGGTTCAGGCCAATCATGCTTCGGGTACCGAGGTTTCAATTCTTTACGAACCTCAGCGTAGGACCCACTCCAAAACCCACCTAAATCTTTCGTCACCTGAGTCGGACGCATATTCGGAGCCAGCAGATAAAGTGTCACTAAGATATCTTTTCCAACCACAGGAGTTTCCGCCCAAACAAAGGCATCTTGAATTTTAACTTCAACAAACGGGGCTTGCTCGCCAACATAGTGCACTTTGATTTTTTTATCTTTTGCCGCCACTAAAAATTCTGGTACCCACTTTTTTATTCCAGCTTGTACATCGGGTTCCAAAAGTGATTCAAAGAAATACACCAGATCTTGCTTTAAAAGATCGTCTAAAGAATTTGCTGCCATGCAAGCGGACTGCAGAGCTTCTTCAATCAATGATTTTTTTTCCACTTCAGTGAGTTCAACTTTTTCCACTTTTTCTTTATAGAAAGTAAATCTTTCCCACCAACTTTGAAACCCTTCATGGTTCTTAATGATCCAATCAAAATTATCTAAAGCCACACTTGGCAAGTGCTCTTTAATGTATTGGCCTGTGACTCGGCTTAGTGTGGATTGTCCAAGCTTTAATCCCCATAAAGACTTTTCTGATTGCAGATAAAATTCTTTTTTATTTTGATCCCAGATGACTTGATCCACTGACTTCATTTGATCTGAAAAATGCTGAAGCAGAAAGTTTTCATCTAGCCCCGATGCTAAACTGACTTTTGATTCCTGAGAGCCCTCTTGATCAAAGGCTTCAAGCGCCACAAAGTAGGGACTTCTTTTGACAAGACTTTGTGGATGAAACACAACTCCCCGACCGCTGGCTAAAACTCCCCGGTCCGATTCCTTGGATCTTCTTTTTCCGATTTGATCCGCAAAGCTTTGGATCAAAGTTTTTTTAAAAATAAGCTCGTCATCATCATTCCACTTGTATTGACCAGCCTTCTGACTTAATTGCCGGACCACTGGCTCTAATTTTTTTCGATTAAATCCATTCATACTGATCAGGGCAGCAATCACATCACATTCTGATTGATCCGAGGAATCTGGCTTCATTTTTAATTTCTCAGAAAGTAAAGCCGTCACCCAAGCCCCCAGTTCTTCTTTTTGATTGGCCTTAAAATTTTCAAACAAAAGAGCCAATCGAATCGGCAAGGGTTGCTTTTGAACTTTTCGACCTAACTCTGTCACTCCTTGGTCATTCACAAGCTTTAGTTTTTTTAACTGATCCATGGACTGTTGTGTGAGTGCAGGTGCTGGTGATTCGAACCAAGAAAAGGATCTGGGATCCTGAATTCCTATGACAGATAAAAACAAAAAGATATCAGCCAAATTCTGAGTCTTTACCTCGGGAAGAGCATATTCGGAAAAGGATCTTTCATCATGGGGCATCCAAAGTTTAAAACAAAATCCATTGGTTTGCCGTGCAGATCTTCCCGCCCTTTGATGGGCCGAAGCTAAACTAATTCGGTAAGTGGATAATTTTTGAAAGCCCGATCCGTACTGATGGACCGAGGCTCGCTCAAGACCGCTGTCGATGACACAGTCCACACCATCGATGGTGACAGCAGATTCCGCCACATTTGTAGAGAAAATAATTTTACGTAGTTGATTTGATTGAAGAGCTTTCGTCTGCTCGTCCAACGATAATCTTCCATGTAATGGCAGTAACAAATAGCCTTTCAGAAAATCCATCTCGCTGGCTTTCCTTAGGCACTGCTCGATTTCAAATACCCCAGGCAGGAATATCAAAATGTCTTGCTTACAAACTTGTAGTGCCAACTTTATTTTTTCAATAATTCGATCTGTGACTTGCGGACTCCATGAAAGGGCTTGTGGTTTTTGATCATACTCAATTTTCATTGGAAAAAGTCGCCCAGGTACATCGACAATGGGGGCTTGATCCAAAAACTCAGAAATTTTTTGAGCATCGAGCGTGGCTGACATCACCACAAGTTTTAAATCAGGCCGTTCAAGCATTTGAAGTTCTTTGATCAGTCCGAGTGCAACATCCGTGTAGATGGATCGCTCATGAAACTCATCTAAGATAATCAGATCAAATTCTGAAAGTGTGCGATCTGCACTCATTTTTCGAAGCAGCAAGGCTTCTGTTAAGAAAACAATTTTTGTATTTTGAGAAATGGTTCGGTCAAACCGGACTTCAAATCCAACCTCTTGCCCCAACTTCCAATGATTTTCATCAGCGATCCGATGGGCCGCTGAGACCGCTGCAATTCTTCTAGGTTCTAAGACAGCAATTTTCTTTTTAGCTAAATTAAAAAGTCCAGGTGGAACTCGGGTGGTTTTACCGGCTCCAGGTGCCGCTGTTAAAACAACAGAAGGCCCTGCTTGCAGTTTATTTATGATCTCTGGGAGATATTGATCAATAGGTAGAGATTGTTTGTCTGAAGCCATTTAAAACAGCTTAGATCCAATCCTTCTCATGTTCACGAACGATTTGAAGCTTTTGATTGAGCTTTTGAAGTTGAAGGCTGAGGTCCTGACCTTTATCCGAAAGCTCGTTGATCCGAGCCATGGTATCGTCAGTCTCGCCGCCCACAAGCTTTAGGCTTTCAAGCTTCGCTGAATTCATTTCGAGTTCTTTGTTTAAAGTTTCGATTTGTTTGTGAAGTTGTTTTCGCTGGCTCGAGAGTTCACGAGAAAGCTCTTTCAGCTTTTCTTTCGTTAAAGCCACGGGTGGCTTCATCTCGTTTTCCTTCTCGTCATCGCCAAAAAGGCCTTCCCAGAAGAGTGACCATTCAATTTTTAAGGGGTTCTGTCTCGAACTCGATCCATCAGGGTCCATATTGAGACAGTATAGCATAAATATTGTCTCAAAAGGGTCCAGTCTTCTGAAACTGAAGCTCAAAATCTTATTTTTGAGTCCCAAGTACTTGAAACAACTAATAAAAATATTATGTGAATAATTCTCTAATGCTGGGTTTAACGTTGATCATCTGCTCCAAAAGCCAGACTTTGGTAGGTATCGATGCCCCTCATTTGCGTCTTTATCCGCTGAGGCCGTGCGATGGATTCCAAATTCAGTATTTCGAAATCCTCAGTCCAACCCATCCCCTGCCCCATCACAATTGGAGCAGTAAACAAATGAAGCCGATCCACAAATCCACTCTTTATAAAGCTTGAGAACACCTGCGAGCCACCCTCGACCAAGACGCTTCGAATTCCTAGTTTCCATATCTGATCTAAAATTTCTGGAAGCTCTCCATTCAAGGAGACCACTTTATCAGCGGGTCTCACTTTAAAAACGTTCATCTCTTTTGGAACTTTTTGAGAGCCTAAAATCACGGCCCAATTGATTTTCTCGAGTCCTGGAATTCGAATATTGAGTGATGGATTGTCTTTCACTAAAGTTCCATGACCCACAAGAACAGCATCATAATTGGACCTAATCCTTTGGACTTCTTCTCTGGATTCAGGTCCTGTGATCCACTGACTTTGTCCATTTTTAAGTGCTATTTTTCCGTCTAAACTTTGAGCCACTTTCATGGCCACAAAAACTCTTTTCTTTGTGAAGTTCACTAAAAACTCTTCACAAACTTCGAACAATTCTGATTTTAAAAATCCCTGATATTCTAAAGTTTGAATGCCAGCATCACGGATGATCTGTGCACCTTGCCCTGCAACAAGTGGATTGGGATCTTGTAGGCCATAAACAACTTGAGCAATAGGAAGAGTCGCTATTTTTTTAGCACAGGAGGGAGTCTTACCTTCGTGAGCACAGGGTTCCAAAGTGACAAAAAGAGATGCGCCTTTCAGTTGATCATTTGAAAGGTTTTTTAAAGCTTCCACCTCTGCATGGGGTCCACCAAAAAACTGATGATGACCTTTGGCCAATAAATAGCCGCTCGAATCTAAAACAACACAGCCAACTTTTGGATTAGGTGAAACAAACGCAGCACCTTTGTAGGCCTCATCAATCGCAAGCTGCATCGCTTGATCTAAACTGAGTTTTATTTTGGCATCCATGATTTCCAATAATCTGGCTTGGAATAAATCATAAATTCTGGATCTACATTGAGATTTTTCCAAGTGTCGATCATCACAGCGACTTCGTCAGTGTGGGTTTTTGTTGCGACACTTTTGACAGCTTTTGGATGTGGACCATGAGGAAATCCCGCTGGATGCAAAGTCAGCATGCCTGCGTGCAAATTATCTCGAGAAAAGAAATTTCCATCGTGATAAAATAGCACTTCATCATAATCGATATTCTGATGATAAAAAGGAACTTTCAATGCATCTGCATCTGTTTCAAGGGGCCGAGGTAAAAAAGTACAAACCACAAAACCATTGGCCACAAATGTCGTGTGCGCAGAGGGCGGAAGATGCACACGAGCACTGAGTATCGGCATCAGATCACTGATATGCAAAGTGAACGGCCAAAAATCGCCTTTCCATCCAACAGTGTCGTAATAACAATTGGTGTAGGAAAATTTTGTAGGCTCAGAATTTCTTTTAGCGATGATATCCAGAACTTTCACACCTGATTTCCTTTTGAAATCATGCAGCTGATCTAAATCTGGTTTTCCAAAAGAGGCAGGATCATAGAAGGCATTCTTTCCGGCCATGCCGCGATCAGGTTCTTTGTAAGCACCGCTGTGGGATTCGATCACTAAAAATTGAGACTCTTCGGCTGGAAAAATTGAGTGAGTGACACACTTTGGAATACAAATGTAGCTACCTTTTCTAAAATTCAAAAGGCCGTATTCAGTCATCACTTGGCCAGAACCGATGTGACAAAAATAAAGAGTGTCCCCGTCGGCATTTCGAAACCCTGTGGCTTTGGCGTAATCGGCCTTCTGCAACCAAAGATTGCAAATAGTGACATCTGCGTTGAACATCATCCGTTGCCAAGCTCCGTAATTTTTTTTCATTTCAACGGCATCAAACAAATGGGGCTTTAGGTTACCCTCGATATTCACCCATCGCGTGCTGGGCTCTGGTTTAATCAAATGAGAAACTTGACCGTAAAATCCTTTACGGCCCTGTTCTTCTTCAAAATGATTTTCAGGAATCGCTTTATGTCCCTGAGTCGTATGTTTGCCTTGAGAGTATTGAAACACAAATCCCCCTATTAAAAACGATTACAAGTAGCCGCGTTCTTTTTGGTCCCGTTCAATGGCATCAAACAAGGCTTGGAAATTACCTTCACCAAAACCGGAATGATTTTTTCTTTGAATCACTTCATAGAAAATGGGGCCAATGACATTTTTTGTGAAAATCTGAAGTAAGTAACCTTCTTGATCCCCGTCCACTAGAATTGCGTTTTTTTCCAAACGTTTTACATCCTCGATCACATTGGGGATGCGATCTTTCAACATGGCATAATAAGAATTTGGTGGAGGTGATAAGAACTCAATTTGAGTGTTCTTCATGGTTTCTAAAGTTTTGACAATATCTTCTGTAGTTAAGGCAAGATGCTGAATTCCAGACCCTTTGTATTCGTCTAAGTACTCTTGAATTTGAGATTTTTCTCCGGTGGGTTCATTGATTGGTACAGAAAACTGACTGCAAGGTGAGCGCATCACTTTTGATTCCAGACCCGTCATCTTTCCTTTGATATTGAAGTAACGTGTTTCTCGGAAGTTAAAAACATTTGTGTAAAACTGACACCACTTCTCCATTTCACCACGAGGAACGTTGTTCGTGAAATGATCCACGACTTGAAGACCAAACCCTACTGGATGTTGATCTTGAGGTGCAATTTTAAACACGGACTCAAAAAGCTGAGTTTTGTTTTTCTCATCAACAAAGTAAATCAAGCTATCGCCAATTCCATAAACAGCAGGAAATGGAGTCGCGCCTTTGGCAGCAGCAGATCCTGTGAAGGGTTTTGCTCCGCGCTCGACGGCGACAGCAAAAGCTTTATCAGCATCAAAAACTTGAAAACCCGTCGAACAGATTCCAGGTCCATGAAGTTTTGCAAAATTGGAGGCAAACGAATCTGGTTGTAAGTTCAAAAGAAAATTGATTTTTCCCTGGCGGTAAAGATCCACTTTTGCGTTGGAAGCCGTGCTTACTTTTTTAAATCCCATTTTTTCAAACAGGGCAGGCAACGTATTTTTATCTACTGGTGCAGAGTATTCGATAAAGCTGACACCATTAAGACCCACGGGGTTTTGTTCATTCATTTGCATCAGAACTCCTTTGGATTGACGAATTCGTTTCATAATTAGACAGAGCAGGTCAAAAACTCAAGGAAATTGAGATTTTAGACGAAAATGACCGATACATCAGTATGCGTGTCATGGCTTTGCTTGTTGTCATTTTAGCTCTATTGTTGAGGGGTCCTCAGGATCTATGCGAAAGTGCTCAAAGTCGTATGATTTCAAACGAGAAAGTCACATGCCAAGTTGCCGTTCAAAGCCCCCGGGTGATGAACTCTCGAAGATGGTTGATTGATCGCTATCTTCATCTTGATTTCACAACCACTCAGCAACGAATGAGATGGATTCAATCCGCATTAACTACAAAACCTGATGATGGACATATTTTCATGGATGTGGATTTTTCTAACCTCAGAGAAGTAAACACTTTGTACAAGGATAAGAACTTCAACACCGCCATTGGAAATAAACACAAAGAAATTTTAGAGTCTGTTGTAAATCAAATTCTAAAAAAGTGGAACTTAGAGAACTCAACTTTGTTTCTTTCAGATTATAAATCCTACAGAATTGACATCAATTTCGGCCGCAGAAGCACAACCGAGGTGCGAAAACTAGAACATGATTTAGGTCTCGCCTTCGAAGCTGCTAATCAGATTTTTGGCTTTTATTTAGTCGGGAATAATCTCATTCCAAGTGCTCACAAACCTCAAGACTGGTTCCGTGGTGGAATCGGGAAAACTGCGGATCAAGCCAACTATGCCGCTCGGGTTTCACGGGACATTTTGGGACGAAATAAACTCAGAAAATTTAATGATAAAGAAATTCAGGAACACTTACAAGTTTCACTCAAATGGTCTGAAGTTTTCAGACAGGAGCTCGCCTTTGAGCTTCGAGGCACAGGGCTCTTTCAAAAACTTCCGAATGGAGCCGAGATTCCCACCGTGGAAACATTTGAGTTGCTTCGTAAACTTTCCAACCCCGAGGACCTAAAAGCAGCTCTCATTAAAAAATTTAGCTATCAAGACCCAATCGTTGAGATTCAATTAAACAAAGTACTTTCAACAGTATTTGTTGAAAAGCTACAAACCTATAAAATTTTAGTTGATACCTTTTCACCGTCGCTGATGAATGCCGAGCGAAAAGTAGCCAGCCTTGAATCAGCCGATCACGGTGGAATGGTCGCAGATTTTGCAGGCCTTGGAGCTTTAAATCTATTCACGACTGCAGAAGCTCTGACAAAAAGTCCAGACATCGATTCGATGCTGATCAATGTTCGATTGGCCGAGCAAGGTGTGACCATTCAATTTAAACGTCTGCTTGATGAATTTGATCAGATCGTAAGAAAATATTATGACTCGACTGTTTCAACAGGCGATGACTTTGTCGCCATTTTGATCGGCCCCCTAGGTTTAGCACCCAAAAAACTGCTCTTAAATGAGCTTGCAAATAAAACTTCTGAGTCCCGCAAGCGAATCGCGTTTATATCTGCAGGAGTTCTTAAAGATGACCGAAATCTAATAGCAACCCACGGAGAATCTTTAGAAAAAGAGTTTCGTTTATTCATTGAAGGTCGGGTCAATCCAAAAAAACTAAGCCGCCTTCTTGTTGGTGTCGACACGAGAGGACTTAACGTTGGAACAGGCGGAGTTAAAATTATCCTAGGTGTTCCTCAGGATTTGAATTTGAGTCTGGCTGAAATCGGTGAAGTGAACTCTGCTTTTCAAAAAGCTGTCAGGAAGTTCAATCAAGAAAATAAAACTTCCTACAACCCCGAAATTTAGTTCAAACGAACTTTCATTTTATAAGTGGCCTTTGAAGTACAAACCGTTTCCATGGCTTCTGTCGCACAAGCTGGTTTACCACAATTCATAGTGATGATTTTATTGTCTTTGTTCATCTCTTTGAATTCCTTTTTCCATTCAGAGCAGGCTTTTTTGTGATTGTTACGAGCTTCTTTTAAAAGTGGGGCACCATCACCATCGATCGATTCTTCACCTTCTGTGATTTCAAATAAAGGTGCGTTGGGTGGAGTGACAACAACATTTCCATTTTGAGCAGGTCTTACACCTTTTTTAATCTCGATGGTTGTGCCTTCTTCCACACTAATGTCGTCAACTTTAAGACCTACATTTTGTGCTTGAACGAATTGAAATGAAAGTAAACAAACGATGGCTAATACGATTTTCATAATTGATCTCCTGATCAATTATTTATTCCATGGTGGAATAAAATTGTCTAACAAAAGGGTCGACACGAATTGAATTTGGACTCCATTTGAGAATCTTAAGTCCCCTTGCATATCGCAACCGACTCAGTGCCACATAGGCTTGGCCTGGCTCCCATAAGTTCGAGAGATCACACCATAATTCATCTAAAGTCGCCCCTTGGGATTTATGAATTGTCGTGGCGTAAGCAAGTGTGATTGGAAATTGAATGACGGAGGCCACAATTTGACCGTCAGCATCTAAATAACTGAACTGTTGTTTTTCTGCCGTCACATCCCGACCCTGTCGCTTTTCTACGACAATCTTGTCATCCTCGATCGAAACAACTGTGCCACGAGTTCCGTTGACCCATCTTTTTTGTGGATCGTTTTGAATGAACATCACTTCTGCGCCCACTTTAAGTTGCAACTGCACAGGCACAGGACCTTGTTTCATCAGCATCTCTTGATGTTTTTCGGAGCCGAAGTAAATAGAAGGAATCATGACCTCTTCGCTGTCGATTTCACTGAGTCTTTCTAAGTTGTAGGTCAAAGATTGATCGCGTCTTGAAAAAAGCCGAGTCGCAAGATCGGTGTCATCATGCTCGAACTGATGAGCGTCCAAAAAGCTTCGAACTTCACTGTCGACGATTCCCACTCGAACTTTATTCAAAACAGACAAGTAACCCTCGTCTTGGATTCTTTCATTATGAGTGAGCTTATAGGGAATAAATCCTGATTGGCTCCAGGCTTCGCTTTGAAAGGCCCAATCCCTTTTACCCGTTCTGGTCACTGGTGGAAGTTGCGCAAAATCACCCACTGCAATCATGCGCATACCACCCCAAGGAAGATCAGATTTTCTAGCCACTCGAGATAATGTTTCAGCAAGTCTGAGGGCCTCGCCGGATATCATCGAAACTTCATCTAAAATCACGCCCTCAACTTCACTGAGTCTTTTCAAAAGTCTTTTGTCGTTTGAAACTCTTTGAAATGTGGCTTCAAAGCCACCTTCCATAATTCCAAGGCCAAAAAAGCTATGAAAAGTTCGACCACCGAGTAAAACAGCAGCTGCACCCGTGCTTGCCAGGATCGGCATTTGTTTAGGAATGACATCTTTCATGAAATGTCTGACCACATAGGATTTTCCACAACCGGCGCCGCCTGTTAAAAAGATATTTTCACCAGAACTGAGCAGTTCCAGGGCCTGTTTTTGATCGGGATTCAGAGCGTCGAGTTCTTCCTTCTTGTGAGCCATCGTCTTTTGGACATATCATAGAAGTCTTTCCCTTAGCGAGGTTTAATTATTATGTCGCAAAAAGTTTATGTGAATCGAACTCTGAATCTGAAAAGAATCAAATACATCGGTCTTGATATGGATCACACCCTAGTTCGATACAACAGTGAAAATTTTGAAAGATTGTCTCACTCAATTATCATTTCAAAGTTGATTAAAAATAAATCCTATCCAGAAACTTTAAGAAAACTTCAGTTCGATTACAATTACGCCATTCGTGGACTTGTGATTGATCGACAAAAGGGAAATCTTTTAAAACTAAATCGGTACACAGCGATTCGTGCCTCTCATCATGGTATGAAACCCATTGATTTTAAGGCCCACCAAAAACTTTATAGATCCACATATATTGATTTGAGCACTGGTGGATATTTAGCCATCGATACTTTTTTCTCTTTGTCACTGGCTGTGCTTTTTTCTCAAATCGTTGAACTTAAAGATTCTGACACGGCTCATGTGTATCCAGAATACGCAAAAATCGCTGATGATGTTTTAGATTCATTGGATGAAGCTCACAGAGATGGATCCCTGAAGGATGAGGTCAGAAAAAATTTAGAAAAGTATATCATCAAAGATGAGACCGTCGTTCAACGTCTTGAAAAGTATAAAAAGCACGGTAAGAAAATTTTTATTCTGACCAATTCTGATTTTTATTATTCTAAACTTCTTTTGGATTATGCCATCAATCCGTTCCTAAAGGATCACAAGTCATGGGAAGATTTGTTTGAAATCACAATTACCTTTGCTTCCAAGCCTAAGTTTTTCTATGAAAACAATAAGTATCTCAGGGTCAATACGGCTGATGGATCCATGACAAATTGGAACGATAAATTGGGACCTGGTGTTTATCAGGGCGGAAACGCCAAGCAGTTTACAGATGATTTAGGTTTAGAGGGTGATGACATCCTTTACATCGGGGATCATATTTACGGTGATATTTTGCGACTGAAAAAAGAATGTAATTGGCGCACAGCCATGGTCATCGAAGAAATTGCAGACGAAGTTGAGAAAAATAAAAAAGCTCAGCCCATCATTGATGAAATCGAAGACTTGATGAAGAAAAAAGAGCCCTTGGAAGATGAGCTCACAGAAATCATGACCAAAAGAATTGATACTCCGAAAATTGATGAAGACAAAGTGGATCTCTTGCAAAAAAAGATCACTGAAATCGACACTCATATTTCAGGATTAATTAAAAAGCAGCAGTCCTTGTACAACCCACAGTGGGGTCAGCTGATGCGCGCTGGTAACGAGGAAAGTTACTTGGCCTATCAAATTGACAGGTACGCTTGTGTTTACATGGCGACTTTAAACCATCTGCTCGAGCTCTCTCCGCGAACTTACTTCAGAGCTCCTCGAAGGCCTCTCAGCCACGAAAACGTGTAGAGGCGTATCAACAAGAGACAGGTCTTTGCTTTGCAGCTTGTTCAGCTATGATTTCTGCTGCTTTGAACTCGATTGGTTTACTTTCATCTGTTCTATTTTTGAACCTATTGTTCAGTTCCATCACTCTTGCTCGAACAACAGAACAGGCGCATAAACTCAACGGTACAACGAGCTACCATGATGGTCCCAACTGCCATTCCGCTTCCCTTTTAGGTCTTGGATTCATTCAACAAATCCGCTATGTGGACAGCTCAGAACTTTTGTATTTTTTAAAGAGTTATTGTGAACAATCTGACATTGTAATGCCAGGAACCATTCACACATGGAAATTCGATGACTCCATTGACCACAGCGCTTTGAGCACTGGCAATCAAACAATTTTCGAAAAAATAAGCATTGCTGGTCTTGATGGCCACTACCAAAAGCAAGCCCAAGAAGATCAAGATATTTATCGGATTAAGAATTGGAATGAGTCACTGTACAATCAAAAAGGTTCAGAGCAAGCAAGCCCCGAACATCAAGTGGTCAATTATTTTTGTGACAGTGGGGCTGCTAAAGATTCACATCTAAAACTAAGCCAATCCACTTCTATTTTTTATCTGCAAAGTGGGTTTAAAAATCTTGAACCCTACTTTTTGAATCGGAATTTGAAATTAGAAAATTTTGGCAACAGTTTAAGGGATTTCAAAATGGGACTTAACCATGTCTCAAGTTTGATTGGAGATGAAAATCATTCTCTGTATACATATGCATTAGTCGCTTCTCTGAGGGGTGCGCTTCATAACTTAAAAGTAGAACTTCACAATGACTTTCCAGAAGAGTGGAATATGCTGACTGAGGAGGTGACTGATCATACAAGTCATCTTTATGAAAAAATTAAACTAAAAAATAAAAGCCCGATCGCTGATGCCATTTTAAAACAGTCTGACTAAACTTCTTAAGGCAGTTGTACTTCTAAAGTCACCGAGGCAAAGCTGTTAAAGCGGCTCTTCTCTTCAAATTCAGGGCTACGAACCACAAATCGCCAAACGGCAGTGTAAGCTTGATAATGAGTCACTGCACCCAATTCAGTTTCTGTGACAACGGGATATTTTTTAACTCGGTAACTACTTCGAAAAGTATTTCCATCAAGAAATATATCCCGAGCTACAAAAGAAGCTCTTTGAGCTGCAAATCCATACAGACTGAATTTTTTTGTGAGATCGGCTGAAGGGCTTACGAAGCTATGTCCCTCGTGGGCAGACGGCCTTGCAGGGCCAAAATCATCGGGCACATTGTAGCCCCAACGAACCATAGAACCTAAATGAGCATCAAGCCTGACATTGCCTACAGATCCGCCCCAAAAAGGAAGTATGTCCAATGAGCTTGAAGATTTTTGATCTTTCCATTTTTTATAAATCAGTCGTTGCTGATAGTGAGTTTGCAAAGTGGGTTCTGTGTTGAGTTCGTTAGACCATCCTTTTGCAGGAAAAGTACCAATGAGGCTGTGAAAGCTGTTCTGAACTTTTTCACCCAACGCTTCTGGCCCCACGACTCCAAGACTGACCTCAATGGAATGACTATGACTTGCATTTTTCATATAAGCGCCAGTGCTTAAAAATAACCAAGCAGCGTAGGGTCTATCATTTGTGATCAAATTTTTATCGCTGATGTTTTGAGGCGTGTAAAGTTGCTGACCCAGTGACAAAGAGAAATTGAATTTTGATTTTTTTAATTCTTTTTGAACTCGGCTGGACAATTCTAAGGAAGTCTTCATCCAATCTGGTATTTCGTTTGAGGGATAAATCGTCGTTATTTTGAATCCGTTTGTATAGGCTTGATCACTTCCCGGTCCGCCTAGATTATGAGAATCATTTTCGATTGAAAGCTGAAAAGCACGCCCATCTTTGGTTTCAGCCATCACAAGCATAGATGAACAGAGAATGAGAAATAGCAAAAGAGGGTTCAAAGAAGTGTTTCCTTATTTTATGTTTCTCAAATTGAGACAACAGCAAAAATTGTCATTATCACAGGAATTTAAGACACTTAGAGGGTTTAATCCATTCAAGTGAGCTTTAGTCTGGTACAAGGCTTGAAACACACATTACATGTTTTCGAGATTAATGGCAGCAATCCTCTATTTATTATCAATCACTCAAGTGGCAGTGGCTTCTAAAAGCGTTGTAACAGCTGATTTGTTGCTCTCATCAGGTTTAAAATCTGACGTCCGAGATTGTGCTCTGTTTATGCCATCACTGGGCAGTGAGACATTAGAGGTCGCAAGTAATTTAAAAAAACTCGGCTACAGCCCCCAAGTGGTTGATGATATCAAGGTCGAAAAATCAGCTTATTTAGATTCAAATGGCCACTCTGTAAATGAGTATCACACACACTTTGGCAAACGTGTCGGCTACTACGGTAAAAAGACTTTACTAATGAATGTCACCGGTTACGAGATCGGCAGAAGCAAAAAGAAAATCTTCATTCTTAAATTGCAGCGCTTGGGAATGAATGAAGCGGCTGTTGCCACCTCATCATTTATCGGAATTCAGAACGAGAGAAACTTTAGTGTTAAAAGTTTCCCGAAATGTCAGCCTAGATAAACCTAGTGACCTGAAGCACACTGGCCTGCGGCCTGGCATTTGATCATCATATCTCTAAGCTTCATGAGCTCAGTGAGTGAATATTCAAATTCTCTGTCAAAACCAGCCGCTTTAGATCCCACTGGAGCAATTGTAACAATCTGTGGGTTCTGCAAAAAATTGTCTCTGCGAAACTGGTTGTTAGAATAGAGAGCTTTAAACTTGATAGCTCTTCCCGACTGCAATGTTTTATTAAATCTTTGTATTTGGCTTCGGGCCTTTTGAATTGCGCTATTATTGTTGTTCCAACATTTAACTTCTGCAATTTGATACACACGATTTGTCGAATTATCGAAAACCACGACATCAAGTTCACCAATTGTTCTGTTTCCATCTCCGTATTCAATTCCGCGAACGATTCCATATTTAGGAGCAGGAAATTGTTCTTGAAAGCGAAGACGAGTCACTTCCTCACAAACCGTTCCAATGATTTCATAGTTAGATCCTGAATTTTTCAGATCACGAAAGTCTTCCCCAAGTCCTGCGAATGCATTGACGGCAAAAAGGATGAGACCCAAAGATAGTGATAGCTTCATTTTTCCTCCATAGGTTGGGCCATGTTGGAGCCCAGTAGAAACACCGCACCTAATCTGCGGCCTATATGGTTATTGTTGTGAGACTGGTTTGCCCCTCGGAGCGCATTAAGTCATTTAAGTTATTTGGATCTAACCAATTCTCAACACAAATAATGCACAGTGTCTGATGTCTTGAGCTATTGG
>CAZPBD010000036.1:14440-27112 GCA_964584655.1 uncultured Pseudobdellovibrionaceae bacterium | reverse complement strand
GGGCTGCAGCGGTTCAAGAGTACAACGAGTGTGCCGGTGTTTCGACTGCAGGAACTGGTCTGATCATGACTTCTAAAGCCAATGCTCAGATGATCGCAAACGCAAACGCCAACAACGCAAACTACGTAACTTTCACATGGAATTTGATGACTGAGATTCGTAACACTGCCGTGTTAAACCGAATTCCAATCACTTTTTCTATTGAGGCTCGTATCGCAAATATCGGTGGCGTTCGTCGTGGTTACGAGCTCAGAAATCCTACGATCCGCTTAAATGCTGGTGTGACTGGTGAGTTTCGTGTGACTGCACTGAGCGTTTACGTCAACGACGCATTGATGTCTGACGTGACGACATACGTACTCGCAGACGCAACAACAAATTCTGTAACTCCTGTGAATTTAGCAGCAGGTGCTGCCGTTGCATTAGCGGTAACAACTGCAATGCCCGCAGCGACTGACACAATCGCAATCGAAATTGGTGCCGTTCAAGATGCAATGGGTGTTGTGATTAATCCAGGTGGAGCGACTCCTCCGGCAACTCCTCCTCCTGCGAATTTACCAGCAACAGTCACTTTGGCTGAGTTGTTGGGTGCCAACCCTGCTCTGAATGTGTTTGCAGCTTCTTGTGTGAGCTGTCACCGCGCAGGAAATGCATTGGGTGGTTTGGATATTACAAATCCTGTGCAAGCTCGAAACTTACGAACTGACATCTACGCTCGTATGAACGATGCAGCAGCTCCTATGCCTCGCTCTGGATTGCTGGCTTTCCAACGACGTGAACTCGTTCGAATCTGGATGCAAGGTGGAGGCAACTAAAGCCTTCTGAATTAAACAACTATGAATTTATGGCGGCTGGCTTGATGTCAGCCGCTTTTATTTGAGACAACCATCCAAGTTCTTCCTGAGTTCCAAAAACTCGGATCACCACTTAAAGCCGTTAAAACTTCGAGCCACGCTTTTTTCATATCACCGGTCAGGCGATTAAAAATTTCATCCGTACCGCCCACACAAGGGTCCAACACATGAATCTTTGCGATCTGCAACCCACATTGATCATGCAGAGAAGCGAGCTCTTGTAAGTTCGTAAAATAACCACGGAAAGTTCCATCTTTCGGGTGTCCCGAATTAAACCCACCCGTTAGCACATCCCGGAAGCCTTCTGGATCGTTGATCAGAGACTCAGGTTGCCTCGATAATAAATAGCTGACAAAACCCACCCGAGATAAAAAAATACTCATCAATAAGCCCTCAGGCTTCAACAAGGACTTCAAATTGGTCAGAACTGATTGATGCTCCTCTGTCTCAAAAAGATGGTACATGGGTCCCATATTGAGAATCAGCTCAAAGCTTTTGCCATTCAATTTTTCTGAATTGATTTCGCGTGCGTCAGCCTCGAACCACGTGACATTTTTATCCAGTGATTTTGCTTTCAGATTTTTTTGACTGACTTGGTTCAGAACCTGAACGGGCTCGACCACAGTGACAGAATGCCCCATCTTTGCCAACAGCTCAGTGTAGTAACCCGCTCCGGCTCCGACCTCTAATACATTCAGAGTTTTATTTTGTAAGTATTGGTGAAGAAGCTGACTGCAGATTCCGAATTCGAGTTGCTGTTGGAGATGCCGAAGATCTTCAGAGTTTTTAGAGTAATATTTTTGAATGTCAGAGGTGCTTGTCTTGATGCTCAAATCTTAATCCGTCTTTAAATTCCGAAGCCGTTGATCCAATCTTCGAGGAGTTGTAACTCTTCATCTGTGAAAGCGGCACCGCCCCCCTGAGGCATATTTCTAGGTTGAGGACCGACAACTGGAGAGTTTGAGAGCCGATAATAAAGTTGAGAAGTGGCAGGGCTACTTTGAACGATCAGCCCTGCATCTAGATACTCTTGCTCAGAATAACCTGCATACTCTTGATGACAGCTTGCACATTTTTGCACCAGGGCAGGTGCGATCGCCTTGAAGTTGAGGCCACCCACAAAATCATTCGAAAAGAACGCTTCGTCATTTGAATTTGAATTTTGCACCAAATCGTTACATCCACTTAACGCGGACACAGATAAAATGAGGAACAAACTTTTCATCCAGGTTTTCATCATTTTATTTTGAATGATCTTTTTGCCAGAGCCAACTGTGCGTCCCATTTTAAGACACTTCGCACCTGATTTGTGGATCAAAGTCTGTAACAAGACAGAACAAAATCCAACAGTGCCGCCGTAATTTGCGAGCTGTCAAAATCTTGAGCAGGATTTTCGTCCTGAGATCGAACCTTTTGTATTTCATACAATCTCCCCTCTGGCATCCCGGATGCATAAGTAGAAGATACCCCCCATGGCGGTCAGGTCCCCCCCCCTAAACCTGGCCGCTGTTTTTTTTCTCAACTTCAATTAAGCTAAATTCAGAATGAAAATTTTCTTCCTTTTGTTTTTTATTTCACAAGCTTGTTATTCATTTCACATTCTTGTTGATCCCGGTCACGGCGGACGTGACATCGGCGCCCAAGTGGATCAGGTTCGTGAATCCGAAGTGGTATGGCCCTGGGCCCTGGCTTTAAAAAGAGAACTTCTCAGGCACGGATTCCAGGTCACTCTCAGCAGGCAAGAGAGCAAAGCTCCCTCGAGCCTGATCAGAAAAAAAATTTTTGAGGATTCTCGCTTTGATTTGGTCATCAGTCTTCACGCAAATTATTTTATCGATCCTCAAGTGAAAGGACTGGAATACTTTTTAAGAAATCCACTCAGCTGGGAAGATCAAAAATTAAAACTCGCTTTTGAGGAAAAAAATAAATCTCACACAGCTGTGATCGTTGAAGACTTAAAAAGGCAGGCTCTGCTTCGGCAAAGTCTTAAAATCACGCAAAAGCTGCAAAAATCTTGGCCTGGTAAAATTCAGCAGGGGTCCTTTGATGTCTTAGAATTGAGCTCCTCACCTGCTTTATTAATTGAGCTTGGGTATTTATCTAATCCCATGGATTTGATCCAACTTCAAAATCCTGAATTTATTGAAAAACAAGCCCGAGCACTTGCAAAAAGCCTTGCGTCCTCATTTGACGTGGATCTTGGTGTGAACTAGTGTTTGCAAATGCGACAAGATCAAAGAAATCCCGAACAATTAAGAGCCATTAAAATCACTCCCCATGTTTCTGAATACGCCGAAGGCTCTGCCATCGTCGAATTTGGTCGAACGAAAGTTTTCTGCACAGCCAGTTATGAACCTAAAGCTCCGCAGTGGTTGCAAGGTTCTGGCGAAGGCTGGGTCACCGCCGAATACGGCATGCTTCCAAGATCTACGCATCAAAGAATCAAGCGCGACAAAGCGGCCAGCTCGGGTCGCACTCAAGAAATTTCAAGACTGATTGGTCGAAGCTTACGTGCAGCTGTGGATTTAAAAGCTTTGGGTGAACGTCAAATCATGGTGGATTGTGATGTCATCCACGCCGACGGCGGAACTAGAACCGCTGCCATCACAGGTGGATTTGTCGCTTTGGCTTTAGCACTTAAAAAGCTCCACGATGTGGGCGAAATTAAATCCTTAGGACTCAAGCAATACATCGCTGCGGTCAGCGTGGGATTACAAAAAGGTGAAGCGATTTTAGACCTGAATTACGACGAAGATTCTGCGATTGGCACCGACATGAATTTTGTGATGACCCATAAAGGGGAATTCATCGAACTTCAAGGCACCGCTGAGCACACACCTTTTACAAAAGCTCAGTTGTTATCAATGATGGAACTGGCCGAAAAAGGCTGTCGTGAATTGTTTGAACTTCAAAGTTCAGCCATTGGATCATTTTTCAAATTGGGGTGATCAGTGGATCTTTGGATTGCTTCTCACAACTCTGGAAAAATTAAAGAATTTCAAAATTTACTCTTTGAATTTCCTCATGTGAAAATTCGGGCATCATCCGAAATTTCGGCCTATACAGCCCCTGCTGAAACCGGCACAACATTTTTAGAAAATGCGCGGATCAAGGCAAAATCATTAAGATCAGTAAAAAATACCGATTGGGTTTTAGCAGATGACTCGGGACTTGAAGTTGAAGGCCTTGCCGGTCTTCCCGGAATTCATTCTGCCAGATACGCAGGTCCCAATGCTCGGGACAGCGAAAATGTCGCAAAGTTGATGAAAATGATGCTGATCCGAAATGTTCCCAATCGAAATGCACAATTTAAAGCCTGCCTGGTGATTATTGCCCCTGACGGTCAAGAGCTGATCTATGAAGCGACGATGAAGGGCCAAATTGCTGCCAAAGTGGCGGGCCTGAATGGCTTCGGTTACGATCCTATTTTTGTCCCCGAGGGACAAACTAAAACGCTAGCAGAGCTCGATCCCGGCTTTAAAAACCGCCACAGTCACCGGGCTTTGGCTTTTAAACAGTTTCTCGCTTATCTCAAAACTTTGTAAGTCAAAAAACCTTTTCTGACATGAGCGACCTTTGTATCTAAGCTCATGATTTTTAGGATTTCATTAAGGTCGAAGCTAAGTCTCGACTTCTTAAAATTAAAGGCCTAATGGTGCTTACAGCATAAGCAAATGCGAGGAGTTATTATGAAATCGGTATTGATCATTTCGATTCTTTTCCTCTCCCTGACGACTTGGGCTCAACGTGGTCCCTACTTCCCCTCTTTCGAAAAAGCCCCTATCAGCCATGGCCAGGTGATTTTCAACTCGCCAGATCTTCAACAAGTCTCTGCACAAATTTACCTAGGCGTTGTCGTTATCCAAAAAAGAGGGGGCGGCTATGAAGTGGGCCCGATGATTTACAAATGTACTTTTAACGAAGAAGACGGAGCCTACGGCTCTTTAGGCTGTTCTTACTTACGTTACGAGCGAAGCAAGTCTTCCAATTTCAATTCCTGCATCATTTACGACAGCTCTGACTACAGCTGCTATTAATAACTAGAACTAGCCATCGTTTCTGTTTTCCGCTAAATATTATTCATTCCAAAACATAAGGGGTGAGCGATGAATCAATCCAATCAAAACAGCCATGATTTTGATCCGTCGACCCTTAAAATTTTCACCGGTAATGCCAACCCAGAATTGGGCGATAAAGTTGCAAGCGCTTTGGGTATAAAACTGGGGCACTGTAAACTCAGCACATTTGCTGACGGTGAGATTCAAATTGAAATTCAAGAAAGTGTGCGAGGCAAAGACGTCTTCGTCCTTCAAAGCACCTGCCCTCCCGTTAACCAGCACGCCATGGAACTTTTTATCTTACTTGATGCCCTGAAGCGGGCTTCCGCGGCTTCGATCACCGCTGTGATTCCGTATTATGGATATGCCAGGCAGGATCGAAAAGTGGCTCCCCGCGCCCCTATTTCTGCAAAATTAGTCGCAGATCTGCTTGTTTCCGCCGGAGCCACACGAGTTGTTTCCGTGGACCTTCATGCCGCTCAAATTCAAGGGTTTTTCAATGTACCGGTGGACCATTTGTTTGCCACTCCAACACTCGCCAGATACTGGCGTGAAAAATACGGAACTGGGCCCGAATTTGTGGCCGTCAGCCCTGATGCCGGAGGGGTCGAGCGAACCCGGGCTTTTGCCAAGCGCATCGAAGCCTCTTTGGCCATCATCGATAAACGCAGATCCGGTCCCAATGAGGCCAAAGCTCTACACCTCATTGGGGATGTAAAAGACAAAACAGCCATTATTGTGGACGACATGATCGATACAGCTGGGACCCTTACACAAGCTGTTGACACACTTATTAAAAATGGGGCAAAACGTGTGTTCTGTGTTGCGACTCACCCTGTTCTTTCGGGGCCCGCAGTTACACGTTTAGTGGAAAGTCCGATCGAAAAAGTTTTGGTCAGCGATTCTATCCCTTTAAGCGCTGCAGCTCGAGCCAGTGGAAAAATTGAAGTGATTTCGGTGGCTCCTGTTTTAGCAGAAGCCGTCAAACGTATCCACGGAAACGACTCAGTCAGCTCGCTCTTTGACTGAAGTTATCAACCAAAAGAAGAGCACCTAATTAGTAATAGGAAGTAGCCAAAGGAGGTCATGGCCTATGAAAACAAGAATCGATCTAACAGTAGAACCCCGTGAAACAGGAAAAGGCCACAGCCGCGGTCTTCGAATGAATAAAAAAATTCCAGCCATTGTTTACGGTGCTGTTGAAAACACAAATTTATTTGTGAACCAAAACGACGTTGTTAAATACAACACTCGTAAATTTGAAAATGCTTTGTTCACATTGAAAAGCTCAAACACAAAAGCCAACGGTAAAGTTGTTTTGATGAAGCAAGTGGATGTTCATCCTTTGTCTCGCCAACCTTTGCACGTTGATTTTTTCGCTCTCGATTTAACTAAAACAGTACGCGTATTCGTGGAAATCAGCCTTGAAGGTAAGCCACTGGGAATCGCGGATGGCGGTTTATTAAACGTGGTGAATCGTCAAATCGAAATCGAAGTTTTACCAACTGACATTCCAGACAACATCACGGCTGACATTGCTCACCTAGGATTAGGCGATGCTCTTCACGTATCTGATTTAAAATTGCCTGCGTCTGTTCGCGTGATTTCTGCACCTGAATTGACGATCGCGGTTGTGAATCTTCAAGAAGAAGAAGTTGTTGCAACTCCTGTTGCTGCCGCTGCTGCTGCTCCTGCTGCTGGCGCTCCAGCTGCTGGTGCCGCTGCTCCTGCTGCTGCTGGAAAAGCTGCCGCCGCCCCTGCTGCTGCAAAAGCTCCTGCTGCGAAGAAGTAATTCGACACTTCGAAATTGTTTTTATCTTAAAGCGGCCTGAAATTTCAGGTCGCTTTTTTTTTACTTCCCGGTTTATAACTGAAGTAATTCAATTTTAAAGGAACTCATGTTTTTAGTTGTTGGCCTTGGAAATCCTGGCACAAAATACTCGCTGAACAGGCACAATATTGGTTTTATGTTGATCGACTATTGGTTGACCACTTTAGGCAATTCCAGTCCTCGTTGGAAAAAAGATTTTCAATCAGAAAACTTGGTCTTCGAATTAGAAGGTCAAAAAATTTGCGCTGTTAAACCTCAAACCTACATGAACCTGTCTGGTGAATCTGTTCAAAGCTTGATGGCCTTCTATAAAATCCCACTCCAAAACCTGATTGTGATCCACGATGAAATTGACCAGCCCTTTGGAGCCTTCAAAATTCACAAGAACCGGGGCCATGCCGGTCACAACGGGATCCGTAATATTTCTCAATTGGTAGGGCCTGATTACGCAAGACTTCGAATGGGAGTCGGTCGACCTGCTGTGCCTGAAATGAATGTGGCCGACTACGTTTTACAAAATTTTTCAAATGAAGAGCTCACCCAGATGAATCATTTCTTAGATAAGGGCTGCGAGGCCCTGGAAAAGATGATAAGTGATGGAGTCGAAAAAGCAGCTACACTTTATAACAGTCAAAAGTAAGGATCAGATTTATGGCATTACAAGTCGGTATCGTAGGCCTTCCCAATGTTGGAAAAAGCACTCTCTTTAACGCTCTCACTTCTGCAAAAGCTGAAGCTGCCAACTACCCATTTTGTACGATTGATCCTAACGTCGGCGTGGTGACTGTTCCTGATCACCGACTGGATCAAATCACTCAGTATATTAAACCTCAAAGCATTATTCCCACCACCATGGAATTTGTGGATATCGCGGGTATCGTTAAAGGTGCCAGCCAAGGTGAAGGTTTGGGAAATCAATTTCTTTCACACATCAGGCAGACCGATGCCATCGTTCACGTGGTTCGATGTTTTGATGATCCCAATATTATTCACGTGGCAGGCTCTGTGGATCCATTACGTGACATGGAAATCATCAACACCGAACTGATGTTAGCAGACCTGGATAGCGTGGATAAACGTGTTGTCAAAGCCGAGAAGAACGCAAAAAGCACGACGGACAAAAAAGTAAAAACTGAATTTGAAGTCTTAAAAAAAGTAAAAGAAGCTTTGGATGCGGGAAGACCTGCCCGCTCTGTTACCTTTGATGAAGTCCAAGAATTACCGATCGCAAAAGAGCTTCATTTGCTCACGATGAAGCCTGTTCTTTATGCTTGTAACGTTTCTGATACTGATTTTGCTGCCGGTGGAAACGACTGGGTGAAATCCGTCGAAAAGCGTGCGCAAGAAGAAGGTAATAATTCATTGATGATCTGCTCGGCCATGGAAGCCGAAATTGCACAACTTCCTCCAGAAGAACGAAAAGAATTTTTGTCTGCGATGAATGCCACAGAATCAGGTCTCAGCCGACTCATTCGTGAAGCATATAAACTTTTAGGTTTGTACACCTACTTCACTGCTGGTGTTAAAGAAGTTCGTGCATGGACCATTCGCAAGGGCATGAAGGCACCTCAAGCGGCCGGTGTGATTCATAC
The DNA here is from genome assembly GCA_964584655.1 of uncultured Pseudobdellovibrionaceae bacterium. Taxonomy (GTDB): domain Bacteria; phylum Bdellovibrionota; class Bdellovibrionia; order Bdellovibrionales; family Bdellovibrionaceae. The sequence goes on along the minus strand of CAZPBD010000036.1, from coordinate 18,777 downwards.
TGATTTTGAAAAAGGTTTTATTCGAGCTGAAACTTATCACTGTGAAGACTTGTTTACTTTAAAATCAGAGCAAGCAGTGAAGGACGCGGGTAAATACCGTTTAGAGGGAAAAGAATATCAAGTGAAAGACGGAGATGTTTTGTTCTTCCGATTCAACGTTTGATTTTTTAGACTCATCAAACTCCAGACGGAAACAAAAATCATAAAAGCTGGGGCCAGCATATAAACTGGCCTCAAATATAGATATTGCCAAGCCTCTAAAGTTAAAACACCCAAACTGACCTGAGGCGGCTGCACTCCGAAGCCTAAAAAACTGATGGAACTTTCAAACATAATTTCACTGGGCAAGTGATAACAAAACCACGAAATCCAAAGCTTATGGCAAGCCGGCACCAAATGCTTTTTGAAAACATGAAAATTTGTGGCACCTAAAGAAAGACTCGCTTCGATGTAGGGCTCAGAGTGAACTTTAATCAATTCTGCTTGTGTCATCCGAGCCAACCCTGGCCAATGCAAAATCCCCATCAAACAACTTAAAAACAGAAGTGATTGTGAATCACTCAATGTCATAATAACTGCAACTATAATAAAACTGGGAAGACCCTGATACAGATCAATCAAGCGACTGGCCAAAAAAGCTTGAAAGCCCTTGGATTTAGAGAGAACTACAGCAATCGAGACTCCGATAACAAATGAAATAAAAGTCGACAGCAAAGACACGCTCAATGAAATTCGAGTGGCAATCAAAACTCGAGAAAAATAATCTCGGCCCAAAGAATCAAAACCGAGAATATGATCCCAAGAAGATTCTTTTAAAGCTGAATTGATATCTTGAGGAACAAAGTCAGTGGGATAAATCACAAAAGACAAAATCGCAGAAAGAAAAAGGAGTATCAGAATGACAAATGGAAAATTAATTTTCAATTTGTTGTCCTTGGTTCAAAATAGCGATGGATCCAGCTGAGTGAAAATTGAGTCACTAAAAAAATTCCGCAAAACAAAAAGAGGAGTCCCATGAGCAACGGAAGATCTCGATCACGCAAACTTTCAACGAACAAAAATCCAAGTCCAGGCAACGAAAACAAAGTTTCAATTAAAATTGATCCCGTTAAGATATGCCCGGTCAGCTGCACCATCTGAGTGACAAAAGTCAGGGCTGAGTTTTTGAAACCATGAAACCACAGAGCTTCCGAAAAGCTCAACCCTTTTGCCCTGGCTGTTCTGAAGTAATCTTGATGTACGGAGTTTTTCCAACTGTCCGCTAAAATTTGAACACCAAAACAAATAGGACGGATCGTGAGGCAGATCAAAGGCAAGATCAGACTTAAATAGGTTTCATCGTAGCGAAGTGATAACCATTTCCATTTGTAAGAGAGAAAAAAAATAAAAACAGGAGCTAAAAAGAGAGTCGGTGTGGTGGTTCCTAAAAAGATCATTTTCTCTAACCAAGGACCCAATCGATTCGATGCGAGAATTAAATAGCTGATGACAACCGAAAATATCAAGGTCACAAGAATGGCCACCAATTGAAAACCCAAACTGAAGGCTACAGCTGTTTGAATAAACTCTGAAACTTTTTTTTGTGGAGAGACCCATGAGTAGCCGAAGTCGGCCTTTAAATAATTTCTCGCGAGTGGCCAGAAGGACATCTCGGATTTAAAAGTGTCCTTGTATTGAAGATTGGCCTCATCACTTGTGAATTGGCCCGGGAACTGAACAACTAAAAAAAAGGAAAGAACAAAAGAAACAATGAGTGAAATCAAGAAGCTGATCAACAGTTTCAAGGACTTTCCCAATCTTCTTTAAAGGTGTTGGCTCCGTTAGTTTTGTAATCCATGGACTTTTGAAATTGAATCAAACTCTTTTTTTCAGATTTGTAAAACTCACGGTAGATCTGCTGATTGTTGACCACTTTTTTGACATAATTTCGAGTTTCAGCAAAGGGAATATGCTCGATAAATTCATCAGCTGACAGGTGACCAAAGGCATTCATCCATGAGTCTGCTCGGTGAGGACCCGCATTGTAGGCAGCTGCTACCAGTGGGTACTGATAATTGAACTTTTTAAGAAGTCTTTTTAAATAGGCGGTTCCTAACCTGATGGCCATGTCAGATTCGATCAATTGCTGAGGATTGAAATCATCGATTCCTTGTAGCCTGCTGATGTGGTAGCCAGTCATTGGCATCACTTGCATCAATCCTAAAGCACCCACAGGTGAGATCGCATCTCTTTTAAATTGTGATTCTTGTTTCATGATCGCCCAAATAAATTCATCGGGAACGGATTCTTTGCGGCCCCACTTCTCTACACTCTTACTAAAAGCTTTGGGATAGGCAGAACTCCAAAAAAAATGGGCTTGAGTGAAACCTAATTTACTTCTTTCAGAAATGAATTTGAGGTGAGCGATTTGGCTAGATCTGTGAAATTGATCCAGCCCTTCGTAGGATGAGATCAAAGTTTTTAAATAATCTTTGTTTTTTGTTTTTTGCTCGATGGAAAAGTTCTCCCACTTGGCCCACTCATTCAAACCTAAAGATTTTAATATTTTTGCAGTTTCAAAGCGAGCGGCTAATTTTGGACTTTTAATTTCCGTGAGTTCCTCTGGCACTGGTGTTTCTTGAATAGGAAGGGCTTCGTCACTGAGCTCTCGTTCTTCTTCATCAATCACAAAGGCAGTGTAATTTTGCTCGTCATCAAAGTCTTCTCCGGTGGGACTTGCGCTGGAATCAATCGAAGGTAACATCATGTCTGCAAAGGACCATCTTGATGACGGTGACTGCAAACTTTTACTTGATTTGATCGCCTGAAGTTCAAGAAGTCTGGAGCTGGCCGCATAGGCATAATAACCACGAAGTGGATCCTGAGAAAGTCTTGTCAGTAAAGACTGAGCTTTACCGATTCTTCCGAGCTTCATAAAGCTCACTGCACTCCAATACTGATATTTTGCTAAGTTTGCTTTCGACCGAGTGCTTCGCTTTGCTAATTCTTGAAACCTGGAAGCGGCTCTTTCAAAGTCATCTCGAAGATAATCAAGCCATGCGAGATGCCACTTGGCTTCTTGAGCCAATGAACTTTTCGGATAAAGTTTAATAAATTGTAAAAATCTTTTTTCAGCTCCGTCATAATCTTGAAACTGATAACTGGAGACACTCGCTAAAAACAAAGCTCTTTGTCCAAACTTACTTTTTCCTTCGTTTTTTGCGATGTGCAAATAGGTTCCCATGGCGACTGAGCTCTCTCCTGCACGAGAAGCGGTCGAAGCAAAGTTTAGCAAAAAAGAAGCATCAGTTAATTTTTCATCCACATGAGGTTTGATCAACTCGTAGGCTTTACGAACATCACCCTCTTGCAAGTGAAACTGTGATCGAATTAAGTCAGACAGAATCGGATCTGATTCCTTGAGGCGACCCGTGACCAAAACAATTTCAGCGTAGGCCTTTTGATCTAAACCCGCCCATAACAGGGCTCTGATGCGATCTCGGAAATGGTCAGTGGTCACTTCACACTGACTGGGCTCACCCAAAAATTCATTTTTATCAAGATCAGCATCCCAGTGTTTGACCTCTGGGTAATCTGGGAACCTGGTGTAAAGCTCAATCAGGTATCTGCAACCGCGACTGATCCCAGAAAGCCTTTCTGCTCTGGCCATCGTCAAAAGCACTTGGGGCTCATCTTCAGTTCGCTTCACTCGCTTCATCAGTTTTAAGAACAGCGGTCTGACTTTTTCAGGTTTTTTAAGCTCAAAATAAATTTGGGCCAAAACAAGTCTTGATTCGAGTAAAAGTTTGAAGTGACTGGGCTGAGAATCGATTTTGACGAGGTCAGCTTCAGCGGCTTCCCAATTTTTCAAAGCGAAGTACGAGCGGGCTCGGTAAAAAAGTGCGTAGTCTTGAAGTCGATGAGGAACCTGCAAAGACTTTGTAAATTGATCTATCGCAGATTCAAATTTTTCCTGATTGTACTTTTGCAAACCCACTTGGAAAGTTTGAACTTCAACGCTTTCACTGGAAGCGAATGTAAATTGAAAACTCAGAAAGAGGTGAATGAATAGAGATAAAATGAGAGCTCCTGTGGTTGATTTTATGATAGCGAAGATTGAGATTAAAAACGAAGCTCTTATGGTCCAGGCTGGATGGGTCCGGTGTCTAGACAGGTCCAGCCCCTACTTGATCGAAAAACACTTGATAGATTTAAAACTTTCGGTCCACACTTATATCCATGATTAGTAATGATGCGATCCTCAAAGTGACCTATAAGGCTGGAGACTTTATTTTCCTAGAGGGAGATAAGGAATCTCACTTTTACATCATCGAAAAAGGGACTGTTCAGATTTTCAC
>CAZPBD010000036.1:0-14340 GCA_964584655.1 uncultured Pseudobdellovibrionaceae bacterium | reverse complement strand
TCTGGTAAGTGTTTATCATAAAGGGCTCGTGCCCCGCCTGTGCTAAAATCCAACAGTCGACAATGCAAAAGTGTGGGTTTGCCACCGTACTCGATAATATTGATTGTTCCTGGGTAATCTGCGGGGATCTCAAGTCTTGGACTTTTTCGTCTTTGCAAAATGTAGACATCCGTTTCACTGGAAACATGGATTCTTTTACCAAACACTTCAGCCACGGCATGAAAAAAATAACGATCTTCACCGTGTGAAAAGTTAAACACCACTTTTTGGTTGTTTTTCATTTCAAAGGAGCCTGCGGCGTAATTGAAAATAATGGCCCGGCCTTCAATGTATTCATCCATGACAACAGTGATGAGTTCTTCGTCTTCACCTTTTAAGTAAAAAGCAAATTTCTGAGAAACGGCTTCCCGAAACAAAGATTTTTTTTCACTTAATGGAACTTTCCGAAAAATTTCTCGACTCATGCTTTTGCCACAGCTTTCAACCATTGCTTTTGGCGAGACATTCGATCTTTTGATTTCATTTGTGGCAGAAACTCGGCTTGTTTTTGCCAGATTTTTTTGATGTCAGCTAAACTTTTAAATACGCCACTACCAAGGCCAGACAGCAAAGCGGCACCCAATGCTGTGGTTTCAAACACCACAGGCCTCTCAACTTTGATTCCGAGGTAGTCAGATTGAATTTGCATCAGTAAATCATTTTTAGAGGCTCCTCCATCCACTCTGAGAATTTTTAATTTCTTCCGAGTGTCTGCTTGCATAGCTTGAAGCAGATCTTGATTTTGCAAAGCCATGGCTTCCAAAGTGGCTCTGGCCAAATGAGCCTTTGTCGTTCCTCGAGTCAGTCCTGTGATGATGCCTCGAGCTTCAGGACGCCAATGCGGAGCACCCAAACCCGTCAAAGCGGGAACAAACTCAACACCTTCGCTGGTACTGACCGATCTTGCTAATTTTTCCACATCACTGCTGGATTCAAAAAGTCCCAAACCATCACGAAGCCATTGGACAGCCGCACCACAAATAAAGGCACTGCCTTCAAGCGCATAAACAGGATCTTGATTTTTTAACTGCCAAGCCAATGTGGTGAGGGTCCCAGACTTTGCAATTTGGGGTTGGTTGCCAATGTTCAGCAATAAAAAGCTTCCAGTTCCAAAAGTGCATTTCGCCTCGCCCACAGAAAAACAAGTTTGACCAAACAAAGCTGATTGTTGATCACCAATCATAGCGGTAATGGGTAAACCGTTCGGTAAACCTGGACAACTTTCAGTGTGGCCGAATAAATCATTAGAAGGATGAATTTGCGGTAGCAATGCTTTTGGAATTTTCAAAATTTTCAAAAGCTCATCATCCCACGCCAGTGTTTTTAAATTCATCAATAAAGTCCGAGAGGCATTGCTGACATCTGTTTTATGGGACTTTCCGTTCGTCAGTTTCCAGAGCAACCAGGAATCAATCGTGCCCACAGCTAGATTTCCGGTCTTCGCAAGTGTCATCGCCCCTTTTACATTTTTAAGTAGCCAAGCTATTTTGGTTCCTGAAAAATAAGGATCCAAAAGAAGTCCCGTTTTATTCCTAAAGAGCTTTTCTTTTTTCTGACTTTTTAAACTCTCACACAATTTTTGAGTTCTTCGGCACTGCCAAACGATGGCGTTGTGAAGGGGCTTCCCCGAAGACCTGTCCCAAAGAACAACGGTTTCCCGTTGGTTGGTGATGCCAAGGCTTGCAATGTCTGCGACTTTAACCTGAGACTTTTTTAAACATTCTTGGATCGAATGAACGACACTTTTCCAAATCTCTTCAGGGTCATGCTCAACCCATCCAGGCTGAGGAAAGATCTGTGCAAAAGGCTTCTGTGCATCTGCAATCCATCGACCGTTGGCATCGATCAGTGCCGCCCGAGAGCTTGTGGTTCCTTGATCAAGTGAAAGAATGTATTTCATAGCTCAAAACTGTATCTTGTGATAATTTGTCTGTCGAGTGATGGATTACGATTCCCTTCTTTTTCGAGTGCTTCCCCGTTTCTTAGGCGAGATCCTAAGAAAGTACTTTCGTGTGGAAGTGATAGGCCTGGAAAACATCCCCAAAACAGGACCCGTGATTATTGCCCCCAACCATTCGGGGTTCAGTGGATTTGATGCCATCGTTTTAAATCACGTCTTGATCCATGACTTCAAGAGGGTCCCCAGAATCTTGATGCATCACCTGTGGTTTTTAACTCCGACGACTTCTATTCCCGCTTCTAAATTAGGATTTGTTGAAGCCAATTATGAAAACGGAGTGAAGTACCTCAAGAAGAAAAATATGATCGTGCTTTTCCCCGAGGGCGAGCATGGAAACTTCAAGCCTTCCTCTGAAATGTACCAACTGCAAGAATTCAAACGGGGCTTCGTTCGAATGGCTTTAGAATCAAAAGCCACCATCGTCCCCACTTTGATTATCGGGGCCGAGGAATCCAACATCAATTTAAAGACCTTAAAGCTGGCCCGCTTTCTTCGGGGCCCGATCCTGCCTCTGCCATTGAATATCATTCCGTTGCCAGTGAAGTGGAAGATTGTGTTTCTACCACCGGTTCGGTTGCCCTTTGGCCCAGAAAAATTAACAGACCGAGAGTTTGTAAAAGAACTCGCAGAAGACATTCAAGAATCCATGCAAAAAAATCTAAGACTCGAACTGAAAAAGAAAAAAAGATGAAGTTCTGCATCTTCGTTGTAATGTTGTCTTTACCGATCACTCTGATGAGTCAAACCTTACCCAAAGTTTTTTATATTGCAGGCTTCAAATCAACCCCTACAGAAGTGCAAAACTGGAAAAACCAAGTTCAGAAAAATCAAATTTACAGCCCACATTTCAGTATTGAAGCTTTCAACTTGCCTTCAGCTCAACCATCAAAGGAAGCCGTCCTCAAGGATGGAAAAAAATTAGTTGATTTAATTGTTACTGAGATCGACAAGTCTCCGCCAGGAAGTGAATTTGTCCTAGCAGGTCACTCTTCTGGTTCTGCTGTGACCAACGAAGTTGCTAAAAGAGTGAAGACAAAATCCAAAATAAAGTTAGTCGTACTGGATGGCTTTGCTCCAACTAAAATTCCAAAAGAAGTCGAAGTGACCTGTTGGTCAGCCATGAATCCCAATACAGGTTTAAAATCGATGAACACAGAAAGTATGAAATCATGTTCTGATTACCGAGAAATCAAATCTGTGAATTGTCGAACCAAACAGTGTTTGCACTTTTCAATTGTCAATTCTACCGTAGCGCCTAGTCTTAGCGACCTGTCTCGGGGCTATGAAAATTTGAATCCAAATCTTCAATGGCTGACTGATTTCATAAGTTTCAAACCTGTCAAAGCTGCCGAACCAGTCAGATAATTTAGAACTCGACCTTACGGTAATAATGGCAAGTGTAACCGTTGGGATTTTTTTTGAGATAATCTTGGTGATAATCTTCTGCCAAAAAAAACTGAGTCAAAGGAATCACTTCAGTCACCACTGGCCGTTTCCAAACACCGGATTGATCCACCCGCTTAATCATTTCAACAGCTTTTTCTTTTTGTGAGTCACTGCTGTAAAAAATCACAGAACGATATTGTGTACCGATATCATTGCCCTGTTGATTTTTTGTTGTGGGATCATGGAGTTTAAAGAAATGTTCCAGCAACACAGAGTAATCTAAAACTTCAGAATCAAATTCCACTTGCAAAGCTTCGGCGTGCCCGGTTTGTCCAGTTTTGACAGTGTTATAAACGGGTTGATTTGTTTCACCACCGCAATAACCCACGTCCGTTTTTAGAACTCCAGGAATTTCACGAATGAGTTCTTCCACACCCCAAAAACAACCACCAGCTAAAACTGCTATTTCTTTTTTCATGAGGGGACTTTAATCCTCGGGATTGTCTTCTGCAATCACCTTTAGGATGCTATCCCATTTGGTGACCAAAATTCCGGGCTCTTCGGCATTGCGTGAAACGAAGGATCTGACGATAAAGGCACCAAGACCTGCCATAAGTACCATCAGGAGAACATATTCAAGGACGACCTGTCCTTTGCGTGAGTGGACCCGGGAAGCTCTAGAGAGCCCCTTGGACTTGTTGAGGCATTGATTTGCTGTGCAGTTGAATCCATCCACGTATTTCAGTGTGAATGATTTCTAAGAACTTCTCAAGCTCTTCATCCTCGAGAGGGCCCCGAAGCCCCAACAACAAATCTTGCTCAAAAAAGTCGACAGCTATTTTTGAGTGAACATGTCGGGCGTCAAAAAAAGTTTGGTCAAAAAAGTCAGGAGATGGATAAAGAAGCAAAAGACACGTGGCTCCGGTCTTTTTGGAGACTTCTTTAGCCTCATTTAAAAGTGCACCTAACTTTTGCTGGCAACTGAAGTAAATCTTCAATGCCATTGATTCGTGGAACTGCGCAAAGTAGATCCTCAAGGGACCGTCGTAAATCGCAGAGTTAAAAGCAGGATGAAAATATTGTGTTTGCATAAGCTGTGAATAAGATGACTTCATGCCTCAAGGCTATTCAGCGTCGACACTTGGAATCAATCATTTTTTAAGATTCTTAAATTTGAGCTGCGATGAGTTATTTCAAGACATTTGTAGCTGCTGACCAAGTTTGTAGACAGCTGCAGGCTTTTGATCACCGATTTTTAAAAAGAGATCACTTTCAGGAAGTTCCCAAACAGTGAAGTCCGCCTGATAACCAGGCACTAATTTTCCGATTCTATTTTGTCGACCTAAGGCGCTGGCTGCACCCATTGTATAAGCCTGAACAACTTCATCCAAAGTCATTTTCATTTCTCGTCGAGCCAGCATTCCGACCAAGGCTAAATCCTGAGTGGGACTTGTGCCCGGATTAAAATCCGTGCTGAGAGCAATCTGAACTCCGGAATCAATCAGCTTTCGAGCTGGTGGATAAGCGCACTTCAAATAAAGATCTGCGGCTGGCAACAACACTGCGACTGTGTTTGATTTCGCTAATGCTAAAATTTCTTGATCACTAATTTGAATGCAATGATCCGCTGACATTGCATGAAGCTCGCAGGCAAGTTTGGTTCCGCCCGATAAGCTCAGTTGATCCGCATGGATTGTCAGATCAAATCCTAAATACTTTGCTGTTTGTAAATATTTTTTAGCCTCTGTGTATTCGAAAAATCCATTTTCAACAAAGATGTCCACACGTTCTGCTAAATTTCTTTTTTTTATTTCAGGCAAATAATTTTCTGCAAGATCAACCAGGTATTCTGCATGGGAGGCGGCATTCAAGGGCTTCGCATGAGCACCTAAAAAAGTTCGAACGATTTCAATTCCAGTATTCGTTGGAATGGATTCTAACATTTTAATTTCGGTCTCGAGATCCAGTCCGTAGCCTGATTTGATTTCAAGAGTCGTCACACCTTGATTGATAAAATTTTGAATTCGTTTTCGATTCAATACTGTTAATTCTGACAAAGACATTTCTCGAGTTGCCTGTACAGTGGACAGAATCCCCCCACCCTTTTTTGAAATCTCTTGGTAACTTTGACCTTGAAACTTCATCTCCATTTCAAACCCGCGACTGCCACCAAACACTGTATGGGTGTGACACTCGACAAACCCAGGTAAAACAAGTCGACCACCCAAGTCGATTTCTTGATCGACTTTGATACTCGAATTTTGAATCAAGCCCTGATCATCCACACTGAAGTCAGCTGTCTTGGTTTGATTATAAAATCTGGCATTTCTAAAGAGTGTTTTCAAAATTAATTCTCATTGAGAAGTAAGAGAATCTCATCCACGGCGTAAGAATCAAATCTAGCAAGCCCAGGTTCTTGGAGCTGATAAACATCTCGCACGTAACGTGCGATTCTTCTTCGTGCGACAAAGCCTTCCGTTAAATGGGCCATGTCGGTCCACTTTCGAGGTGTAATTAAAAAATGCTTTCGATCATTTTGCAGTGATTTAAGTAGCAGAAATTCCACCTCATGGGCGTATCGCTCGGTCAAATAGGTGAAAAGACTTTTATTTATTTTCACATCTAATTTTGCAAGCCTTCGGTAAAAACTGACATGGGCAAGTTCATGGGTCATCACCATCAATGGGTTATAGGCAGCCCGAGAAATGGGAGCATCAGGCAAAAAGACAACGTAGTCTTTTTTAAACCAATCCTCAGTGGTATCTTCGCGCATTTTTTGAATCGCTCGTCTTGTTGAGGAATCAAAAGAATTCAAAAACAAAGACAGTGGTGTTTGGAATTCGATTTGACCTTGGGGATAGACCACGATTCCACCCAAAGAGGATGAAAATCCATACTTCTTTTTTCGGTCTAAGTTGAAGGGATGAATTTCTAAGTCATCAGCAATCAGTGCACCATTCAAAGCCGTTGTTACCTGAACCGGAATTCTTGGAGTCGCAGCCCAGGAATCCACTGATAAATTGAGGTATTGGAAGCGACTGAGGAGGGGTTTAAGTTTTTCCGCAATCGGAGCTGATGCCCAGGCCTGTGATGAAAATCCGATAAAGATAAGTAGTCGAAGTAGAATCAAAACCAAAGACCCCCAAAAAGATCTGCCTTTATCCCACATTAAATGTCATTTGTCTCAATTTTAGACATCTGGAAAACCGCGCTATTAATTGTGAAGCGCCTTGAGCTTGGCCTGGTTTGAGCATCGTCGTTCCATTATGAGAAAAAAATACATGCTATTTCTGCTCACATTGAATCTATTGGTTTTAAGCAGTCCGCAGGCTGTGGCTGCCACCTCCAAAAGCTGTTTAGTATCTGTCGCTGGAGCTGACAGAGTTTCTCGAATTTTTGATCCTCTGGAGGTTCAATCCAAGAATCTTTATAGGAAGTACAGCTACGCGGGATTCGAAACGGATTCCAGATCCATGACATTTCTAACTTCAGATTCTAAGCACGCCATTTTTGAAGATATTAAACCTTTCAAGAAAGCCATCGGCGAAGCTGTGTCAGTTAAAGAAGTCATGTCGAATCGTCTCAACATTGAACTCGTGATGAAGGATTTTAAACTCAGCCGAGCTCAAGCCGTCGAACTTCAGGCCCTGCTACGAAGGTACTATCCGAAAGCCTCCAATGAAGATTTCATGGCTGTCTTGAATGCTGTCAAAAAAGGCAAGTCCATGTCAGGGGCTCGATATGAGGAAATCAAAAAAGCAAAATTTGTCGTGGCACTGGATGTGGACGGCACTTTATTAGATCAAGACTACCAAACAAAAAAGCCAGTGGCTGGTGTGCATCAGTATCTTTATTCTTACGGTGGCCGACTGCATTCGGTGGCCATGTCACCAGGTTGGGAAAATTTAATTCGTGGAATTAAAAAACGAGGCGGAAGCGTTGTTTTGTTTTCGCGAAATAGTGACGAGCTCATTCAATCCATGTTTGAAAGCATTAAAATTGATGGCATCGCTGTGGCAGATATTGCGGATGCGATCTACAGCTCAAGCCATATGGTGATTCCCGTAGATGCTCGTAAGCTCATCGAAGACATGCCTATTCATCAGATTGTGACTAAAGATCTTCGGATTATCGACGGCGGAAAAACAATTATCATCGATGACAACCCAGAATTCGTTCACCAGAAAAGTCAAAATCGAGTGGTCACTCGTTTCTCTGCTGAAAACATAGACCCCACAGTGGATGTTACCGAATCTTCAGATAAAGACTCGATGCCAAGTTTCCTGGATTTTGGTTTTAAATTTTCTAAGAAAAAAGCAGCGCCTAAGAAGAATGTCGCAGCTCTGATTCAAGAGCGAGAACTCGAACTTGCCACAATTCTAGAGGAAATTGATTTAGCTCTAAACACAATGAAAACCCAGAAAACGACATTTGCAAAAGCTTACGAGCCCTTTGCAATTCAATCCTACGATATTCTGAATCGAGGCGAAGATGCTGAATAAATTTAAATTCATAATCGCAATTATTTTGGTTTTGACTCAAATCAGTCAGGCCTCGCAGGTCAGTTGTCACTTGGCGGTCCAAGGTGTCCTTCAAATGAAGGAGCTGGAAAAATCTAAAAATCGTCCGACAACTGAGGAGATCTTAAGATTAGACCCCAAAGAAAAAGCTCAAATCCTAAAAGATTCACAGCTGACAGATTCCGAAAAAAAGACCTTTCAGGTCATGTTCGAAACAGTGGTTGAAATTTTAGAAAACTGGGACGGCAGACAAATCGTTCTGTTGGGTCGAGATGCAGAGCTCATTTATGATACAGCACTTTATTTATTTAAAAAGTCCAATGTCCCCGATGCTCTGTATGAAAAGATCAGGCTGGTCAATTTATCAAGACCTGTGATCGAGTCCTCCAGTTACTCTCAAATCAGAAACTACCTTATCGCTCAAGCAGGCGTCGATCTTAAAAAAGTGATTGAAGGCGAGCAAAAATTTTTGATCTTTGATACTGGAAATCGTGGCTCCATTTATTTAAAAATCTTAAAATTAATGACGGATCAGATTAAAGAAAATGACCCTCAATGGAAAGCTAAGTTGATTCACTTATTAACTGAAGTGGATTTCGTTTTACTTGCCACCGAAGCCCAGCCCACAGTTGCCAAAGTGATCGCTGACATCAAAGGCATGACAACTTTCGACCGAGCTTTAATCGAAGAGTACTTTGATAAGTACAATAGTCATCTCTACTTTCGACAGATCAAACTTCCAAAAACTGAAAAGGCAGGTATTCTTCCCACAGAACTTTACACCCGCTTCCGCTGGGTGGTCGAGAATATCGAATACCAGCCCCACTGGGAAGGTCGCACCCTGACTCTGACTCAAAATGGCTCTGAAAGATCGAAAACTTTAGAGCATGATCCACGAGAAAACAAACCTGGATATATCGTCAGACAGGTCAAACTGATCGATTACTTACAATCGTCACCAGACGCTGCAAAATATATCAGTGCGATCCAAAACAAACTGAAAGAAAAACAAAAGTCAAAACCCGTCGAAAAAGTTCAACCGCAAGTTGAAGCAGCGAAGTCAGTGATTAAAACCGTCCCCATCAAAGCCGGTGAACTTCCTAAAAATGGTGCCCTTGTCGAACTGAAAGGTCGTGTGGTTCAAATTAAAAAGGAATTGGGCTCTGGCAAAAGAGGCGTGGTTTTCTTAGTTGAAGACATCAACAACAAAGAATTGATGGCTTTGAAAATTGCCAAGCATGACGATGCTGAAACCTTAGATTCATTCAAACGAGAATCTGAAAAACAAGTGGCCTATGAAAAATCCAAAATCACTTACTCTAGAATATTTTCGGAAGACTCAAACTGGATCCTGAAAGAACTCGTCACTGGCGAAAGAGCTGATGCCTGGGTGAAAAAATGGAACTTGGCTAAAGATCCTAAAGGCGGAGTTCAAATGAAGGCTTTAATAGATTTGCTCAAGCAAATTTCAAGTCAGTCCATTTACATCGGGGATTTGAATCCAACAAATCTGATGTGGAGTCAAAACAAGTGGATCATCATCGACTCAGGTGATGCGACTTACAACGTGGATCCAAAGACAGCACGATTGCGGTTTGTTGAAAAAAATAAAGCTCGCTGGAAAAAGTATTTTGATGACCAACAAAAAAGATCCGTCTTTGAAACAGAATTGGAAAATGGACTGTTATGAAGATCATTAACTCACTTCTCGTTTTGATTTTAGTTCTGACGACGTTCAGCACTCAGTCGTATGCAAATGGGATTGAGTATTATACTGATCGGCCACAGATCTTGAATCTCAAGCCTCACACAACTGGCAACCAGGATTGGATTAATTTGAACTGGGCACAAACAGAATTTGTCGCTCAACTTCTGGGTTTATACCCAACAGAACATCTTTATTTTCTGGCAAGAGACGGTGAATATGTTTACGACTTGGCTGTAGTTCTGACTGAAAAGCACCCCGAATTGAAAAAAAGAATCCACCTGATCAATGTTTCTCGGCTGAATTGGGGCAATCCGAAGCTTCATCAGTATTTGATCCAAAACGGAGTAGTTGACAAACGAATTGTCAATGAAGGTGTTGTCTTTGTTGATACCGGATTTAGTGGAAGTGTCGGCAAAGCCATTAAAAAATTATACTCTGCAGAAGTTCAAGACAACATGAAAATTCACCTCATTGAATCCAACGTAGGCGATATACCAGCAAGTAAAATCTTTAAAATTCACAATGCAATGACCGCAAGTAATTACGAAATGATGGCAAGATACTTTGATCGAAGCCATGACTTTGTCGAAGTCAAAGGAAAGTTAGTGCCCATCAGTCCCATCACAAAACCTGTGGAGCCCTATAATAATGACGGCACTGTAGATAAAAAAGAATCAACTCAATTCATGAGATCCACTTTGGCTTTCGGCCAAGCTCCTAACGTTAAAAGCTATTTTCAGAACCGACTGAAGCAATGGAGATATTTATCTGAAATTGCATTGAACAGGAAATTTACTTTAACTGATGCAGTTCAAACAGTTCAAAAAATTAAAGCGACTTGGACCCATGAGGCAGCTGGCGCCATGATCGGTGACTTCGTCCAATTTTATAACTCAAACTCTGACCGATTCTTCAATTTGATGGATGCTATGATCGAAAACACCCACGTTCAAGTCCATACCGCAGCTGAATGGGCGCTTGTAGATCCTGCCAACTTTGCTGAAAAATCCACCGTTAAAGATCTTCAGGATCTTGCCTACATTTTGGGTCTTGCTCAGAAACAAAATCAAGTCAAACAGCTATCCAAGATTTTTGAACACTTGAGTGAAAAGAAAATTGAAACCGTCATGAAAGCAAGTCTTCGCTACATGGAAAAAACTGATCAGAGAACTGTTTTTAAGGAATTAATTCAAGTCATGCCAGATGAGCAACACAAAAAATGGTCACAGCTTTACAAAACTCTGGATATTCACAGTGGAACAGCAAAAGAAATACTCGCAGCCATGAAATCAAACAGCAGCGTAGGCAAATCGTGCCAGAAAGCGGTTGGGTACTAAATATGAAGGCCTTTCAACTTTTTATCCTTGTTCTTCTATTTTTGAACGGACTCGCTGCCAAAGAAGTTGAGTACTACACAGATCGACCTCAAATTTTGAAGCTTGAACCACGAACAACTAAAAATAAAGAGTGGATCAATCTGAATTGGGCCCAGACTGAGTTTTTAGCTCAGCTCCTTGGATTGTATCCAACACATCATTTGTATTTTCTAGCTCGTGACGGTGAGTACTTGTACGACTTGGCTTTGGTTTTAACACAAAATCAACCGCAGTTGAGGAAACGAATTCATTTAGTGAATGTTTCCAGACTCAATCAAAATGACAAACTTTTAAAAGCTTACCTTCAGCAAAGCGGCGTGACGGAGCAAAAAATTAAACAAACCGGGGTTGTTTTTGTCGACACCGGGTTTAGCGGTACAATCGCCAAAACCATTAAAAGTTTGTACCCGAGTTCCGTCAGAAACAATATGAAAGTTCATCTCATTGAATCCCATGCGGATGAGATTCCTGCCAGTGAAATTTTTAAGATTCATGGTGCTATGGATGCCAGTTCCTATGAGGAAATGGTTCGATACTTTGATCGAAGTAATGACTTCGTCACAAAAAATGGGCGCATTGTCCCCGTCAGTCCCAAAGGTGATCAGCACGAGCCTTACGAAAATGATGGGACTGTCGACAAAAAAGAAGCACTCAAGTTTATGCGAACCACTTTGGGGTTTGGTCGATCAGCGGCAGCTCAGAAGTATTTTTTAAAAAGAATTCAGCAATGGCAATATCTATCTGATTTGGTTTTCAATCAAAAGAGATCTTTGAAGGACGCCATTGATACCATTATTAAAATTGAAAAGACCTGGAAGCACGCAGCTGCAGAGGCCATGGTTGGTGATTTTGTCGATTTTTACGAAAAAAATTCCAATCGATTTTTCAAATTAGATTCTACAATTGTGGCAAATCAAGGAGCAAAAGTAAGTCTTGATCTAACCACGATGACAGAATTTGCCATGAATGATGTCCATGGATTTGCAAAGAAATCGACAGACAAAGATTTATCAGACCTCGCTTACCTTTTGGATGCGGCTTATAAACAAAATGAGATTGACACTTTCACCTATTTAATCGAGCAATTGAGCCCGCAAAAAACTGAGTATGTTTTGAAAGAATTAGCGAAGTATCTGAATGCCAGCGATTTCAAAAAAGCCTTCCAAGCTTTGATTGAAGACATGCCAGACAGCCAATACAAAAAGTGGGCCCAAATTTACAAGAATCTGGATCTCCATAGCAATACGATTTTAGGAAGACTTGAAACCATGAAAATCAATGGTGGTTTTGCAACTGGAAAAACGTGCAAGAAAGCGGTTGGGTATTAATATGAAGGCTCTTTTTATTTTTTTAATGATTTACAGTCTTTCAGGGTTTGCGTTCTATGATTCGAGCAACCGTGGTGGCTCATCAGGGCCTGAAATTAAACTCGTTCTTGGCATTGATCCAAGGGTTGAAACCTATCAATCCCCATTTCGATTTCCATGCACTGAAATTTCAGGACATGTGTTTTGTGAAACTTCGAATGTTCAATTTGAAAACGCAGCCTGTGCACGAACTTTCTTTGTCGATAGAATCGCTCACAAAATGGAACTCAGCTGTCGATTGGGTTTGCGAAAAGTCGTGATCGCAACAGCCAACGGTGGCTTACAGTATAAAGCTGTTGAAGGCTCTAAGTACGGCCACATTCCATTGCAAATTTCTAATCAAGTTCAGTTGAAACGAAACGGACAAAAGATCGAGATCAGCTTTCGCTAAGAATTATTTTTTCTTTGCCTGATTGGCCACGGTTTCCATGGCCTTTTTGACTGTTGCTTCATCCCCTAGAAATCTTTTCGACAAGACGTTCAACTCTTTGTCCAGCTCATACATCAACGGAATCCCAGTTGGCATATTCACTTCCATGATTTGTTCAGGTGTTAGCTTTTCTAAGAATTGAATCAAGGCCCGAAGACTATTGCCGTGGGCCACGATCAAAACATTCCGACCCTCTTTGAGATGAGGGCTGATTTCTTTTTGCCAGTAAGGCAGAAATCTGTCGGCGGTCATTTTCAAGGATTCGCCCGCGGGGATTTCTGAGGGGCTGATGGATTTGTAGCGAGCCTCATGACTGGGGTGTCTTGGATCTGTTGTTTTTAAAAGTGGCGGTGGAACATCATAGCTTCTGCGCCAGATTTTCACTTGGTCTTCCCCGTGCTTTTCGGCCATTTCAGTTTTGTTCAAACCTTGAAGCTCTCCGTAATGGCGCTCGTTCAGTCGCCAAGTTTTATGAATGGGAAGCCAATGTTGGTCAGTTTCGTCTAAAATTAAGTTGAGAGTTTTGAGAGCTCGCTTCAAAACGCTTGTGTAAACCACATCAAATTGGAGTTTTTGCTCTTTCAGAGTGATGCCCGCTTTATGAGCTTCTTCTCGCCCTTGAGCAGATAAATCCACATCCACCCAGCCGGTAAAGCGATTTTCTTTATTCCACACACTTTCGCCATGACGAACGATGACCAGACTTGCCATAGATCACTTCCTTTTTCCCCGGCAAAATTTGCCTACCCGTCAGGCCTGTCGTCCCAAAAACTAAAGCCTAGAGTTTTGACTTCACTCTCGGCTCACATACCCAAGAGCACTTGTTTCATTTAACTTAACCTTGAGAAGGCTTTGTGATCCAGACCCGAGTTAAAAAGACGGCTCGCATTAAAACGTGACGATTCCTGCAGGGTTTGAAAGATTGCAGGCCTTCCTAATTACCACACGAGGTTACCACCATGAACCGCAATAATCTTGAATACATCGACGGGCTTTATCTTCAGTACAAATCAAATCCGGACAGTGTCAGCGCGGATTGGAAAAAGTTTTTTGAGGGCTTTGATTTTGCCTCATCTACTTCCAGCGGTGCAGGACTGAGCGAAAAAGAATTGGACGTTTACAACCTGATCAATGCTTACAGAAATTATGGTCACTTCGAGGCGCAATTAGATCCTTTGACAAATTCAGCTGCTCCCAGTGATCAGTTGGCCCTTTCTCGTTTTAATTTAAAAGAATCAGACTTAGATCAAAAATTTCAAATTGGATCCATCGTTGGCAAACCCAACGGAAGCTTAAAGGAAATCATTCAACATCTTCGCGGTTGTTATTGCGGCAAGTTGACTGTTCAGTGCGCAGAAGCTTTACCTGAAATTCGCAATTGGTTCATCCGCGAATTTGAAAAAGAAAATCAAAATTTTAAACTCAGCCTCGAGCAAAAAAAGCAAACCTACGAATCTATTGCGAAAGCTGAGGCTTTAGAAAAATTTATTCACACTCGATACGTGGGAACTAAACGATTTTCTGTTGAAGGTGGAGATGCTTTGTTGCCCATGC
>CAZPBD010000035.1:26109-27204 GCA_964584655.1 uncultured Pseudobdellovibrionaceae bacterium | reverse complement strand
GTAATACGCCATCAACGAATGGCATCCAGGTATCGTGCTGAATATGCTGGGCTAATTTTTCGATATCTATGCTGCTTTTGAAGCCTGCTGCTAATAGGCAGGTATTGATTCTCTCAAGTATCATTGCTTTATTTGTAGGGTCTTTTTTTGTTTCATTATACGTTTTGATTAATGCTGACAAAAACTCAGCATTACTCTGATTATTGTTATAATCTTTTACAACACTATAAGAACAACTTTTAAATTCATTGGCCCTTTCTAGAACACTTATTGCAGAATCTGGATCAATCAGATTTCTCTTTTTTTTAGTATTTGCATACTGTAGACCAAGTGGCACAGGTGAAGTCATAAACGTTACTGGTGGATCATTTTTTATTCGCCAGGCATCGATCAGCTGTGATGCTGCATACGACCAGCACATTAATAATTTATTCTGATCTTGAATAGGTACTTTTGCCATTACGCCATCGCCTTGGTCTAACCTTTTAGTGGTACATTCGTTTGGCTTAGTTGGCACAAAGTTAGAAAGAAGCGCTTCGCTCGATTGAGCATTTAAGCTTATTAGTGATATTGCTAAGAAGAATAGAAAGTTCAGTGTAAGTATTCGCATATATACATTGTTAACTATTCTCAGATTGATACAAATATCATTTTTCCGTACTGACCTTTTGACTAGATTGAATTTCGAACTGTTCCTAATTTGAGACTATTTTCATTAAGACTTTTTGTTGCTCGTGAATTAGGGCAAAATTAGAAGACTTAGGGGTGGAATGTGATTGTTTTTAAAGCGAGTCTTTTTTCGTTATTGTCACTCACATTTATTGTAGCTCATGCTCAATCTGGTAGATCAAAAAATATAAAGACCTATGGTCAGTCACAACCCAGTCGATCGATTGCATCTGAACCTGCCTCTTCATCTTCTTCATCAATGGGTTCACAGCATTTTGTTTGCACAAATGGAAATTCTTCATTTCCTTGTGATTCGACTGGAAATCCTGTTGGTAGCAGCCTACTGGGTGGTGGCAAAACAAGAACTCAATTAGTTGATGAGTGTTACTCAAATGCAGCAAACTCAGATTCTTCAAGTACAGAATC
>CAZPBD010000035.1:12240-26009 GCA_964584655.1 uncultured Pseudobdellovibrionaceae bacterium | reverse complement strand
CAGAATCCCAAGCCGTCAATCAAGCAGCTCTCTGCGAGCAAGCTCACAGTTCAGCTATGAACGATTGCGACACCGAAAGACAAAGCTGGATGAAAAACATCCAAATGGCAGCACAAGGTCTTGGTCCTGTTTTGGAATCTGGTGCTTGTGGAAAGTTATCCGCGGCAAACGTTGGTGCCTCAACATCTTTAGCAACATTTAAGGTCATGTGTAACACTGCAACGCAGGCTTGTCTGACTGAGTGTAAAAAACCGAATCCAAATACAATTGAGCAAACGACTATGGCAACGCGTGCAAAAGAATGTACAGCCAAAGGCACAAAAGCTGCCGAAGCCGAACAAGCCGCAGCTCAAGGCACACAACAACTCCTCGCTGCAGTCGCGACTTGTAAAACTGCATTCGGAGTTAACGCAAATCCCTTCGATATCAAAAATGATCCTTACAAAGGACAAACTGCTGAAGAAATCATGGCGGGGCTTCAGCCTGGCCAAGGTGGACCGATGGAGTACTCAGGTACTTCGGGCTCGGGAGCAGCCGGCACTGGGAATTCAAACTTTGATCTGAGTGGTCTTGAGCAAGACGACGAACCAGGTAAACCACGAGCGGCTGCAAAATCAGCAGCTGGAGCGCCAGGTGGATCCATGGGCTCAGCCGGCATGGGCGGCGGCGGTGGATCCAGTGTTGATGCTGGTGGTGGCGGCGGTAGTGGTGGTAAGCGACCTTCTGGCGGATTGTTATCAAATATTCTTTCAGGATTTTTCGGTGGTGGCGGCGGAGGCGGTAGCCTTTTCGGTGGCACAGGCCGAAGTAAAGGTGGATTGTCGAGTTTCTTCGGAGGAGAAAAGCCTCAAGAAGCGAAAACTCCTGACTTACGTCAATTTATGCCCGGTGGAAAAATGGATCCTCGTAAAGCTCGCGGCCTTGCAGGTCAAAGACTTAATGCCGACGGTATGAGTGGACCTCACGGAAACATTTGGCGCATGATCAATAATCGCTACCAATACAAAAAAGCATCGCTGCTTCCTTAAACTACATCCCCATCATCGAATGTAAACACGTCACTGTTTTGTGACGTTGCTCCTGTGGCACAACCACAGTCACGCTCATGGCGGAAACCAAGATTTCACTAAATTGAATAGCGTCTCTGTCCATGATCTTTAAAAGATGATCGAACAATTGCGATGACGTCACACCTGTGCAAGTCATTGTGACCGTTGAGAATCTTTGCAAATTGATTTTTACATTGGCTTGCGGAGCTTCTTTTTCGATGGCTCGCATGATTTCTAAAGGCCCTGTCAATAAAAGCTGAGTGCCTTCATTTTTAGGCTGAGTTCTTAAAATTTGTGGAAAGGCGATTTGTTTTTCATTTAAAAACCAAGTCAGATTTTCGATGGCCTTCAGTGGCTTAACGCCTTCTAAGAAAAGTTCCAGAACTGTTTCATGGGAATTTACAGACAACGGTTTCGATGATTCATACATATTGAATCCTTTCTGGATCAAGGTTCCCTCGGATAAAGAATCCGAAGCGGGCCCCACATAAAGTTTAACATCTCGTAGTTTTGCTAATTCCACAGATCTGTAATGCAAAACTTTGGCTCCCCAAAAAGTCATTTCCATTAATTGATCATAGTTTAATTTTGAAATGGATTTTGCATCACTGACAATCCTGGGATCAGCTGAGAATATCGCAGGCACATCTTTTAAAATTTCACAGCGTTCTGCTTTGAAGTAAGCTGCCATGGCAACAGCAGTCGTGTCTGTTCCCCCTCGCCCCAAAGTTGTGATTTCTTTGGTCACCGGCGACACTCCTTGAAATCCCGCAATAACCGCCACTTTTTTTTCTCGCAAAGCTTGCTCGACTCGCTGAGGTTTTAAATCTTGAATGAATGCATTCACGTGAGAATCATCGGTTAAAATGCCGGCTTGGCTTCCGGTAAAACTAATCGCAGGCGTTTTTAAATCATTCAGTGCCATGGAAAGCAACGCCATGCTGACTCGCTCGCCAGTGGTGAGCAGCATATCCAATTCACGTCTTGATGGATTCACTGAAACTTTTTGAGCTAAGTCTAAAAGTTGGTTTGTGGTTTGTCCCATGGCAGAAACGGCAACGATTAAATTGTGAGATTTGGATTGCTCAGAAATTCTGGCAGCGACAGCTCTGATTTTTTCTGGGGTTTCTAAAGTTGCACCACCATACTTTTGAACGATCAATGGTTTTTGAGTGGCAGGTGCATTTGACATAGTGGTATTTAAATACGTTCGCTATTGGACTGTCAAAGGAAGCTCGCCTGACACGTCGTAGAGGAAATTTGAAACGACTTTTCCAGAACCCTTCGGAACACGAATATAGTGATGAGACACATTTTTAGGAATATAGCCCATCAAAAGCTCTGCGTTTAAATCCCTCAAAGATTTTCGAGTCACACCGATACGGTCTGCCAGACGATCGATGTCTGTTCCCCCAGGAGCTGCGATAATGTCGTACTGCAAAGGCTCATGGGTCTCGAGAGCACGAAATCCATAAAGACTTGGGGCCTTTGAAATCAACATGGCAGCTAAAATTTTCGGAACGTATTCTTGAGTTTCTTTTGGAATTGCATTTTTTCGAACCAGTGCCCAGTAGTCACTGGTTTTATGTTTTTTGATCATTCTTCGAAGACCATTTTCACCCATGTTGTAGGCAGCAGCCACAAGGTACCAAGATGAAAATTCTTTTCGAAGATCCCGAATGTATCTAACGGCCGCCTGCGTGGCTTTTCGCAGATCTTTTCTTTCATCCAGCCAATAGTTTTTATCCAAACCGTAGCGAGTGCCGGTGGTTTGAATAAACTGCCAAGGACCGACAGCAGCAGCAGAACTTGTCGCGTAAGAAGAAAATCCACTTTCGATCATCACCATGAAAGCTAAATCTGTGGGTAAATTTGATTTACGAAGTTCTTCTTGAATGAAGGGAAGGTAACGACTGGCTCGCTCGAGCCATTGGCGGAACCATTTCTGACCGCGGGTTTGAAAGTGATTCACCCAAAATGAAACTTTGTGATTGTAAGTTACGGGTAGATCAAAGATCAGTGGAGATTGCCCCGAGTTTTTTGTTTTAATCGTCGATACAAAATTATTTTTGGAAACATTCGATTGAGCAGCAGGAGCGTAAATAAAATTTGTTTTTGCTGCAGGCATGTGATTTTTTTTATCAACTGCTGCAGTTGAGTGAATAGAGAATAGAAAAAAGGGCAGCACCCTGAGTGCTTGAGACTTAAAAAACATACAGCTTCAAGATTACCATGTGACTTAACTGAGCTTGCAACTGAACATCCTTCCGACTGGACCTGACAAATTTCCAACACTCGGCTTTCGTCTGGGTGGCCGTGCAACTAGAATCAGAACTAATTGAAGTCATCAGTCGAGCCCGACTTCAGGCTTTAAGTCGAGAGAAAGTGTGCAATCTCATTTTGGCACAGGCGTTGCTTTTATGACAGGTGTGGAGGGTTGATGGCTATTAAAGGTGTTTACACAGCATTGTCTGGAGCGATGGCTCAAAGTACAAAGCTTGATACGATCGCGAATAACATTGCGAACGTGAACACTCCTGGCTTCAAACGCGATGATCAAGTTTTTTCTGAGTACGTCACAGCCAATGAAAAAGAGCCCACCACAATTCCAATTCCAAAAAATGTCGCGGCCATTGAAAGTTTCTATAATATGCAGGGCGGAGACAAAGCCTATGTGCACGAAAAAGGAACCTTTACTGATTTTTCACAAGGGAGTCTGAAAAGAACAGGTGGAGCTTTAGATGTGGCCATCGATGGTCCCGGATTTTTTGAGATTTCGACGCCAAGTGGAATCAGATATTCTCGAGCAGGAAATTTCACAATCGATGGTAATGGACGTGTGGTCACTAAAGAGGGCTATCCAGTTCTAAGAAATGCAGAAGCAGGAACTCCCGAGCAAGATCGAACTTTTCAATTAAATGGTCAAAATCCAGTTTCGATCACTGATCAAGGACAAGTTTTTCAAGGTGAAGAGCAGCTGGGAACTTTATCCATGGTGAATGTGGCAAATCCAGATTCGTTGATGAAGATCGGAAGCAATCTTTACGGGCCTCGTCCACAAATGGCTTTGCAAACAAATCCCATTCCAAATCCTTCAGTTCGCCAAGGATTTTTAGAAACAAGTAATGTGAACGTGGTCAGTGAAATGACAGACATGATTACCACTCATCGTATTTTTGAAAGCACGCAAAAAGCCATCAGTGCCTACGACGGCATGGTGGATAAACTTGTGAATGTTGTGGGTAAAGTCAGTCCGTAATTTTTTTTATGTTTTAAAAGGTAGGTTGAAAGTGATCAGAAGTTTAAATACAGCAGCCACAGGGATGGCAGCCCAGCAAGAAAACATGGATGTCATTTCCAATAATATTGCCAATTCCCAAACCACTGGCTTTAAAAAATCCAGAGCTGAATTTGAAGATCTTCTTTATCATACAAAAAAAGAACCAGGTGCTGCGGCCGGTGCGAACTCATATTCTCCCAATGGAGTGCAAATCGGTCTTGGAACTAGAACTTCATCCGTACAAAAAGATTTTGATGTTGGAAGCGCAATCACAACAAAAAGTCCCTTTGATCTTCAAATCGAAGGTCCTGGTTTCTTTCAATTGCAAACTCCAGATGGGCAAACAGCCTACACTCGTGATGGATCATTTCGAAAAAGTCCCGACGGCCAAGTCGTTGATAAAAACGGCAATCGATTGATTCCTGAAATCACAATTCCACCGGACGCTAACGGTGTGGAAGTACGAGCCACCGGTGAAGTCGTTGTTTACCAAGGTCCCAATTCAACACCCTCAACGATTGCTCAATTGGACATCGTGAATTTTGTAAATCCTGCAGGCCTCAGAGCGTTAGGTAAAAATACTTTCGCACAAACGCCAGCCAGTGGACTTGCTGTTGCGAATCGACCAGGACTTAATGGCGTTGGCTACTTAGCACAAGGTCAGCTGGAAGCTTCAAATGTGAACATCGTGGATGAGATGGTCGACATGATTAAAGCTCAAAGAGCTTTCGAGACAAATAGTAAAGTGATTCAAACTTCAGATCAAATGCTTCAAAGCATTAACAGTATGAGATAATAGATGAAGATAATTTATGGACTTCTCTTTGTGATGTTTGCTTTTGCTTCTGAAAAAACAGAAGTGGTTTTAAAAACCAATTTAGAGACTGGAAATCAAATCAAGCTGCAATTAGAAGATTTAATTTTAAAACCCAGTCCCGCTCCACAAGAACTTCTGGATATTCCAGTTCCCTTTGAGTCCGGTAGTGTTCAGAAAACTGAGTTGCTCGAGTGGTTTAAAAAAACAAGGGCTGAGCGCCGGGAACTGAACCTGTTTACTTTTAGTGTTCCAGAAAAAATCCAAATTAATAAACTTGAGGTCAATCCTGCTCAAATGTTTATCAGTCGAACAAACAATCGACTGAAGGTGAAGTGTGCGGATTGTGATTATAAAATTAAACTGACTCACTTTCCAAAGGGGCAAGAAAAAATTGATCGACTGGATTATACACAATTACCAGGTTCAGGTCCCTTCATGATCAGCACCCTTGATTCAGAAGGCAAAAAGTCAGGATGGATCACAGGTCAAATTCAAACCTCACGAGAGATTGTGAAATCCACACGATTTATTCAATCCGGTGAAAAACTTCGGGATGAAGATCTGACACTGGAAAAAACAGATATCAGCTTTAACAAAGATTACTTCACAGATAAAAAAGCCATCATTGGCAAAAAAGTTTCAAAGCCCATGGCCATTAAATCTGTGATCAGTTCTCAGGACATAGAGCGAAGCTATGATATCAAGCAAGGCGAAGTGGTTCGTGCAAAAGCGGGCTCGTCTGGATTTGAAGTGACCATTCAGGCCATTGCTTTGGATTCTGGATCGATTGGTGATCAAATTCGAATTCGAAGTCAGAATTATCAAAAACTTTTGTCCGCAAGAGTGCTTGAATCTGGATTGGTGGAAATTCAATGAGACTATTCCTACTTTCAATTTTAGTTTTAACTTCAGGTTGCGCCACCCTCAGAGATTTGCTGGGTGAGCGTGTCAGTGAAAATGTTCCTTTTTTAGCCCAGGAGCCAGCATTAAAATATTCTGACACTCCTCAGGCAGGTGTGACTGAAGACCGTGATTATCGAAAAATGACGAAAGCTCGAATGGAAGAGGAATCCAATTTAGGCTCTGATGCCGGAAGTCTTTGGGTGATGGAAGGTCAAACTTCTTATTTGTTTGCGCAAAACAAATCCCGCCAAACAGGTGATATTCTGAATGTGAAACTTGAAGGCATGGGACTTAAAACCATCGAAACAAAAGCAATGAACGTCAAAGCGCTTTTGAAGGAAATTGAAGAAGAGCGCAAAAGACGAGAAAATCCTCCGCCCGTTGAGTCTCCAGCCCTTTCAAAAGCTGAGCAAGACGCGAAAGCGAAAGATGGCGGTCGAGCGCCAGCAGCGGCTGCTGCAGCTCCAAAGCCAGTCGAAAAGCCAAAAGAAGAAAAAGTGGATTTAAGTGACGTCGCCGAGATCCCAGCTAAAATTGTTGAAAAGTTAGGTGATGGCTCTTACCGGGTTAAAGGTCAGCAGACATTGATGATTGATAAAAAAGAATACCGAGTGATTTTGTCAGGTTTGTTAAAGCCTGAAGATGCCAATGATCAAGGCGTGAGCTCAGCAAAATTGATCGAACCACAATATGACCTCGTCAGTCTGGGAAGGGCTCTGCAAGATGAAACTAAAAATTAGTTTTTTTATTGTTCTACTTTTAAGTCCATTTTTAATGGCAGCACGCTTGAAAGATATTTCAAGCATCAGAGGAGTCAGAGAAAATCAATTGATTGGTTACGGCATCGTTGTGGGTCTTAAGGGCACAGGTGATGGAAAAAGTGAATTCACCACAAAGTCTCTAGTTCGAATGCTTGATAAAGTCGGTGTGAAACTAGAAAATCAAGATATCACGAGTAAAAATGTGGCAGCGGTCATCGTGTCTGCCACTTTGCCTGCCTTTGCAAAAGCAGGAAATCCACTCGATATCACAGTCAGCACAATTGGTGATGCTCAAAGTTTACAGGGTGGAACACTGTTGATGTCTCCACTTCGAGCGGCCAACGATCAAGTGTATGCGGTGGCTCAAGGTACTGTTTTAATTTCTGGTGATGGAAAAGATGTTCATCCCACTGCGGGAAGAATTCCCAATGGTGCGATCATCGAAAAAGACATTCAAGCGGATTTCTCGAATCGAAAAATGTTTCGTCTGACTTTGCACAATCCTGATTTCACAACGGCGGCTCGAACGGCACTGACTGTGAATAAAGAACTGGGTGGACAGTATGCATCCGCTAAAGATGCAGGGACCATTGATGTGGTCACCCCTGCTGCCTACGAGAATCGTGGTGTCGAGCTGATGGCAACAATAGAGTCCATCGAAATTAACCCTGATGGCCGAGCGGTTGTCATAATTAATGAGAAGACCGGAACTGTTGTGATCGGTGATCGCGTGCGAATTTCAAAGGTCGCTGTCAGTCACGGAAACCTATCAGTGAAGGTCGGATCGACAGCGCCGGGCAAAAAAGAGACCGAAGAAAAAGTAGCAATTCTAGAGAACGGCGCAAACGTTGGAGAGCTTGTCCAGTCGATGAACAAGCTCGGAGTCACGCCGAAAGACCTGATAACAATACTTCAGTCCATTAAGGCAGCTGGAGCTTTGCACGGGGAATTGGAGATTTTGTGAGTTTTGTGTTTCAGAATGAAACGCAGCGTAGTAAACTTAATTTAGTAGATATGTATTTAAATGTCTGCGGCACATGGATGTGTTGCGGACGCGGGGAGGGTGAGAAGGAAGTCAAGTACCAAGGAAGGTCAAGAGTCAAAGTAGTTTCTTCGCAGGGAACAATTTGTAAAGGTCAATTGAAGGGTCCAAAAGTCCTCAGGATGAGAGCTCGTAGGTCAACTCAAAAGATGTATAAAAGTGCAGGATGCACGACAGACTCTAACTCAACTCCCCTTTTTCTTCTCATAAACAAAATATGATTAACAAAACACAAGGCGCACCCGCGCCAGGCTTTGATATTCAAGCCAAACCAGAAATTACAAAACCCACTTCTGGAAATCCTGAGCTGGATCAAAAATTTCGTGAAGTGGCTGAAATGTATGAAAAGCAATTCTTGCGTGAAATGACAAAAACCATGAGATCCACAGTTCAAGAATCCGGACTGGTCAAAGTCTCTCAAGGTGAAAAAATCTTTCGCGAACAGTTGGATCATGAGTATGTGGAAAAGTGGGGGGATAAAGGCGGAATCGGTCTGTCAGACATGATTTACGACCAACTTCTATTTCACTATGGTCCCAAAGCTTCCAATCAAAAACCAGCAGGCCCAATTGAGCTCACGGACAAAGACAAATTTCACTTATCAAAGACGGCTAACCAGAACGGCACGACCACCCTAGAATTTAAAAAACTAGATCAGGCAGATATGAAGCCCGTGCAGCTTTCAATGCCGTGGGAGGGTCGCATCACAAAAAAACTCTCTCTAGGTCCAGACGAAACATTCCTCGAGATGTGGCACAACAACGGGTTCAAAAGCAGGATGGCATTTAAAGGGGTTTTGAATCCTTTTGAAGTTGGGGAAAATTTACAAAGTGGCGAAGGTCTGGGGTACTTGAGCCCAGAGACAAAAAACTTCGTTTGGAATGTCTCGTTGTGATACAATTAGAGATGAATATAACCGGAGGCTCTCATGAAGATAACACATAATAAAATTGGTCAGTCCCTAAATCTTGTTGATGGTGCAAAGACTGATAAGGCCAATGATGCAAAATCCGGATTAATGAAAGGTGTTCAGTCACAAAATTCTTTATTTCAAGGCAATGAAGCAACCAAAGTGGATGTTTCATCGCGAGCACAAGATGCACAACGAATTAAAGAATTAGCAATGGCTGCTCCTGATGTGGACATGCAAAAAGTTGAGAAATTTAGAAAACTGATCGATGCCGGTCAATACAAAGTGGATGCAAAAGCAGTAGCTGATCGCATGGTGGATGAACACTTAGATCTTAAAGAATCAAGAGAGTAAAAATTTAAATGAATGAGCAGACTCAGGAACTTTTCCTCAAACTTTCGCAATCTCTAGAAGAGATCACAAAGTTTTATCGTCAACTTTTAGAAGTTGTTCGTAAGGAAAAAGATTTTTTGATTCAAGTGAATCAGCCTGAAATTGAAAACTGTTATAAATTAAAAGAAGAGCTGATTGGTAAAATCAGATTGTCAGATATGCTTCGTGAAAAGTACGCCCAAAATTTAGGAGCACAACTGAATTTGAATTCTCATGCTCCAAGACTTTTAGAACTGGCACAAAATCTTCCCATGGATAAGGGTGATTTTTTAAGAAAGATGCATTCTGGTTTAGAGCTTTTGATAAAACGAATTCAAGAGATCAACCAAGTGAATCAGATCCATGCCGAAAATGCTTTGAAAGCTTTGGATGGAGCATTAGGAAACGTAAAAGAAACTCTCGCCGGTAAGAGTACCTACGAGCGAAAAGGCAAATATAAAACAGGGCCTGAACAGTCGGGACATTTTGTAAGCAAGGAAGCTTAAAGAAATGGCTAAAATTGGCACAATGATGGATGTGGGAAAGCGTTCCCTGCAAAATAGCCAAACGGCTTTGCAGACGGTATCGCACAACATCGCCAATAAATCCACTGAAGGATACAGCCGTCAAAGGGTTGAGTTGCAAACCAACACGCCCATTGGTGAAGGAAATCTTCGCATCGGCACTGGCGCAAAAGCTGGCATGATCAGCCGAACTAACAATCCCTGGTTAGAAAAACAAATTCAAAAAGAACAAACTTCCATGGGCTTTCACGACGGAAGAACTGAGCCTTTAGGTCGTGTCGAGCAAGTTTATAATGAGCAAATTAATAAAGGTTTGAACACTTACATGACTCAGTTTTTTAATTCTTTTAGAGAATTATCAAATAACCCAGAGTCTTTAGCCTCAAGAACCATGGTTCGCGAAGCTTCTCAGCAGATGGCTGAAGATTTCAAACGTGTGAACACTCAACTCAAAGATATTCAAGACGATGTGGACGGACAGATTATCAGCCTGACGGATCAGATCAATAAAATGACAAAAGAAATTGCAGTCTTAAATGAAAAAATCCTGCAAGTTGAAGTGCAGGGAATTCCTGCCAACGATGAGAGAGATCGTCGTGATCTTTTGCTGAAGCAATTAGGTGAAAAAGTTGAGATCTCGTGGGCTGAAGGTAGCAATGGACAAGTTTCGATCACAGCGGGTAGCACAGCTATTTTAGTTTCAGGAAGTACGGCCACAGATCTAAAAGCCAAGCGGACAGATGCCCGTGATCGCGTTGAAATTTTTTATAGCCAAGATCAGTACGGTTCTGAATTTAAACTGACTGATAACTTCAAAGGTGGAAAAATCGGAGGTCTTTTAGACGTTCGAGATAACATCATTGAAGATGCATTAGGACATGTGGATGAGCTGGCCTACAACTTAGCTAAAGAAGTGAACACGATCCACATTGAAGGCCATGATCGATACGGTAAACCTGGAGTTCTCTTTTTTGAAATGCCCGAAACCATGAAGGGTGCCTCAGAAAAAATTGCAGTGAATAAAACTCTGATTGAAGATGTGGGAAGAATTGCCGCCGGAAATAAGCCTGGTGCAACAGGAGATAATACAATTTCCAATATGATCTCGTCTTTGCAGCACAGGCAAACCATGCAAGACGGAACGGCCACTTTTGACGATTTCTATAATTCTCGAGTGGGTGAATTGGGAACAATCACTCAAAGGGCAAGGTCTACGCAGGAAGCTCAAAAAAGTATTTTAGAACAAATGAGCTCCATTCGAGAAAGTATCAGCGGCGTTTCTTTGGATGAAGAAACGACCAACATGATTCAAATGCAAAAGATGTATGATGCCTCGGCGCGTGTGATTCGAACGGCAGATGAGATGCTGGAAACAGTTCTCAGTCTGAAGAGAATGTAGGTGATGCATGAGAATAGCTGATAAAATGACCACCACTCAGGTCGACCGAAATATTCAAAAAAATCGAGCTGAAATGGCCAATCAACAAAATCAAGCGGCCACTCAAAAGCGAGTCAACAAACCCAGTGATGATCCCTTGGCTGCGACCCGGGTGTTGGCTGCGCGAACAGATGAAAATTCTTATAAGCAGTACATGCAAAATATTGTGCAGGCGAAATCTTTTATCGAATACTCTGAGCAAGCTTTAGGTGAGCTCAATGATGCTTTAGTTCGAGCTAAAGAACTTGCCATCGGCCAAGCCAGCGATGCGGGTGCGGGGGAAGAGACTCGAAGAATCACAGCTGAAGAAGTGGGACAAATTTTTCAGCAATCTGTTCAAATTGGAAATCGCAAATTAGGTGATCGATATATTTTCTCTGGTCTTCAAACGCTAACTCAGCCCTTTGATCCACGTGGTGAGTATTCGGGAGATTCTGGCGATATTAAGATTCAAATTCACAAAGATGCCCATGTGGGAATGAACTTGGCAGGCAGCAAAGTGTTTTTAGGTGAAGGAATTGCGGGGGATGGCTACATACGTACAAGTCCGTCGCATCCAAAAACAGTGGATGAGCTCAAAGAGAAACGTCTCGAGGACCAAGAGATCCAGCAGCTCGAACAAGAAGATGAGTTCAATCAGGTTCAAACTCGATCACTGGCTTCCACTGGCTCCACTGAAAAAATCAGCAAACAAGATCCTGTTACAAACACAAGAGGACTGAACGTGTTTCAAACTCTGAAGGGTTTGGAAATCAGCTTGCGGACCAATGATAAAGCGGGAGTTCAGGACTCACTGGACATGCTGGATCAGGCGATCTCACAGGTGGTCCTGGCAAGAGCTGAGTTGGGATCTCGAGTTACAAGTCTGAACGCGACAACAGACTCGTTGCAGAAGGCTGTGCTCGACAATAAGGCTATGGCCTCTCAGATGGAAGACACCGACGTTTTCAAACTTGTCAGTGATATCAACAAGACCGAGAGCACATTGAAAGCCACCATGGAAACTTCCAGTAAAATGGTCCAGAGAAGCCTTCTTGACTTCCTTCGGTAGTTCGAATAACTAC
Source organism: uncultured Pseudobdellovibrionaceae bacterium (assembly GCA_964584655.1). Lineage (GTDB taxonomy): Bacteria > Bdellovibrionota > Bdellovibrionia > Bdellovibrionales > Bdellovibrionaceae. The sequence continues at coordinate 13,849 of CAZPBD010000035.1, read as the reverse complement.
AGTTCCTGAAAATTAAGCCGAAAAAGCGTATGAAGGAGTCATACCATGCTGGTACTTACAAGGAAGTTGGGTGAAAGCATTGCCATCGATGACCACATCAAAATTAGAGTGGTTCAGATTAAAGGTAAGCAGGTTAGACTAGGCATCGAAGCCCCCAAAGATACAAAAATTCATCGTGAAGAAGTTTATCTCGCGATTCAGGATCAGAATCAGCAGTCAGCCCATGTGACTTCAGATAAAACTCGTTCTGTCTCAAAGCTTTTAAAACCTTAACGATTTTTCAAACTCGATTCCCTCATCAATTTTAGCCTCAGCGTCATATAAGTTGTTTTTCTTTGAATGTACCTAGATTTAGGTCCAGATTTAAAGAATCAGTAGCCGTCTTTCTGGGTAGATTTGTCTAAACTAGAAGAAGACTGCGTCTGATTGTTTTGGGTGCAGGAGGGGGTATCTTGGTCATTCAAACTTCTAGGTTCGGACAAGTTCAAGTGGATCAAAATGATCTTTTGGTTTTTGCCGAAGGCCTATTGGGTTTTCAGGATCTCAAAAAGTTTGTTCTTCTTGATGACCCCAACGACGATATTTTTGCTTGGCTTCAAAGCTGCGATTCCCCAGCGATTGCTTTCCCAGTATTAGAACCTGAACTGTTCGCAGAAAATTATAAAATCAGTCTCAACAAAACAGATCTCGAAGCACTCAGTGCTCCGAACACTTCTAAAGCTCGTGCTTTTTGTATTGTGACGATTCCAGAAGATCCAACTCAGATGACAGCCAACATGAAGGCGCCAGTTGTGATCAACATCGAAAATAGAAAAGCCCGTCAGTGTGTATTGCAAGATAACAGCTTGGCCATCCGAGAGCCTATCTTCACAAAGCTTCAAGCCCGTGTTGTTGCAAATCCCACATTGAGCATCAAAGAACAAAGCATTGGTCTTGATGTGGCTATCAAACTTGCTGAAATGTAATTTTAAATTTAGCTTCCTAAATTCCAATCGGGATCCCGTTTGATATCTTCAAACGGATCAAACTTTGTTTCTTTTCGATTTTCCTGCTGATTATATTTCTTAATCACGTCAAACATTTCTGTTCCATACTGAAGAGCACTGACGTAGGCCGCTGCTTTTTCTGCTTTAGAAAAGGTCTTTCTTTGTCCCTTAGATTTCCTGCAAAAGCTCAAATAATTTTTATTGATGCCTTGGTGTTGATCGCAGGAAATTTGATCTGTCCATTCGAAGCGAGCAAAAATCTTTGTGTTCTTTTCTGGCTGAACCAGATCCAAGTTATCTGCTTTTAAAGATTTCCTTACGGACCGTGCGGCTAAGACTTTTAATATTCGCTGATCTGTTTGAGCTGTTAAGGTGTCTGGAATTAAAAAGCCATTTTCATCCACTTCAAAACTCAAAGAGACAGTTCCGATAATTCCATATTCAGTTAGAAACGGATGCTCAGGGATGAAATCGTTTATTTCTGTCCACACAGTCCTTAAAAACAAAGACTGCTTTGCGCTAACACCTTCAAATTTAGAGAGCTCATCACCTTGGTAAGATTGTTTATCCAGCCAAGCAGATGAGGCTTGAGTTTGGTCACCCGCGGATAAATGAAAAGCCGA
>CAZPBD010000035.1:0-12140 GCA_964584655.1 uncultured Pseudobdellovibrionaceae bacterium | reverse complement strand
GTCTTCCACTTGAGAAATTAAATTTCCCTTACCGTCTTGAATTTTTTTGATCACTTCAGAGTAAGCTTTTTGAGACGAATCCATTCGGTCTCCTAATGTTTTTAGATCGCCCAGCAAAGAGGCGAACTTTTCATAAAGTAAACCACCACGCCGAGCGATCTCGTAGGCATTTTTTTGCTGCTTTTCTTGTTTCCAGAGTGAAGCCACTGTTCTTAATGTTGTCAGCAAAGTTGTGGGGCTGACGATGGCAATATTTTTTTCCCAAGCATTTTGAAAGAGCTCAGGCTTTTCTTTGAAGGCCAACGCAAAGGCGGGCTCAAGTGGCATGAACATCATCACAAAATCAGGGCTCGAGAGTCCTTCAACGAGGTGATATTTTTTGTTCGACAAACCCTGCATGTGATTTTCCAAAGATTGCACATGGAGTTTCGCAAATTTTCTGCGTTCTTCTTCATTGTCCGTGGCCGTGGAGGCCTCGTAGGCCTTGAGGCTGACTTTCGAGTCCACAATCAAATGCTTTCCACCCGGAAGCTTCACAATGATGTCCGGTAGAAGCCTGCCACCATCATCGGACTTCAGGCCCATGTCTGATCCCTGAGTGATGTACTCTTCACCCGCTCGCAGGCCCGAGCGTTCCAGGATATTTTCTAAAACCATTTCGCCCCAATTACCTTGTGTCTTCACATCACCTTTAAGTGCGCGGGAGAGGCTTTGAGCTTCTTTTGACATGAGCTGGTTCAGTTCTAAAAGTTTGTTGAGCTCACCTTTCAGCACGCCTCGTTCAGAACGCTCGAGTGAGTAGGTGTCCTCGACTTTTTTTTCAAAATCTTTCAGTCGTTCTTTGAGTGGATCTAGAATTTGAGAAAGATTCTTGGTGTTGCTCTCTTCGATTCTGCGGCTTTTTTCATCAAAGATCTGGTGAGCTAGCAGTTCGAATTGTTGCTTGAATACATCTTGCTGGGAAAGGTCGTCTTTCTTGCGTGCTTTCAGAATAAGAAGCAAAAAGCCTGTTCCCAAGACGAAACCCAGTAAAAAGAAAACTATTTCGCTTCCTGACATGCATCAATCCTTCTAAGACGATCGTTTTAGGCTTTAAATCGAATTTATGGCAACAAGTCAAATTTCTTTAGTTTTTCAGTCCTTCCGCCCCAAAACTCTGTCGGCAGCTGTGGTGCCAGTGGTGGTGGGATCTGTCGCATCATTCACGCTTTTTCGTGAGTTTAATCCTCTGGTTTTTTGGTGCTGCCTTTTAGGAGCTTTGTTCATCCAAATCGGAACAAATTTAGCTAATGATGCTGCTGACTTTGTTAAGGGTGCTGATGGTGATGATCGCAAAGGTCCTTTACGACTAAGCCAATCAAAAGCCTTCAAAGCTTCAACTGTCATGGGCATGGCGACATTTTTTTTCGCGCTCGCACTTTTAGTCGGTATTCCTCTTGTTCAAATAGGTGGACCTATTCTGGCAGTTTTGGGATTAATTTCTGTGGCTCTTGGTTATGCTTACACTTCAGGTCCCTACCCCTTAGCCTACAACGGCTTGGGTGATTTTTTTGTTGTCGCTTTTTTTGGTGTGATTGCAGTCACAACGACTGTTTATCTTCACTCAGGATTTTGGACACCAGAGGGTATCGTGTTAGGTTTTCAAGTGGGCTTTTTATCAGCCACGCTGATTGCGATTAATAATCTTCGAGACATCCATGAAGACAAACGAATCGGAAAGAAAACCATGGCCGTTCGCTTGGGTGTGAATGGGGCTCGTTGGAAAATAGCCGTGTATTTTTATATTCCGTATTTTTTATGTACCTACTGGTTGATTCCTCATTTCGGTCATGCGGCAGTTCTTCCTTTTTTCGCTTTGTTTGTGTCCATTCCTATTGTGAATAAAATTTTCGCGACAGAACCAAGTCCAGAATATAATAAGTTTTTGGCTCAAGCTTCATTGCACACTTTTATCTTCTGTTTGCTTCTGATGATCGGGCTCTACATCGCATGAAAATTTTCTATGCGCTTTATGAGCTGAAGCCCATCAGTCATGAGCCAAAAGCTTTTTCATTGCCCGTTCGTCATGGGGCCCTGCTGAAAATTCAATGGTCTGATCAAAAGATTGGATACGCAGATCTTCATCCTTGGCCAGAGTTGGGTGATCCCACTTTAGAAGAGCATCTATCTCATTTGCGAGAATTTAAATTGACGGAAATGACCGAGCAAGCCATTTGGTTAGCCTCATTGGATGCTCAGGGCCGGCAAGATAAAGTGAATATTTTTGATAATCAAATTTTACTTAGAAACAATGCCATCGTCAATCGAGTCGGTCCTCACACTGTCGAGCTCTTAGATCCATTGATCAAAAAGGGTTTCACAACTGCAAAATTGAAAGTTGGAATTTCGATTGATGAAGAAGTTCAGATGATCAATCGAATGGCGAACACTCATAATTTAAAATTACGTCTGGATTTCAACAGTCGACTGACTTGGAAAACCTTTTCTCAGTACATTTTAGGTCTGACCCCAACGGCTAAAAAATTAATTGAATACGTTGAAGATCCCTTTCCTTATGATGCTGAACTTTGGAAAGAGGCCAGACAGATTGTGCCACTTGCAATCGATTGGGAACTTCGGAAGATTTCTAAAGATCTCAATCAACCCATTGAAGCTGATGTTTTCGTTTTGAAACCAACCCATCAAGATATTCAAGTTCGATTGGCTCAAGCTGAAAAATGGAACAAATTTATCACTGTGACAAGCCACATGGGTCACCCTCTGGGCGTGATGCAGTGTTTGCAAGTGGCTCAACAGCTTTATAAAGCCCATCCCAACAGAATGCGAGATCCGGGTTGCATGACCTTTGATGTTTTTGAGCCCACAGAATTTCACTCCTTGCTGAATATCCAGGGGCCCTATGTGCGCAAAGTGGGCGGTTGGGGAATTGGATTCGACTTTATTTTAAAAGGACAAAAATGGAATCAACTCAGATCTTAATAACCCAAGAGTTTTGGAAATCTGAGGAAAACCAAATTTTTTTGAACCCTCGGCTGCCAGAGGATGTTCAAGGTCATTACAAAAAAATATTTAAAGAAGCGACTTATCGTAATGGATTGAAATCCCATCTGGGTTTTCTGACCTCTGGAACAACAGTGGCAGATGTCAGGTCCTACAAAGTCGTCGTGATTTCAAAGTCAGCGTTTCTAGAATCAGCAACGGCTGTGAATAAGTTTTTTCTGCTCTCGGCTAAAGACGTTTGGCTTCAATGTTTACCCCAATTTCATGTGGGAGGGCTTGCTGTCGAGGCCAGGTCTTATGTGGGTGGATTTAAAGTTTTAACATTGAAGACTTGGGATCCCAAAGTTTTCCAAGAAACCCTCATTTCAAATCATGTGACTGTGTCATCTTTGGTTCCCACACAAGTTTACGATTTAGTCGTTAACAATTTAGTTGCACCAAAAAACTTCAAAGCCTTTATCGGTGGTGGGCGATTAAGCCCAGAGTTAAAAAAGAAATCCCAAGACCTGGGGTGGCAGTTCACCACCACTTATGGAATGACCGAATTATCTTCCATGGTAGCCACAATAGAAAATGAGACTCTGCGCCCACTACCTCATTGTGCAATTCAAATTATGGACGGCAAAATTGCAATTCGATCCAGTTCTGTGTTCACCGGATATATTGAAGTGATCAAAGGACAGGTTGAGCTTAAAAAACCAACTCTCACCAATCAATACTTTATCACCGACGACAGCGGCAGTAAAATGGGAACCGGCATAACGGTGATGGGTCGTGGTCAAGACATGATTAAGATCTCAGGAGAGCTGGTTTCATTAAATAAACTCAGAGATATTTGGTTCAGTCTTGTTGGCATTGATTTGACTCAGGCTTTTCACTTGATGGCCTTACCTGACGAGAGAGCAGAGAATCAAATTGTGTTGATTATGAAAAAAATAGAATCTTTGCGTGATCAAAAAGTCTTAAGTCATTTTTCGCCAGGCGAAGCCATACTAAGTAAAATTCAAGAGTTTCAAAAACAGGTGATGCCCTTTGAGAAGATTAAAAGCGTTTACGTGCTCGATCAGATTCCAAGAACTGAGCTAGGAAAAATTCAAGAAAAAGTCATTCAAGAAAAAATTAAGACTGAAAAAATCAACGAGGTCAAAGTGAATGGATAATCTTGGAGATGAGTGGAAAAAAACAGGCGTTTGGATTTGCACGAAGTGTTTTAAAGAGACCTCAATCGCTGATGAAATGAAGACTGAATTTAAGTCCAAGCTGAAAGAGCTGGGTCTATCAAAAGAAATTCGAGTGATGACATCCAGCTGTCTAGGGCTTTGTCCCGAGAATAAACAGGCCGTCTTTGTACAAAGATTAAATCAAAACCCTGAGGCTTACGCCATTGATCCAAAATCAGAAAAAGAAAAACTTTTCTTAAAGCTTACGCTCGCGGTGAAGAGCTGATTCCGATTTTTTTTGCTCGTTTAAGTTTTTTGAGATTTCTTCGGCAGAAATCAAGCGACCCTTGCCAACTCCGGGGCAAAAACCCTTCACTTCTTTATTCCAAGTTTTTGCGTTCATGACCTCGGGCCAAAAAGGCCAAGTTCGGCATTGGACGGGACGAGCTTCGTAGATGCCACATCTTTTTCCATCTAAGAATGTGCAGTTATCTCGGTTTTTTTCTTCCTTCAAATGATAGTAGCCTTGGGTTTTATCACAGTAGGTTTTTGTGAATTCACGAAGGCCTAATTCCAGGTGATCAGCCATGCGCTTTCGATCCTCTCGAGTGAGAAAAACAAAGCCGTATTCTCCGCGGGAAAGGCAGCATTGCCCTGATCCCTGACACTCAAACTTAATACCCTTGGACCACCAAGCCTTCGACACATCGTTGCGCAAACCAGCCTCCACCCATAAAATTGACACTATGCCAACTTGTCATGTACTTGTCACCGGATGTTTAAAATCTACAGCCCTCAAGATTTTCCTAAGTATTTACCAAGGCTTAATTCGTTGTATGACGATTTATTTTCGGGTGGTAAAGGCTTCAGGGCCAAGCTCGTTCAAAAAGTGGGAAATGAAATCCACTTGCCTGAATCCTCGCTGAACCTTTTGTCTCAGACCGTTGAATTTATTCATAATGCCTCTTTGCTTCATGACGATTTGGTCGACAGATCTATTCTTCGTCGAGGCAAGCCTGCCGCTTGGACTCAGTATTCTCCGGAATATGCTGTGCTTGCGGGTGATTACTTGCTGGCTCGTGTGATGGTGAATCTTTCAGGTCATGGAAACATAAAACTTGTTCAGTACACGGCCGAAGTGATTTCAGAACTTCTAGAGGGTGAGTGGCTGCAGGATTCTGTGATTCGTGATTTTGATGTGAATATCGAAAAATTGGATCGTATTCATAATTTAAAAACAGCCTCACTTTTTAAGTGGTGTCTGCGGGCTCCCTTTTACATCGCCGAACAAAATGATCCTAAAATTCACGAGATCTTAGAAAAATTAGGATTCATTATGGGATCTCTTTTCCAGCGAAGTGATGATCTACTTGATTACAATATTAGAAATTATGAAAACAAAGCCATTCTAGGTGATCTCAGATCGGGATACCTAAATTCTTTTGCAGCCTTTTTGGTTCAAAAGATTGGATCTGAGCAGAAAAACCAATTGGTTAAATCTCAAACCTTAGAAGAATTTAAAACCCACGTGGGTGGAGCTTCGGTCTTTGATTCGGCATTGAAAGAATTTGATCAGATCAATCAAAACCAAATCGACCTCTTCGAACATTTACTGACTGTCCTAGGATCGCAGCTAGATACGAAGAGTAAAAAATTAGTGACTGAGTTGAAGCCTTTGGCTCAGCTTCTTTACTGGCGAGAAAAATAAAAATGAAACATCGTTTTGAAACTGCCAGACGAAATGAAGCCAGATTCGATGAGCTAATTTCTGGAAGGTTTTCAAAACTCGAGCGAGCCATTCCTGTTCAATCTTTACAGGTGGGTGATCCTCATGAAGAAGTGACCTTCAAAATAGTTGAGCGTGAGTTGTTGCCGAAAATGAGTTGGAAACAGCTGTTCAGATCCACAATTAAAATTAGACATTTGCTACTGGTCTTATTCCCACTGTTTTTCATTGTGATCAGTACCTGGAATAAACCTCAGCTCTCTTCTTTAGAAATTTTATTTATTGCTGTGGGTTTGTTTGTTAGTTTTTTTGCAATTCAACTCAAAATTGATATCCAAGATTTTGTGTCAGGTTATGACCGCCTCAGAGGCGAAAAAAGTTTGCAGATTTTGAAGTCTGGTTCTATCAGCGCATCAGAACTTCAAGTCAAAGTTCAAAGATTACTTGGTTCTGCGTTCGGTATTGGATTGATCCCGGTGTTACTTGAGCCCTTGAGGGTTTTCTCTCTTCTGGCAACGCTCATTTTGTTGGGAATCGGATACAAACTAGGCTCGCAAAAAAAGAACCGATTTATCCGAGATATTTGTTTGTCGTTGCTCGCGGGTCCCGTCTTAACTTATGGAATTCTGCCAAATCCAGGCTCAATCTATTTTGGATTGGTTTGGTCAGTCTTTGTTTTTTTTGGACTTCAAATCGACCATTTCCAAAATTACTTCGAACAAACTCGTGCGGGTGAAAGAAATTTGATTACAAACTCCAGTTTTGATCGAGCTCCGCAAACGCTTTGGTCAGTGTGGTCGTCTGCGGTTTTGCTTTTTGCAATTTGGAATTTGTTATCGGTAAATGGTTACGTCTGGCTTGGAAGTGTTTTGATTATTGCGTTTGTCAGTTTCAAGTGGCGAAGTCGTTTAAATGCACTCAAAAGTCCCTTAGGTTCGGACATTGAAAAAGTATGTGAGCAAGGACATCAGTTGTATCTAACCTTTATTTTGCTTTGGACCACGGAATTATTTTTTCAGGCGTGGTTGGCACCTCTGGTTTTTTTATGGGCACCGTAAGTTTTGATGGCGAATGGTCTGAATCCCAAAAGTCAGAAGTTTTGCAGTTTGCCCACAGCCTTCAATCTGAAAATCTAACACTCTCTAAAAAAGATTCTGTTGTGACGTTGATTTCGGAATCGGGACAGAAGCTAAAATTCGATTTTGATCAGAATAAGTCCGACTATCATCGAACAAGCCGAAAGACCCAAGAGCCAGTGATTAAAGCCTTAGGCTACAGCCAGGGCATCAGGCATGTTCTGGATTTGACTATGGGGCTTGCCATCGACAGTGTTTTTTTTGCTCAGCATGGATTTCAAGTTACATCAATTGAGCGAAATCCTTTGCTGCATTACCTAGCTAAATCTTCACAAGCCGTATCGCACATGCCAGAGCTGAAAAGAATTGAGTTTATTCAATCGGATGCAATCAGCTTTTTGAAAACTCATTCATTTCAGAACCCAACAAGTGCTTACTTTGATCCCATGTATCCACATAAGAAAAAATCAGCACTGCCCAGGCAAGAGATGGTACTTTTTCGTTCTCTAGTCGGAGCCGATGAGGATTCGAATCAGACTTTGGAAGCTATTCTGAAGCATGATTTCCAGCGAGTGGTTGTCAAAAGACCCTTGCGCGCAGAACCACTTGCTGCAAAAGTTTCTTACAGCGTAGAATCGAAGCTTGTCAGGTTCGACGTTTATGTAAAGTTGGAAAAAAAATGATATCAGTTTTGGTTAGCATCAGTTTAGTTATGATTCTATTTTGGATGTTGCAAACAAAGCTTCGAGAAGCTTTGTGGCAAGAATTCAAACCAGTTCAATTAAATGCAATTCCATTGCTGGTCAGAAGTTTTACCAACCAGCTGATCACATTGTCTGCTAAAAATTCCATTGCTGTGGCCGGAATTGATGCAAGCCTAGGACTGAAATCATTAAGGGAATCTTTTCTGCTGATCTGTACCCACCGGTTGACACTTGTTTTTGTTGGTGTGCTTTTGACATTTTCATTATCAAGTCTGACTTTGCTGGGACTTTTTCTAGCAGCTGGTTTTTTGCTTTTGTTATTTTTGAAGAAGTGGAAGTCTTCGCTGCAAATTCTGATGTTAGCCGCCTGTTTTTTTGTGATTTATCAATTTTCATTTTTTACAACATCCAGATGGATTTTTTCACAAACCGAGAATGGATTGGTCTTTTTTCTGTCGGACGGAAGACTCCACGCAGGGCTCCTATTTTTGCTGGTGGGATTTTTGACAAGCCTTGTATTCAGAATTGAATCACTTGTGATTTTAATCTCGTCTTTACTATTTGTTTCCGGTGGACTTCCGATGACCAATGCGATGGCCCTGATCTGCGGTGAACTTTTAGCATTTAGTCTGCTTTGGTGCTTTTGGAGCCTGAACACAGATCAAATGAAGAAGCAGTATTTCAAAGAAATCTTTCTGATTGCTCTAGGTGCAGTCTTTGTCTTCTTGTCTGTTTTATTTTTCCTTAAAACTCTGGGACTTTTGAACGTTAGAATTTTTGGCGGGATCGAAGATAAAAAATTTCAATTTCTACTTTTTTGGGGATTACTCGAGGCCTTTTTCACAGCGCTTTTGATGGGCTGGGGCCACTTTCGGTTTCACATGCTTTCAAGTGACCAAGAGGTTTCTTATTTCACATATCAAGAATCCGTTTGGTCCAACGGAGGATGGATTCGAAATCAATTCCCTAAGCGTCTTGAAGCGGCTCGAGCTAAACATGATCGGTTAGAGCAGATGCTAGGCAATTTAAACGAGAAAGACTTGAAGTCATTTCCAGTCAGCGTTTTGAAAAAAACTCGATCCGAGGTCGAGTCGCTGAAAAGGCTGATTGATCAATTAGAGTCCCACAATTAATATTCAGATGGATGTCTGAAAATCTTTTAAAACGCATATCAGAACTCGAAGCCCAAATTAAGGGTTACGAAAAACTTCTGAAACAGGCCAATGACAAACTGCTTCAGTTAGCTGGTGAAATTTCCACAGATCTTGAATGGGCCATTAAGCTGCAGAAAAAAATTGTTCCTACGGAAATGCCTCGGATCAAAGGTTTCGAGTTCAGCTCAAAATTTTCGCCAGGTTCCCGATTCGGCGGCGATTACTTTGATATCTTTGAACACAATGACAAATGGAAGTTTGGAATTTTTCTTTCCAGTTGCTCGGGCTACACGGTGTCTTCGGCATTGATGGGACTGCTAATTAAGTACTCGACACAGGTCGAGGCCAAGCGCGGCATGAAGCCCCATGAATTTTTGCAAGTGATGAGCTCTGAACTTTTGCCAAGCTTTAAAGATAAAGACAAAGCCAGTTTCTTTTACGCAACTGTGGACCGAAAAACTTTGAAGCTTGAGTATAGCTCTGCTGGTATGATTTCTGTGTATCGACAAGAGGTAGGAGCTGACTCTGTGGATTATTTGAATCCCGTCGTCCCAGAATTAAGTCTGGGATTTAAATCGAATTTTACCTCCAATACAATTTCCATGGAGCCCCAAGATCGGCTCTTATTTTCAACCCCAGGTCTTGTCACAGCTGCAAATGAAAAAAATGAACCTTGGGGTGTCGAGCGAATGATTGAAGCTTGGAAGTCCTCCTCGAAGAAAAGTGTTCATGAAATTCGAAATGAAATTCTTTTTCAGCAGCAAAATTTTCTAAAGGGAAACTTGCCCGAGCGAGATCAAAGTCTAATCATTGTCGAAGTCCAAGAGAAGATCATTAAGCTAGCCTAAGTGGCTTGCGCGTGCTAATTTTCAAGAGTTTCCTTACTTACATGAAAGGGTTTTTTTATGGCAGCCGAAGTACAAGTTTTTGAAGGTGCATTAGATAAAGGTCTCGAAGGAATTGTGGCGTGTTCAACTGCTGTGTCCTCGATTCAGGGCAATACTTTGAATTACCGGGGTTATACCATCGAAAATTTGGCAGAAAAATCCACATTTGAAGAAGTGGTCTTTTTATTGTGGAACGATCGCTTGCCGACCGCTGACGAACTCAAAAACTTTCAAAGCCAACTTGTTGGTGAAATGGAATTGCCTCAAGATTTTCTAGCGGTTTTAAAAACGATTCCAACTCAAAACGTCCATCCCATGGCTTGGCTCAGAACTGCTGTCTCGATGTTGGCTCATTGGGATAAAGATGCCAATGACATGGGAACTGAAAGTTTTAAGAAAAAATCCCTGCGTTTAACTGCAAAAATGGGAACATTGGTTTGTGCTTTTGAAGCGATCCGAAATAAGCGTGAACTTTTAACGCCGCAAAAAAACAAGTCAGTGGCTTGGAACTTTATGTACATGTTGAAAGGTGCAGAACCTAAAGCTGATCATGTGAAAGTTTTCGACACTTGTTTGATTCTTCACGCCGATCACGAGCTGAACTGTTCAGCGTTTGCAACGCGAGTGACCGCTTCTTCTTTATCTGACCTGCACTCGGCTGTTGTGTCGGCAATTGGTGCTTTAAAAGGCCCTCTCCATGGTGGAGCCAACGAGCAAGTGATGATCATGCTTAAAAAGATTGGTACTATCGAAAAAGCACAAGCTTTTGTTAAAGATGCTTTGCAGGCCAAAGAAAAAGTCATGGGTATCGGTCACCGAGTGTACAAAAACGGCGATCCTCGAGCTGCTTTTTTAAGAAAACTGTCTGAAAAAATGACCAAAGAAATTGGTGAACCCGTTTGGTATGAAATGTCAGCTTTGATTGACGATACAATGTTTCAGGAAAAGGGCTTGATGCCGAATGTGGATTTCTACTCTGCAACTGTTTACTATTGCATGGGAATTCCTACGGACATTTACACTCCGATATTTGCAGTCTCAAGAATTGCTGGCTGGTGTGCACACGCTCAAGAGCAATATGCAAATAACAGAATTTACCGTCCCCGTGGAAAGTGGACTGGTAAAACAGGTCTTGTTAAGTAATTTAATTTTTTAGTAGATCAGATAAAATTTGATCGCGGTAATTCATCGCGATCGAATAGTGCCCTTCGCCTTCTTTAATCTTCAGAACGGCGTGTGGTATCTTCTTTTTCATTTCATGGGCAAATTCCACGTTCACGACGTCGTCACCAGAGCCGTGCCATAAAGTGACAGGACATTTGATGTGATTGAATTGATATCCCCAACTTTTTGAAAACGTCTTCATATCATGAAGTACACCGTGAGGTCCTTGCTTCAGTGCAATTTTCAAAGTTTCAATCAAAACAGGCGCAACTTCGGGATGAAGAAAGGCGGCACGATCAGGCTCAGAAAAATTTTCGAATCCAGTGAAGACAAGTTTATCGATTTCATCGATGCCTTTTTTCCAGTATCTGTTCATTAGAATTCTTGCTGCCCGAGTGGGAACCATTCGGCTCATGAGGTAGGCTTTTTTCTGCTGGATATTCATATGCTTAAAATTATTTTTTTCTAACGGAGCGATTCCACCAACAGAGCTAACTTTTAAAACTTGTTTTTGTAAAAGGTCAGCAAGTGCAAATGTATAAGGAGCTCCACCGCTGACCGAGAGCAGCCGAATTTTTTCGATATGAAGGACATCTAGGATTTCTTTCAGTTGCTTGGCAAGCTTCACAGGTGTCAGCTGAGGCTGAAAAGTGGAGCTTCCATAGCCTGGGCGATCGATGGCCATCAGTCGAAATTTATCAATCAAAGGTGAGTCTGTTAAAAGTTGGGCCTGATCTGCGCAGCCAGGGAAACCATGGATGTAAAGAATCACATCTTTTTTGTCATGATTCCATTCTTGGATCAAAATATTATTGAGTTTAAATTTTCGCCCTTTGTTTCTCACATTCTGATGTTTATCACTGATAAGTCCAGTTGGGTAGGGCTTTGGTCCAGTCTAGTGTTGCCTGTTCTGAAGGACCTTTTGGTCCATGGTCGAGTGAATAAAAACCCACCTTTGCACGATAAGGAAGATGTAGAAAAGGGGAAGCCATGGCCTTCGATTACAATAAGCACAAAAGCGGTGGAGACGACGGGAGTTTTTGGACATCCTACTCTGACTTGTTTTTAGGTATGAGTGTTGTGTTCTTGTTACTTTACGTAACTGCCAGTCTTCGCACTGGAACCAGTGGAATTCAGGCATCAGTTGAAAACAAAAAGCTCACCATGCAAGTTCAAGATTTGCAGAATCAATTGAAGATGTATGACAGTGTGAAAAAGGATTACCTGAATCAAGAAGCGAATCCTGATGAGTCTCGTCAGTACAATGAA
>CAZPBD010000034.1:0-27699 GCA_964584655.1 uncultured Pseudobdellovibrionaceae bacterium | reverse complement strand
GGCTGTGGCGGTCACGGAAGTCACAGATCCACTGCTGGCTGCGATCCATGAAAGTTGTCCACCAGCATCGGTGGATAAAACATAACCAGCCGTTGGAACAGCAGTAGGTAATGTCAGAGTATAATCAGCTGCTAAATTCACAGGTGCCCGAATTGTTGCAACGTTTGTGTCGTTATCATTCAACAATAAATTTCTTCCAGAAAAATTCGTGGCTGCGATTGACGTGGCATTTGTGATATTTTGTAGTCCCATGTTGATGGGACCCGTCATCGTACCACCAGCCAGTGGTAATTTGGTTGCATCATTCACAGTGGCCGTCGTAACAGTCGTGAGTCTTCCTTTAGCATCGTAAGTGATCACGGGAACGGTGGAAGCAGATCCCACAGGTCCTGCGGCTGCGATCGTATCCGCAAGTCTTGCAACTCCAGCAGTCACAGTCACACCGCTGACTGCTGCAGAAGTATCAAACTGCACGATCCCTTTTGCAGCATAACTGGCATCAGCTGGGGCACTACCCGTATCATCAGCTGCTGGTTCCCACGTCGTTCCATTAAATTTTAAAATTTGTCCGACAGCTGGGGCTGCTGCGCCTATGCCTCGGCCACGAATTCCAATCACAGTGCCGGCTCCAAAAGTTCCAGCTAAATCTCCACCAAAAGTATCGGCAGGCTTCACATACAAATTCGAAGTGCCTGCAATCAAGCTCAGCAAAGTGTTCACGCCCGCATTGGTGATCGGAGTCTGTCCAACAAATGGATCAATTTTTAAAAACTCAGTGGCTCTGTATCCTTCAAGCTGCAAGCTGTTGAGAGACATCGGAATCAGATTAATTTTAGTTGCAGGAAAGGATTCCCAAGTGGGATCAGTGGGCACTTCCTTGAAACTCACCTCTAGAATTCGTCCGTCGGCAGGATCAGGGGTGTAGATTGGTCCACCGATCACACAGCCGTAAAGGGAAGTAAACGCGGTTCTGTTTGAAAACACACGATCCATGGTCCAACCATAAGAATCAATTCGATTGTAGTTAATGGTGGTGTTTGTACTGTCCCCAATGGTGAGGGAAAAAGTTCCGTTGGAACCTGTCATGTTCTGGCTTTGTTCTTCTTCCCAAAGCACACAATTGCCAGCATTTGGAGCTTTGATTTGAATCCGAAATCTTGTGGTTGCAGACTCTAAAGGCGTATTGTCTGGTTTGACGATACGACCGTGATAAGTCACTCCGCTCGCTGCCCAAAGGCTATGACAAAGAAAATATGAAATTAACACACCGAAAACGTTCAACAATTTCATAGTTAATTATCGGATCAACTGACTTGAAACTGAATACGCTACTGCCTACAAATGAGTCAGCTATTGACCCAAAATGAACCACTCATTGAATTATTCTCATTGACCCACTCGGCACCTAAAAAATCGTCTTCAAACAAGACGATTTGCTGTGGTTTTTGATTTTTCAACTTCTCTTTAAAAAATTGCACGATCATCTCTGAAGTTGGGATCTGATTTTTAAATTCTTCCACTTCGAAATTGAGGTGTTTGTGATCCACAAGATCCACAACTTTTTGAATTTGATCCCTGATTTTTAAAATCTCTTTTGAATCAGCGATGGTGATTTTTAAAATGTAGTTATGTCCGTGTCCAAATTTCGAATAACAAAGTCCGAATTCAACTTTGTTTTTTTCAATGTCCCATTGGGGTTGGTGATACAAGTGTGCACTGGAAAAGCGAAACTCCAAAAGCACTGTTTTTGTCACAAAAGATTAATTCCACCATCCACCGAGAGCACAGCACCTGTGGTCCAAGCCGATTGTTCGCTAGCTAAAAAGAAAACGCTTTGCGCGATTTCCTCTGGACGGCCGACACGACCCAAGGGTTGCGCATTTTGCATTTGTGCCACTGCACCGGGTGGGTGAATGGGAGTATCTACGATCCCAGGCGCCACACAATTCACTCGGATATTGTGGGGTGCACCTTCTAGGGCTAAAGTTTGAGTGAGATTGATTTGAGCCGCTTTCATGCTGGAATAAGCAGAAGTTCCAGCCGTGGATTTAAGGCCCAAAGTGGATGAGATATTCACAATGGAGCCTTTTTTGTTTTTCACAAACCCGGGCCATACCGCTTTGGAAAGCCTAACAGACGTCAGAACATGAATTTGGAACTGGCTCATCCAATCTTCTTCGGTGGTGCTCTCGAAATTATTGTAAGTAAAAGTGCCTGCGTTGTTCACTAAAATTTCTACAGATTTGTTGGTGGCAAAGATTTGTCTCATGACGGCGTCAACTTCATCAGGCTTCGTCAGATCACAACCGATGCTAGTGGCGTCACCACACTCAAGATGGGTGATGCGAAGTTTGCGGGTGTCCCTCCCGAGCAAAAAAACGTGATAATTGTGTTTCGCAAACAGCAGGGCTGTTGCTCTGCCGATGCCGGAACCTGCACCTGTAATAATCGCTGCTTTCATAGTAAACAAAGCTAGCACGACAAAAGACCGGTTGTCTTGTAGGAATCTCGGGTGCGTTGGAACTGTGCGAAAAAAAAAGCCTCCTTGTTCAAAGGAGGCTTTTTTGAATGAATTCGGCTTTTTGATTAAGCTGCTTTTTTCTGTGAAGCTAAAAACTGATAATACTTCTTCTCGAAATCTTGCGCCTTTGCGCCTTCTTTTGTAATCAGACCTGCCTTAAACCAAGAAAAATGCTCATCACAAAATCCTGCTTTTGTGCTCTTCGATTTGCAGCCTTCAGCGTGGCATCGATAGTCATCCATAGAGATCACTTTGCCAGGCACCTGTGTTTGTACGGGTTGTTGTTGTTGTTCTTTTTTCTTTTCAGCCATAATCAGCCCCTTTGTTTTTAAAATCCAAGAGCACTTAAACTCTTAAGACTCTTCTTTATCGGACCAACGTCAGGGGTTCTTTAAAAAAAATCAGGACCTATGAATTGTCTCACTTTGAAGCACTTGAGGGGTTCAGTTTTAACCGAGACAGATCCATATGATTGAGCAAATTGAGTTCAAGCCCAGTAAAATGGGTTTGAATCATATAACTGAAAAAAATGCGGCCTGTGGGGATCATCAATTTTTCATCTAGCAGTTTTTGCAAAGCCTCCCTGCAAACAGCTTTCGAATTTTCTCCCGCTTTCAGTTTTACCAAAATTTGATCGAAGGCAGGGTTTGAAATCAGCGAAAGATTGTCAGGATGCCCGGACTTGAATGATTCTAGGATTCCATAGCAAGAGGGATTTTCAGGGCTCAGGCCTCTGCGAAAAAGGGCGGGTGGTTGGCTGCGTATCTTATCTAAAAAAATTTTGTTTTCTAGGCCTCGAACTTGAAGTTGAGTTTTAAATAAATTTTGAAATTGATTTTGCAGCCACTCAGCCAGCCTGCGATGATCTTCGCCTCCGAGAGACGAGTAAAGATAAGTCAAATTTTTTGGAGCTTCTATCTGTTTTGCCGTTTTTTTATTTTCATAACAAATTTCGGGACCCACGTAGAATTCAAGAGGGACCCCCGCGCAACCGGGTTTAGATTTAGAATTAAACAAAATCTGCATTTGTGAATAGTCCAGTCCCTCGATAACAGTTTCACGAAAACTGATTTGATCTTTCAGGGAAGGGCCAAAAAAAACGGCATCCATACGAAGCACAGGACTATCGAAATACTCAGGTTTTGAGCGCATCTGTCCAATCATTGAAGTGGGGACTCGTCTTAAAAAATCCAACTCTTTTTTCTCGAAGGCCTGAACGGTCAGGCTTTCATCCATCAGTAACCAATGGATTTTAAGGGGACTCATGGGTTGCCTGAAGTAGTGAGGGTTTCTGGACATCTCAACTTTAAGTGCAGAGATTTGATCCAATTGAAAGGGGCCTGAAAAAACATCTTTTTTAAATTCACCATTCGGGAGAGGTACAAACAAAGGGGACATCAAAATAAATTCATCACCGGGCTCGTTCTTTTCCCATTCAATCTCAAATTTCTTCTCGCTCAGAACTTTAAGCCCGATCTTTTTTGGGTCTGATTTGGCGTTTTTAATATTAAACAAGAGGTCTGATCTGGGTGCGGGTCTGAAAAGAATCTTTTTATAGCTTTCGATAAAATCAGTGGCTGTTATTGGAGTGCCGTCGCTCCATTTGGCAGCTTTGTGAATTGTGCAAACCCATTTGCTCTTATTTTTTTTGCAAGACTCGCCCAGCTCGGGAACCATTTCGTTTTTAGAATTAAGACGGTAGAAATTTCGAAAAAGCTGTTGGGAAACGTACTGGCCGCTGGAGGACCTAAGAAGGTGGGGATCTAAAGACTTTGGAATCTCACTGAGTGAAATTCGAAATGCCGGGGTGTTTGCATCTGCAAATACCCCGGTCAGAAAGAAAAAATAAAAACTAAAGACCCAGCTCAATTTTTGCAATGGTTTGAAGTTGCATATTGCTAGTACCTTCATAAATTTGTCCGATTTTGGCATCTCTCCAAAATTTTTCCACTGGATATTCTTTTGTGAATCCATTGCCACCATAAAGATCAATGGCCATGGAGGTGACTTTTTCTGCAACTTTAGATGCATAAAGTTTTGCCATAGCAGCAGACTCGATAAAATCTAAACCTGCGTCTTTGAGCCTAGCCGCATTGTAAACCATCAATCTTGCAGCTTCGATGTCCACGCGCATCTGTGCCAATTGAAATTGCACACCTTGGAAAGTGGCAATGGCTTTACCGAACTGCTCGCGGGTTTTTGTGTATTGCAAAGCTGCATCGTAGGCCCCTTGAGCGATTCCGAGCATTTGTGCGCCAATGCCGATGCGACCTTCATTTAAAGTTTCGATGGCAATTTTATAACCTTTGCCTACTTCGCCTAAAATATTAGTCACGGGCACTTCGCAGTTTTCAAACAGAAGCTCAGTTGTGCTGGAAGCTCTGATTCCAAGCTTGTCTTCTTTTTTACCAACAGTGAATCCTTTAAAACCTTTTTCAACTAAAAAGGCGGTGATGCCTTTGTAACCTTTTGCTAAATCCACAGATGCAAACACAATAAAAACATGGGCTTCGCGACCATTTGTGATCCAAAGCTTAGAGCCATTCAATAGGTATTTATCACCTTTCAGTTCAGCGCGGGTTTTCAATGCGAAGGCATCGGATCCGGAAACGCTTTCAGAAAGTGCGTAGGCACCCACCCATTCACTGGCCAGTTTCGGCATGTACTTATCTTTGATACTTTCAGTGCCCCATTTCAAAAAGGCATTGGTCACCAATGTATTTTGAACGTCCATCAAAACTGAAACAGATCCATCCACGCGAGCGATCTCTTCGACAGCTAGGCAGGCCATCATAAAACTGGATCCTGCTCCACCAAATTTTTCTGGAGATTCCACGCCCATCAAACCCATTTCAAAAAGTTTTTTAACAATTTCAGGCTTCATTTCGCCTTTTTGATCCATGTCGTGCACATGGGGTTTGATTTCATTTTCTGCAAATGTTCTGACAGCATCGCGAAACTGAATTTCGTCTTCAGAGAGAGTGGTCAAGGCCGGTCTCATGAGGGATCTCCTTCAGGTGTAATGTGAGTTAAGAATGCATAGGCTATGCGCAAACACACAAAGGGGTCAAGAAATCAGAGATCCCCTTTGATTCTCAACAATATGGGTCTTGGCAAACCCAAGAATCCACCCTAATCTCGAATTATGGATTTTTTAGAAATAGGTTACAAATTAGCCACTATGTTTATCCCTTTCCTGTTTGCACTCTCTGTGCACGAATTTGCCCACGGTTGGGTGGCTAAACTTCGCGGCGATCGCACAGCCGAACAGCTGGGAAGATTAACAGTGAATCCGTTTGCTCATGCTGATCCCATTGGTACGTTCGCCCTCCCAATCATTTCCATTGTCTCTGGACTCCCCATATTTTTTGGCTGGGCAAAACCAGTTCCCGTCGACCCCAGATATTTAAAATCTCCACGGGTTGATATGTTTTGGATTGCACTTGCAGGTCCTGCATCAAACATTATCATGGCGGTTCTGACAGCCTTGGTGATGGGACTTCTGGCTCACCAATTTGGAATGGGTGGGGCCATGCCCGCTGCAATCAAAATGTTGAATGCATTTATTTTGATCAACCTTTTTCTTGCTGTGTTTAATATGATCCCTCTGCACCCTTTAGACGGTGGAAAAGTGATTGCAAGATTTTTACCGGCTCGAGCAAACAATTGGCTCGAACAAAATGAAATGATCACAGGATTTATCTTAATGGGTCTCATCTTGACTGGCGCTCTGGCCATTCTTAGATGGCCTGTGATGTGGATGCATTCATTTTTGGTGGGTTGGATTTGACCTTTTTTTTCTTAGCTCTTCAAAGCTTTGCAGGTTTTAATTATGCCTTCGAGCTGGGTTCCACCACGCAAACAATCAATGAAGTTAAAATTCCCGGCAACACCGGAACAAAAGTTGATCTCACTGATTTCGGCAAGGGTCCCGTCACCAGTTACCGAGTTTACTTGGGCTACAGTTGGGATCGCCATGAAATCCGGGGTCTTTACGCTCCTTTAGAACTCAATTTGAATGGAGTTTTAGATGGTCCCACGACCTTTAAAAACTCAGTTTTCCAACCCGGGATTTCGACAGATGCGGTTTACAAATTCAACAGCTACCGTCTTAGTTATTCCTACGCTCTAGAGAAAACCTCTGAGTGGGATCTTCGTTTTGGTTTTACCGGTAAAATTCGAGATGCGGAAGTCACTCTCTCTCAAGGTACAACCCGAGAAAGTAAAAAGAATGTGGGCTTTGTGCCGCTTCTTAATTTTCAAGCCTTTCGAAAATTATCTGATCTCTATAGTTTTCAATTGGATCTGGATGCCTTGGGTGCGCCTCAAGGTCGTGCCATTGATTTGGGTTTGTTTGTTGAGCGTGAGTTGTTCAGTCCGCAAACAAAAGCCTTCGTTGGATATCGCACTGTGGAAGGTGGAGCCGACAATAAAACAGTCTATAGCTTTGCTTGGATTCACACACTCACCTTAGGTTTTAAAGGCTACTTGTAATCAATTAAAGGCAAATCATGACACAAGATTGGGATGCCCTGTGCTTGGTGAATGGAAGCCATCACGTCCAATTGTTTAGATCCAAAAAGAGCGATGGGCATGTATTTTAAAAGATTAAAAGCGGATTCAGTTTTTTGATCGTCATTCAATGCAAGCCAAGACACCCGAGCCATGGATTCGAGCAGGTGACGGGTCATGCAGTTAAATCTGGGCTCTTTTTGCAAATCATCTATTTCTTGAGCCAAGCTTGTGTGAAGAGCGAGTAAATCACGACTTTTAATTAATTTTTGATACTTTCTTTTGAGGCTCAAAAACGAGATGGGCTTAAACTGCTTCAGCTCAGGTTTTGAGGATTGATAAACCGCGGGGAGGGGATTGGGTGTGGACTTGAATTCATCGCACAAAAAAGGAGAGGAAAACCTTTTCTCGAACCCCGTCAATTTGACCAGATAAATGAGATTATATTCATAATTAATTAACATTTGAGAAACATTCTCAGTGGCACCTGCAGACATCGCAGAATAAATCTTTTCCCGATCAAAATTGACCTGAATACCTTCCTTTAAGTGGTCAACAAGGCATCCACCAAAAGCAGAATGGGAAAGAATTAAAGAAAGCAGAATCTGAATCATCGCGGTGAATTTACCATAGAATCGCCTGAGGTGTTAAAAAAGACAGATCGTGTAAAAAGTCGTCTCTGTTTCAAATTCTGAAACAGTGTTTCAAAAATAGACTTCCCAATTTTGAAGGGGTTCGATATCTATGAGTTTATGCAAAGCCCACAAGAACTCTTGATGCGTGAATTTCAGCTTAAAAGAACGAAGAATCCACAGTTCTCGGTCCGCTCGTTTGCAAAATGGTTATCTCTGAGTCCCGCACAACTCTCTCAAATGATGAGTGGCAAAAGACCCATCACAGTGAAATCTCTTAAAAAAATAAGTGATCGTTTGGGATTATCTCCAGCAGAAAAGAAAAGTCTATTTAGCTCCATGTCTCAGGTGTCGAACGCATCAGACATGGGTTCACAAACTCTGCAATTACAAGAAGACCAGTTTCGTTTGATTTCAGATTGGTATCATTTTGCAATATTAAGCTTAGTGAAATTAAAGGATTGTAAGTCTGATCCCCGCTGGATTTCAAAAAGGCTGGGAATCAGTGTGGAAGATGCCAACCAGGCCATGGTCAGGCTTGAGCGGATGGGCATCTTGCAATTGAAACCTAAAATGAAACAGCTCTGTGATCCCATCTCAGTGACATCAGATGTTCCTTCTCAGGCGATTCGTAAGTACCACAAACAAAATTTGAGCTTGGCCAGTGAAAAAATTGATACCATCCCCAACAGTTTACGAGAGTTCCAATCCATTTCGGTCGCAGTCAATCTTCGCCATATTCAATTCTATCGAAAACTCATGAATGATTTCTTGCAAGAAGTCGGCGACTTATCAAATCGCCAAAGTGGATCCGAAATTTACAATATGAATGTTCAATTTTTTCCTATCACTCAACTGGAGAACGACAAATGAAACTTATTTTAGTCACCTTGATTCCCTTTCTTATTTCTTGTGCGTCGACCCATCCGGGCTCAATGGGTCAAAGTCTGACACCCAAATCAAAGTTCGAGCTTCCGATGATTGTGAGTGCAAGCACCATTGACAGGGCGGCGGAAGAAAGCTTTCAGCTTGTCGAGATCACAATAGAAAATAAATCGGGCAAATGGCTTCGGATCCACAAAGCACGAGTTGTGATGGATCAAGAAACAAGTCAGTCCATGAGTGTGGTTTTGGGTCAGGACCTGAAAGACTGGGCTGATGCCATGAAACTCAGGCTGCAAAAAGATCAGCACAATAGACAGATGCTACAAGCGGGACTGATGACGGCGGGCGCTGTTGCCGCGGCTTCAGGATCGCAAAGTAATAACTCAGGCCTGGCTTCAGCTGGCGTTGTTGTTTTAGCTGGAACTTACGTTTGGGCCGTTTCAGATGTGATCAATTCCAGTCTTCGCAACGCGGAATCTGTGGATAAAGTGCCACAGAATCATCTTCATCAGCCTTTTTCTGTTCCAGGAAAAATGTTTTTGAGAAAGTGGATTTTGTTTAACAAACCCTCCATGAGTATCATTCGCTCTCTTGTCATCGATTTCGAAACTGTAGAAGGCGAAAAGGGCACCTATGAAATCAAAATTTAGTTTTCTGTTTGTCTTGTTCGCAAGCCTTAATCTTCTTGCGAACAACAAAGTTGGCAACGGTGGGGATGTGATCCTTTGTGGTGGAACAAGCGAACTTTTGGATTTTTATGAGGTTTCCATTCCGACGGGTCAAAAAGAAACTGATCCCTACAAAGTTGCAGAGACTCAGATTTCAAAAATGGAAAAAGTCGCGCCGACATTGGCTCGGCAGTATTTGAAAAGATTAAAGGAGTTGCCCCAGGAAATTGATTTTAAATCAGAGGTTCAACTTGAAGACATTCAAGATTCTAAACATCTCTATCTGCCAGACCCAAAAAAGTGCAAAATCCAGCAAATCGCAATTCGAAAAACGGCCGTTCTGAAAGGGGAGAAGCGCTTTATCATTCAAAAAGATCTTTGGAACAATCTGTCACCTTTGCATCAGGCGGGCCTTTTGACCCATGAAGTGATCTACGAGCACTTTTCAAAGCTGAGTGAAGAGGATTCGCTCAAGGCTCGAAAGCTCAATGCCTACCTTTTTCAGACACCGACTCTTGATAAGAAGTTTTGGAATTTTATCAAAGAGCTCGAAATTCCTATTTATCCTGATTAATTGTGTAACATAATTGTTAATGCAGACAGAGTTTCACAACTTTAAGTTGAAAAGGTGCGAGACTCAAAGTTAGCGTCAAAGCCATGAAGATGATGAAAACAACTCTTTTTGCAGCTCTCATTTTGATTCTCGGTTATTTTGTGTTTTTCTCTGATCTTCCTGAAAAGCCGATTCAAGTCGCCACCCAAACCATTCAAAAAATCCTAAGCCAAAGTGGGCCCTTATCCGGCAAAAGCTCAACCTCAATAGAGCCTCCAGAAAACTCTCAAGTAACTGTGACCTCTCAAACAGATCTTATTGAACTTAAAAATTGGATTGCCACGGAAGCAAGCGCAATGGATTCAAAGAGTTTTGATCCCTTAGTAACTGAGGAACAAATGATTCAGCGGGCTCAAAATTTAAGTCTTCAACAAATCGAATTTTTAAAAGAGCTCGTGTTGAGCGTGGATCCATCGGGTGTAGCAAATGAAAGAATTCTAAGTGTGTATCTCTTAACAAAGGCTCAGAACTTAGCTTTGGGTGCTCTGAAAGAGATTGCAAACCAACCACTTTCAAAGCCAGGCCCCCATGAAGTTCATTCTTTAGATGAAACTTTAAGTATGCATGAAAAGGCCATGAAGAGAATGGTCATTGACGATTTTTTTAAAAGAGCAGCATTGGATCCCAGTCTTAAAGAAAGTCTGTATGAAATGATTCAAGGTATTCAAGTGCCAGAGCTCAAAAGCTACGCTTTAGATCGATATCAACAAATGTTTGGGTCGTAAAAAGACCGACTGTATCATTTCAAATTTAAATGATGATTCCCCTAGAGTTTTTGATCTAGCATTTTGTCTAGGGGGAAATTTATATGTCAAAAGGATTTGTCATAGTTCTAATGTTACTTTTATCGGGCTTAGCACAGGCCAAAGATTGTGTCAGTCAAAGTGAAATGCAAGAAATCGCAAAAGATTTTAAGCAGTTTCAAAATCTAGCAAATCAGGATTTTTGCTACGATGGCTCTGAAACTTCGAACCTGATTTCAAGCATCATGTTTATGCGAAAAACTGCTTTTCAAGCCAATATGCCGAAAAGCGAAGATGAACTTTTCAGCGGCCGGTTTTCAAGTTCTTGGTACGGCTATTTCACAGAACGAATTTCTGTGATCAACATTCCAAGTAACTGTCCAAAGGGTGTGGCGGCTTACGTTTATGGATTTGGAAGCACCATGTACGTTTGTCCCATGATGTTGACATCTAATTTCACATCCCTGGATCGTGCCAGCATTTTTATGCACGAAGCTCGTCATATGGACGGCTTCAGACACATCACTTGCCGAAAAGGACCTCGCGCGGGCTTGAGTGGAGCCTGTGATAATAAAATTTCTGACGAAGGTTCGTACGCAGTGACCGTTGAAACCTACGCACAGATTGCAAAGTATGCGGTGGATCTTCACCCAGCTTTGAAAGCATATTCGATGTCTTCAGCTGCCGTTTATGCAGATGAGACCTTCGAAAATCCTGCTCAAGTGAACAAAAGTCCAACTTTGGTGATGATGAATCAAGCCGGTCAATTTTACAGCCTTGATTTGAAAGACCAATCCGTGAAAGCCCTTGGACAATCTCCAAGTGTTGGAAAAATTGTGATGCGCGCGCAACACATGATTTTGTTTCCGCAAGATAAAACTTTACCTGCTAAGTATGTCTTTACAAAGAACGAAGGCGACATCGCGCAAAGTGCGGGTGATGCAGTTTTGGAATACAACTCACAAACGCCAGCTGAAAAAGCAGATCTCAAAGATATGTTTAGTGGCGCCCAGTGGAGTGCTCGGGTTTATTCAAATCGATTAAAATTTGCCTGTGATCCCACAAGTGCTGCGACCTCTGAAATCAATTTGCCTGCAGGTCAAGTGGCCTCAAGCATTTTGTATTTAAATGGTTACAGCAGATCATCACAAATGAACACTTTAGCCACGGAAGATGGAAGCCTTCTTGATTTTGGTTGCTCGAACAAAAAACCATTCCTCAGAGCTTCAAAAGCGGCAAGCTTGGATCAAAAAATGAGTCGAGTCTATAAAATCGCAGACAAAGTTTTTGCCATTAACTTCGCTGGCGAACTTCTCGAAATTCAGAGTGGTCGTTCTGTGAAGTTTGAGCTTCCAGCGTCTGTAGGTGCGATTTATGAATTGGCACCCCAGCAAACTTACGATTTTTTAGATAAGAATTAAGAACTCAATCTCAGATGGGCCGAACCAGGCCCATCGCATCGTAGACATTTTTTAAAGTTGTTTGAGCTCTGAGGCGTGCTCGGTCGGCGCCTTTTTTCATTAATTGGTCCAAGTGATCTTTATTTTTCATGAGATCATCATACTTGGCTTGCACGGGCTTCAAAGTTTCAACGACAAGCTCTGCCAATGCTACTTTCAAATGGCCATACATCTTACCTTCAAATTCTTTTTCAATTTCACTGACTGGTTTGCCGCTCAAAACTGAATAGATTGTCAACAAATTCGAAAGCCCTGGCTTATTTTCCAAGTCATATTTAATTTCAGTTCCAGAATCTGTCGCCGCACTTTTGATTTTTTTGGTGATTTTATCAACGGGATCAATGATCGAGACAAAATTCTTTTCATTATCATCAGACTTAGACATCTTCTTAGACGGATCTTGCAACGACATGATCCGTGCGCCAGATTTTGCGATATAAGCTTCGGGCATTTTTAAAACGCCTGGCTTGTAAGCACGATCAAAAAAGCCCACCACATCACGACAAAGCTCGAGGTGTTGGCGTTGATCTTCACCCACGGGCACCAGATCCGCTTGATAAAGTAAAATATCAGCCGCCATGAGTGTCGGATAAGTAAAGAGGCCTGCATTGATGTTTTTGACGTTTTTCTCTGATTTTTCTTTAAACTGAGTCATGCGGTTTAAATAACCCATGGGAGTCAGGCAAGTCAGAGCCCAGGCCAGTTCTGCGTGTTCATGAATGTGGCTTTGAATAAAAATAATATTTTTTTCGTGGTCCAAGCCTAAGGCTAAATATTGAGCAAAAAAACTATAAATTCGGTGTTTAAAATTGTCTGAATTTTGAGCAACTGTCAGGGCATGAAGGTCCGCCACAAAATACAAACAGTCGTAATCATTTTGCAGTTGTTTCCAGTTGTGAATGGCCCCAATGTAGTTGCCAAGTGTGAGGTCTCCGGTGACCGTGGACCCGCTTAAGATTGTTTTTTTCATAGATGACAAATATGTCATGACCTGAAATCAGATGCATGACTTTTTGCAGCAACAAGGCTTAAATTACCTTGAAACTTCTATGGGTTAGGTGAAATTGTAAAAGCATGAGTTATCACATTCAGTTAAATCAATTTGAAGGCCCGCTGGATTTACTTCTTTATCTGATTCGTAAAGAAGAAATGGATATTATGGACATTGAAATCCATAAAATCACAACCCAGTATTTAGAATACGTCCAACTGATGAAAGAGCTCGATCTCGAGGTCGCCGGCGAATTTATCGCCATGGCAGCCACACTCTTACAAATTAAATCACGACTTTTACTTCCGACTTACAACGAAGATGGCGAAATCGTTGAAACAGAAGATCCAAGAAAAGAACTGGTTCAAAGACTTTTAGAATACGAAAAATACAAAGAAGCAGCAAAATCCTTGGAAAGCAGACCGTGGCTGGGACGAGACATTTGGACTCGTGGCTACCGCGAATCCTTCGGTGAGCGGCAAGAGGAAATCGTCATTGAAGACAACGGTCTTTTTAGTTTGATTTCCATGTACCGAAAAGTTTTACGAGCGGCCCGTACTAAAATTCACCAAGTCACTGCAAAAACTCAAAGCATTGCCAGCCGTATCTTAGAGTTAAAAGAATTTTTGATCCCAGGTCGAAGGGTCAGCTTTTTTTCACTCCTTGAAGGGGCTCAAGAAAGAACAAAACAAACTCTGATTACCTTTTTGTCTCTTCTCGAACTCGGAAAATTGGGATTTGCTTCGCTTCATCAATCCGAAATCTACCAAGACATTTGGGTCGAAACTTTGAAACCCATTGGTTCAGATGTGGTCTCAAGTGTTGAAGAGTACAGCCAAATTCAAGGCGATGAAAAAGCCAACTTGATGTTTGAAAAGGCTCAACAGCAAAACTTGCTTGAAGATGAAGAATTTGTTTTAAAAGATAATTTTAATGAATCCGACGAAGAAGAGTCCCTGTTCTCAAGTTCTGAAATGGCCTCAGACGAAGAGATATTGAATGCTGAAAAAAATCTATCCGAAAATGGAGAGCCTCATGTCTAATCAAGAAGATATTTTAGATCCAGAAGAAATTGCAGCAGAGATTTCTAGATTTAGCGAAGAATCCGAAAGTGAAGTTCAAACTTTAGAGGAAACCGAAGGCATTGCAGAATCTGCTGACATCGAAGGCACAGAGCTTGACCAGTTCGAAACGGCTGATATTGAAGAACTTTTATTTATCGAAGAAGAGCACATCGAAAGCATTCTAGAAAGTCTTCTGTTTGCATCCGATAAGCCAGTTAGTTTTGCGACAATGAAAGAGCTTTTTAAAGGCACAAACGTGTCCAAAGAACATCTCAAGCGCGCCATCGACAAACTCAGCGTAGAATACGCAGGTTCTCGTCGCGGTGTGGTTTTAGAGGATGTTTCTGGCGGCTACCAGCTGCGAACGAAGGTAGACAATATGTCTTTCCTACGTCGTCTTTTAAAAGGCAGATCTTTTAGACTGTCGGGTCCAGCTTTAGAAGTTCTCTCGATTGTGGCTTACAAGCAGCCTGTGATTAAATCTGAAATCGATGTGATCCGCGGAGTTGAATCTGGGCATTTACTTCGTGCTTTGATGGAAAAGGGTCTTGTGACTTTTGAAGGCAAAAGCGATTTGCCAGGTCGACCCATGCAGTACTCAACAACTAAAAAGTTCTTAGAAATTTTCGGGCTGCGAAATCTAAAAGAACTTCCCACGCTTTCTCAAATTGATGAATTGTTACCTGAAGGTATCGGCGCCGAAGAAGAGAAAAAAGAAACTCTCAGCGATATCACAGACACCATGGCTCAAACTGTGGTTAGCACTTACTCGGATTCCGAAGAAGATTTACAAAAAATCCAAAGTGCACTTTCTAGTGTGGATACAACCACAGCCTTCTTTGAAGAAGAAAAAAAGCGCATCAAGCTCGAAGAAAATAAAGCTCGTGCTCAAGACATTCGAGAAGCCATCAGCGTCGGCGAGACTGTGGACTCAAAGGATATCAAATGGCTCTCAAAATTCGAAGCTGAACAGGCTGCTTTGATTGCAAGCTCGATTCCGCAAACCATTGTCGAAGAGGCTGCTGCCATTGAAGCCGTAAGCTCAGACGCAGAAGTTGAAAGTTTGGAAACCACCTCTGAACCAGCGCCTGAAGAGACCCCCCAGGCGTGAAAAAACTGGGTCCCGTGATTTTATCTGCGTGGATCCTTTATCACTTGTTTGCCATTGTCCTTATGCCAAGTCCGGGCTCCATCTTAGTTCAAAACTACGGATGGATGTTTCGAGGATATTTGAATCAGCTGACCATCAATACCACTTGGAATTTATTTTCCCCGGAACCGGCAAGCTCCATGTATGGCAAAATTCAGCTGATTGATTCAAGCTTTGAAACCGGCGAGAAAGAAATCAACATCCCAAGCTCAAAAGGGGACAGAAATCTAGATCCCCGCGATCGCAGGTCCTACTATCAATTTCGATATTTGTTGTTGGACCCTGCAAGGCTTGAAAAATTCCTAGTTCCTTTTTACTGCAAGCAAAACGTCCAAGAGGTTTGGGTTTCAGTGATCACTGAGAAGTGGCCACCATTCCTAGAAGCCCAAAGAACCAAGCAGTTAGATAAAATTTTTTTTGAAAAATCAGAAGTGCAAAAAAATTGTGAGTCTTTAAGTGAAACATAATATTTTATACCAAACTTCTCATTTTACTTCGATATGGTGGAACTTCTGGAACGCGAATATCAATCCAAACAGTTTACAAAAAACAAGAGTCACATTTGCTGTGAGCGTGTTTTTTCTCTACCTTGTGAGGCTCTGGAATCTTGATTTTTACAATTCCAATAGCCTGATTGATCGATCTCAGGCCTTAGAGTTGTTTGATGCCTACCAAAAACCACTTTTTTCTTGGAATTTTTGGCCCGATTCCCTGGCTCTTGTGATGCAAATCTCTTTTCTCGTGATCATGGTTTTGATGGCCTTAGGCAAAGTGATCAGACCCATGATCGCAGCCGCCTGGGTGATTCACTTAGGTTTTATGCATCGAAACTGGGCGGCGGGAATGGGTGTGGACACGATCGTTTCTGTGTTTTTGTTTTACTTTTCATTTTGTGAATTCAGACCCACCAAAATTCAAGACAGCCTCACCAAAGTGATGATTCGAATGGCACAGGTTCATTTAAGTGTGATTTATTTCTACACAGGTCTTGAAAAATTGCGTGGCCCTCAGTGGTGGGACGGGACTGCGATTTGGACCGCACTCAGCAATCCACAAATGACCAGTTTTGATCTCCTTTTTTTAAAAGATTGGCCCCTTGTTGTGGGACTTATGACTCACTCCACAGTGCTCTTTGAACTGATGTTTTTACCCTTGGTTTGGAACCCTCGCACTCGAAATTTCATTCTGATCTTAGGTGTCTCATTTCATTTAGGAACAGCAATTCTGATGGACCTCTGGGCTTTTGCAGCGGTCATGACATCACTTTACTTTTTATTTGGTTCGCAAACGTCTCAATCTGAGTCGAAACAACCCTCAAAAATTTGATTCTCGCTCGCAACTCACCGATAATTAAATATGCATAAGCGGGGGAGTGCGGATTTGAAAACAATTCTATTTAAATCATTCCTTATTTTATCAAGTTTTGCTTTCACTGCATGTGCACCGTCAAGCACCGGTAGTCTGATTTCTGATGCCGTCACCGTAACTGATTGTCCTGAAAATAGTTGTGCCCAAGGGGTCGCAGACTTAGCCGAGACAAAACTACAAGCCACATCTTCTTCCACTGTTTTTATGCCTGCAGGAGTCAGTTTAGCTGAAGTCGCTGGTGAATGTTACCCATCGCTTTATCCAGACAGTCGAATTGTAGTCACCGTGATTCAGCCCAACGGAGCTGTGCTGAACAAAGCTGATCTGTTACCTGCCGGATATGTTCCTAAATGCAAAGAAGGTAAATTCTATTTGCCACTTAATTTTCAGTTAGCTGCTGGCAGATTGGCTGCCGGTGTTTACACTGTGAGTGTTGAGCTTCGAGTGATTAATTCCTTAGGTCAGGAACTAATTCCTCCGTTTAAGAATTTTTCTTCGTTCTACACTTATCCCTAAACCTATCAGTCAAATTTTAGTCTTTTTTAAGCTGCTTTTGTCGGATGAAGCTAGCTTTTCTATTGGCAGGAATAGGGGCCTCTTCAAATTCGGAAAGGGTGAGCCCAAGACTTGTACTGGCAAGCTTTGCTTTAAATAAAGGGTGGCCTGCTATTTCATAAAAGGCTTTCCAAGAAAGTTTTCGGTCTGGTGAGTTTCGGGGAACGCTCAGGCCCCAGATGCTAAGATCCTTTAACGTGGGTCCTGTGCTTTTCCAAAAAAGTGGTAGAAAAACTTTTTCCCAATCAGACTTTCTAAAATCTGCCGACAACATACTAAACAAGGGGACTCTGATTTTCGCTTTTTCTAGAAGTCCTCTTTGATTCAACATTTCCATTCTTTTAAATTCAATCAGAATAAGATGAGCGCCTCGACCTTCAAGGGTTTTGATCTCCCATTCGGTGGGTTCATCGATCACAACCGCTTTCAGCATCCAATCAGAAAAAGTCAGATCTTGAATCCCTTGAGTGAGCTCAAAACTTTCAGAGTACACCAAAGCTTCTTGCTGATCATTGGTCATGGCTTGATTCATGAGAGGTTTGATTTCAAGAGCGACATATAGACTTGCAACTGCAACTGCAAAATAAAAAAGGCCCCTGTGCCATCGCACGGAGCCTTTCAAAATCATTTGTTTAATTTGATTAAAACGTTTCATCAAAAGAGACTTGCCCAGAGACTCCCTTTTGATAAGCAGAAACTCTGCGTTCAAAAAAGTTTGTCAATTCTTGAGCGTCTTGAAGTTCCATGAATGTAAATGGATTTTTAACATTGTATCTCGGAGGAATGCTCAAAGATTCAAGTCGCATATCTGCGATATATTCCAAATACTGACGCATGTCTTTCAATGACAATCCTGCCACACCCATTTTTAAAATGTCTTCCGCAAAAGCCATTTCACAGTCAATAGCGTCTTCTAACATTTGAACTGTCATTTCGTTCATTTGCTCGTCCCACAATTCAGGTTCTTCTTGTCTTGCCGTTTTGATCACTTCAGCAGCAAAAGCGATGTGCATGCTCTCGTCTCGGAAAACCCAGTTTGTTCCAGCAGCGAGGCCAGATAGCAAACCCTTTGATCGTAAGAAATAAACATAAGCAAAAGCAGCGAAGAAAAACAAACCCTCAATACAAGTCGAAAAACATGCCAAGTTCAGCATGAACTTACGACGATCTTCGATTGTGTTTAAAGACTTGAGCTCATTGATACTGTCCATCCATTTGAAACAGAACTGGGCTTTTTTCTGGATCGAAGGAATATTTTCGATGGCAGAAAAAGCTTTTTCTCGCTCGTCTGGATTGGGAATGTAATTATCCAAAAGTGTCAGATAAAACTGAACGTGCAGAGCCTCTTCATACAGCTGACGACTGAGGTAAAGTCGGGCTTCTGGCGAGTTCACATGTTGATACAAATTGATCACCAAGTTGTTACCCACGATGGAATCACCAGTGGCAAAAAAGGCCACCAGTCTTCCAATCAAGTGCTTTTCACTGGGAGTCAATTTTTGGTGAAGATCCACAAGGTCCGTGGAAAAATCCACTTCTTCAACAGTCCATGTGTTTTTAATTCCATTTTTAAACATTTCGTAAAAAAGTGGATACTTCATCGGTCGTAGTGTCAGGTTAAATCCAGGATCTAAAATCATAAAGTTGTCCTCCTTATTGACAAGCTTCACAGGCTTCGGGGTTTTCAATACTACAAGCAATCACTTCGGCATCAGAGTATGTTTTCACATCCGCTGACTTCGGCGCTTCACTTGCTAGCACTGGGTTTGGGGTCGCAGCTGGGACCGCTGTATTCGTTCTTGCCACAGTGGTTTTTGCAATACTTGTGGCTGGACGAGAGCGAAGATAATAAGTCGTCTTCAATCCCTTCTTCCAAGCGTACATGTACATGCTCGAAAGCTTTCCAATTGTAGGAGCTTCCATAAATAAGTTCAGACTTTGTGATTGATCAATAAAAGCACCACGATCAGCGCCCATTTCGATCAAACCCTTCATCGGAACTTCCCAAACTGTTCTAAAAATATCCTTCAAGCTTTGCGGAATCGCTGCCACCCCTTGGATGGAGCCTTCCGAAAGTTTGATCTCGTTCTTAAGCTGATCATTCCAGAGGTTTAAATTTTTCAATTCTGTGACCAAGTATTTGTTCACTTGCAAAAATTCACCGCTCAAAGTTTCACGCTTAAAAAGATTACTAATTTGAGGCTCAGTCGCCTCGTAGCATCCAACGATACTTGCAATCGTGGCAGTCGGAGCAATCGCAATCAGCAATGAATTTCTTAATCCTGATTTTACGATTCTCGCACGAAGCGCTTCCCATCTTGCTGTATCCGTCGGAGTCACTCCCCAAAGATCAAATTGCAAAATGCCCTGGGCTGCTTTTGTGTCTTTGAAATTTGAGTGCGGACCATTTTTTTCAGCTAACTCGACGCTTGTTAAGAGCGCATTGTAGTAGATTTCTTCTTGGATCTTTTTTGACAACGCTTTGGCTTTGTCATGATCAAACGGCAACTTCAATTGGAAGAACACATCTTGAAGGCCCATGATCCCAAGACCCACAGGACGCCACTTGTTGTTCGAAGATTCTGCCGTTGCGATCGGATAAAAATTGATATCGATCACGCGGTCCAAATACTTCACGGCAGCTTTCACTGTGCGGCTGAGTTTATCAAAATCAAAGTCACCATTCGCAACATGTCGGCCTAAGTTCACAGAACCTAAGTTACACACGGCAGTTTCTTTATCTGAAGTCACTTCTAAGATCTCAGTGCAAAGATTTGACAAGTGAATCACGTTTTCAGGCTTTCCAGTTTGGTTGGACTTGATATTAGAAGCATCCTTCCAAGTCATCCAACCGTTTCCGGTTTGAGCCAAACATTTCATCATTCGAGAATAAAGTTCCCGAGCCGGCATCTGCTTCAAATATTGCTTTTTGCTTTCGGCTTCGATGTAAGCTTTTTCAAAATCCTCACCGAACAAATCCACAAATTGCGGAGTTGTGCGAGGATCAAAAAGCGACCACATCTGATCCGCTTCCACGCGCTTCATAAATAAATCAGGCACCCAGTTGGCCAAATTGAGATTGTGAGTTCGCTTGGATTCATCGCCTGTGTTTTCACGGAGCTCCAAGAAATCTTCGATATCCGCATGCCATGTTTCTAAGTAAATACACGCAGCACCTTTTCGCTTTCCACCTTGGTTCACAGCAGAAACTGATGAATCCATGGTTTTCAGCCAAGGGATAATTCCATTGGAATGACCATTTGTCCCTTTAATCAGAGATCCACGGGATCTGACTCGAGAGTAGGCCACACCGATGCCGCCAGCAAATTTAGAAAGCAAAGCGATATCTGTGTACTTATCGTAAATTGCTTTCAAATCATCCTGAGGAGAGTCTAACAAGTAACAAGAGCTCATCTGAGGACGTAAAGTTCCCGAGTTAAACAAAGTAGGCGTTGAAGCCATGTAATCGTGGGAGCTGATCAAACGGTAAAATTCGATGGCTTCTTCGAGTTGAGTGGCAAGACCACAGGCCACACGCATAAAGAAATACTGAGGCGTTTCTAGAACCTGACGGGTGGTTGGGTTTTTAAGAAGATAACGATCATAAACCGTTCGCAGTCCAAAGTACTCGAAGCGATCTGTTCTATAGGGCTCAATGGCTGCACAGAGGGCTGCCTTATGGGTTTGTACAAAGTTGTAAACGTCTTGATTCAAAAGACCGTTCTTGAAACCCAAGTTCACGCTTTCGGCAAAACTTTGGATTTTTTGTGATCGGACTTCTTCATCAATATAGGTCGAAAGCAAACGGCTGGCGAGTTTTGAGTACTCAGGTTCTTCGCCAATTAAAAGCGAAGCTGTTTGAATACAAAGATTGTCCAGCTCTTTAGTTGATGCCCCATCGTAAAGACCGCTGATGGCTTTCGTTGCCACGCGAAGAGGATCCACTGTGCGAAGTCCTTGGCACAAGTGAGTCACACGCTCGACGATTTTTGTGACGTCCACGGGTTCGAGTGTTCCATCACGCTTTTTCACTCGCATGATGTTCTGGCCGATATTAGATGTGGTGGCTTGGATCAGCTCGTGATCCTGATTGTAGTTTTCCATTTTCCCCTCAAGTTCCTTCTTAATACGCTCAAAATCCGCGATGCCTGCTGATTTTAAGAAAATAGTTATCCTCATCTCATCAACTGTTTTTCACCCCTGAATCAGTTGAAGAGAGGGTCGTAATTTGTTTCATGATCAGTTCCGGCTTTCCATCATTTTTAATAAAAAACGCGTGGCCCCAAAACTTGCGATTTCTGAAACTGAATTACCAGTTTTTTATATGTGCACTAAAGTCGAGAAGTGGCATCTCCGCCTAACAAAAGTCTCCAAAGGTTGATCCTTGGTCCCTCCTTGTTGTTTACGTATCGCACCGCATTTGAAGCTTAGAGCCCCTAGATGTAGTGGTTGATCGCAACAGCCTTGTCCATAAGGCCTAATCATCTCTTGTTTTTAAGATTGAACAGAATATTTTAATAAATCAAGCAGGACTCTTCAAACTGGACCGATTTTTGTGAAAATAAATTATGCTGCAAATCATTTCAGCAAAATCATCACCAATATTGACAGCAAAAAAAAGTGGCAAAAAAGCTTAAAATCGCAAACCCTGTTGCGACTGATTTTTGTTTAAATGATCAATTAAATATTGATGGCTTCCCATCTTATTTTTTGTCCAATCAGGAGCAATTAATTCATCCCATCTGGACGCATAGGCCGCTAATCTGTGCACAAATATTCGAGGATTTAGATGCTCTAAAAATTCTTGCATCAAATCTGCGTAGGCATCGATCTCTAAAGGCTGAAATTGTTGTGCATAATAAAGTTTCTCAAGGCCTGTGTTTTTTAAAACATGGACGTTATGCAGTTTAATATTTGTGATCGGTAAATCATTACAAATTTTCGCTGTTTCCCGCATGTGCGCGCGAGTTTCACCAGGCCAGCCAAACATCAAGTGAATGCCCAGATCCACAGCTGTTTTGCTAGAGATTTGTTTCAAGGCTTTCAGACTCACATCACGAGTGTGACCACGTTTCATAAATAGAAGATGCTCATCAAAAAAACTTTGAACGCCAATTTCCACACCGACAAAGGCCTTTTGGTGGTACTCATTCCAAAGGTTCAAAACACCTTCTGAAATACAATCGGGGCGCGTACCAACCACAAAGCCTCGAACGCCAGGCTCAGCCAAGGCCAAATCAAAGTTGTTTCGCAGAGATTGCATTTTAGTGAAGGTGTTTGTGTAAGCTTGAAAGTAGACCAAAAACATCTCAGCTTTAAATTTATTCTGGATATGGACTTTGTACTTTGTGATTTGCTCCTGCAAAGACAGATCAAAAGCTTCACTTCTGGCGGCAGAGCCCCAAACGTCACAAAAAAGGCATGTCTCCATGCCTCTGAGACCTTCGCGGTTGGGGCAGGTTTCCACCACGGCGACCGGGATTTTATAAACTTTTTGTCCAAACAATTGTTTGTAATGCTGAGAGATGGGGTTAAATGGAAGCCCTTGTGCAAATTGGATCACGAATTTAACCCCAGATTGAAAAAAGATGGATCAATAACCAATTACTCTTCGTAGATGGCATGGTCAACGGAATCAGATCTGTTGGTGTTGATGTAGAGCAAAAGGTAATGCCGAGAGTGACCAGAACCTCCGTACATCGACGCAGAAGACTCGTAATACCACAAAGCACAGGAAGAGCTGTTCAAACAGCTATAAAGCTGTGAAAAAGTCGTTCGCGAGAGGGGCCCCGCATAGGAAGCATTTTCTCTATAAAATTCCCCCAGCTTTGCAGACGTGACTTTTTCGGGCTTTGAAGTGCTCACGTCTTTATAGCCACTGATGTGCATTTCACGACGAGCTTGTTTTGCATGATTTTCGACAAAACTTTTTTGATTGGCAAATGTGCTGAAATTCGCAAAAGCTAACTGACAGATCAGAGTTAAAAATAGGCCTAATTTCATATGTTCTCCTGATGAGTTTGTTGGGTGTTCCAGGCCGGGATAAGCGAATCCTGTTTTTTTCGCAAGTGGGGGGATTGTTAGGATTTTTCATATCGATTTGGTTGCTCTAAATCTGTAATTTGTTCATGAGGAAAGCCTTGAGCTCACCTTCATTTAGTGAGATGAAAGCAAGCGATGCAAAATGAAAATCAGCCCAACCCATTTGACACCCTTGGATTTTTAATCGAATCCACTTTAGACGGCTCAAAAACCCTCAGACTTAAATCTCAGCCCTTCGTCACTTTGCAAGACGATGAAACGCCACGAACGGGTGAAAGTATGCACCACAGTGGCGGTGCATTTTCTGAGACCTGTTACATCTATGGCCCACCTTTGGAATGGGCTTTGAAATCCATCTCCAAGCCTTGTGTGTTGTCCATCGGTTTGGGTTTGGGCTACGTCGAGATTTTAACTGCTACATTGGCCACTGTTCATAAAAATAATTCTTGGAGATTAGATTCATTTGAGATCGTGGATGGATTAAGAGCGCAATTCCAGGAATTTATCTTAAGCGAAAACCTTCAGCATCCCTACCAGGAAATTCTCGACAGAATGGCTGAAACCTTCTCAGTCTCTGCTCCCCAGATCAAAGAGCAGTTAAAAAATGCTCTCACTGAAAATCGCTTGAAACTAAAGGGTGAGCTCTCCGCAAAAGAGCTTGTTCCCGGCTCCTACAACGTCATTTGCCAAGATGCTTTCAGCAAAAAAACAAATCCCGATCTTTGGAATGAAGATTTTTTAGCTGAACTGATGAAATCCTGCGATACGGAACTCGCGATTTTATCCAGCTACGCAAGCCTGGGTCCATTAAAACGGGCAGTCAAAGCCGCGGGATTTGATTTGCATGTGCGAGATGGATTTTACGGAAAACGAAATTGTACATTGGCTGGCCGGGGGATCAATCCTTTAGCGGCGATTCAGGATTTTCAGTTCCTAGAGCAAATTTCTTCAAATAAGAAATAATCAAAGACGTATTTTCCATTGATAAATTCAAAAATTTCAGGCCGCACATCCCATCACCACGCTGAGATAGCACCTCTAATTCGCAGTGAATTTCTGTCGGCAATAGCGGACTTGAAATCACACCTTTGAGCAAATCTCCCGCGCTTAAAAAAGGAGCATCTGTGACACCAATTCCACCTTCACTGATGGATGTGATCAAAGCTTCATAATCCGTTTTATTTCTCACGAATTTGAAAATGCCGTTGAGTGGAGCTCGGGTGTGAATGCGACGAGTGGCTCCGACTTCTTCAATGAGGTGGGGAAAATCAAATAAAGATTTCCAATTTTGCTCAGGCTCCTGGCGGATTTGCAAATCCATCAGCTCAGGTTGAACTTTAAGAGTTTGAAGTAAACTATGGTAAGTGAGGGGACCGGTGACGTGCTGACTGACTTTCATCCACCATAATAGATGGGAATCTTGATTGATGGATTCCAAAACTTGATCCAAAAGTTGTATTTTCTTTTCCCAGTCCTCAAAGTTTTGCCACTCGCTCATCCCATGACCCCAAACAAGGGCCTCGGGATCTGATCGTAACCTGCGCGTGATCTCACCTTGATGAAAAGGTCCACTGACTTGATTATTTTTGAGAAAAAACCATCTCTTTTTTTGTTCCACCATAAAGAATGGTCACATAAATCTCGTCAAACTGACAACACAAATGACGCAAAACAGTCGTAAACATCCATTACTCACGTGACGATGACCCCATCCCAGTTCTAAGATTCAGACACCCATGAGCACAACTGATATCTCGTCACACTCTGATCCTCAGAAATCTAAGAATGCTTTGTTCTTTCTCACCCTGGGTGCGTTGGGTGTTGTCTTTGGTGATATCGGAACAAGTCCTCTTTACGCTTTCCGCGAATGTTTTGTGAACGAAGCGGGCATCGTTTTAAATACTGCCAATGTGCTCGGTGTTTTATCATTGATTTTTTGGACTTTGCTTCTCGTGATCGGTGTTAAATACATGATGTTTGTTCTGCGCGCCGATAATAAGGGCGAAGGTGGAATCTTGTCTTTGATGGCCTTGACCATGAGATCCATGTCTCTGGAAGGTGAGAAAAAGCGCCACAAACGATTTTTCTTTCTTGTCGTCGGCGTTTTCGGAGCGGCTCTTCTTTATGGTGACGGCATTATTACTCCAGCCATCACTGTGGTCTCGGCAGTTGAAGGTTTAAAATATGTCACTCCCGTGTTTGAGCCTTACGTGATTCCCATCACAATTTTTATTATGAATGCTCTGTTCTTAGTCCAAAGATTTGGAACAGGATTGATTGGTGGAATTTTTGGACCCGTCATTATTGTTTGGTTTTTAGTTTTAGGCGCGCTCGGTCTGCGTGGAATTTTTATTAACCCGGAAGTTCTGAACGGAATCTCTCCTTTTTATGCAGTTCAATTTATGATCGAAAACGGTTGGCATTCATTCATCGTCATCGGTTCTGTTTTCTTAGTTGTGACGGGCGGTGAGGCTCTGTACGCGGACATGGGTCATTTCGGTCGTAAACCCATTCGCCTGGCTTGGTTTTTACTTGCGATGCCAGCACTCATGTTGAACTACTTCGGACAAGGGGCCCTTGTTCTTTCAGATCCCGAAACCATCTCAAATCCTTTTTACTTGATGGCTCCAAAAGAATTTTTGCTTCCCTTAGTTCTACTCAGTACACTCGCTTCGATCATTGCCTCTCAAGCTCTCATTTCGGGGGTTTTCTCGATCACCAGACAGGCGATTCAACTGGGTCTATGCCCAAGACTCACTATTGTTCACACTTCAAGTTCTGAGGTCGGGCAAATTTATATCCCCAGCATGAATTGGGCTTTGTTTGCCGGTGTGATTTGGTTTGTGATGACCTTTAAAAGCTCCAGCCAAATGGCAGGGGCTTACGGAATCGCAGTGACAGGGACCATGATCATCACCACATTCTTAGCGCTCGTGGTGGCCCATGCAAAATGGAAGTGGAGCTGGTGGAAATCAGGTCTTATTTTTATTCCTTTTATGATCATCGACATTGGTTTTTTTAGTGCCAATTTAACAAAGCTCGATGACGGTGGATGGGTGCCGTTGGCCATTGCCGGTGTCATTTTAATGTTGATGATGACTTGGCAAAAGGGTCGAAAGATTCTTTACACGAAATTAAAAGAACGCTCAGTCAGCGTGGAAGAATTTTGCCAAACACTTTTAAAAACTCCACCCATACGAATCTCAGGAACAGCTGTTTACATGGCAGGGGATCCTTGGGGAGTTCCAGTTCCGCTGCTTCACAATTTAAAACACAATAAAGTTCTCCACGAGCGCGTGGCGATTTTAACCATTCAAACTCAAGATGTTCCCACAGTCCCAAAAGAAAAGCGGGCCGAGGTTCAAGAAATTATTCCCAATCTTTACCGAATCATCGTGAAGTACGGCTTTATGGAAATTCCAAAAATGCGCCACATCTTAGAAGCCTGCCGCGAAAAAGATCTGCACTTCAAAGTGAATGAAACCACGTTTGTATTAGGTCGTGAAACCATTCTGCCGAGCTCCACACCCAGTATGCCGCTATGGCAGGAAAAGATTTTTGCACTCATGAGCAGAAACGCGCAAAGGCCCACGGCCTTCTTTCGAATTCCACCCAACCAAGTGATCGAAGTGGGCATTCAAGTCGAGATCTAGATGTGGGCTTGGGCCTGCTGAAATAAAAATCGACCTTTCAACTGCGGTCTCAGATTGAGAGTATCAGGTTGATATTATCAATGTCTCAGTCTGAGAATTTTAGATTCCAAGTAACCTTTGATAGTTGAGTTTGTTGTTCTCTTCAAGAGGGGGATATTTATGTCACATTTATCAAAACAATTCATAGTTATGTTAATTCTAGTTCTTGGAGCTCAGTCAAAGGCTCAAGAAGCTGAAGCTGCAAGCACACTTTCAGGATCTGTTGTCGGATTTACAGCAGAGGTGGGAGAGCTGAATGAAAAGGGAGAAGTTCCCTTGTTCACAGACAAATACAATGGCTATGATTCTGCCAGTGTGTTTTTCAACGCCTTATTAGTTAAGATTACGATCAACAAAAAACAACCAGACTGCAAAGCGGGCACGCTCTGTCAAGCTTCAGTCAGTGCACCAGAAGTGATCTATTATGATGTTAAACGAGTCGAACGAATTGGATGTTATGACTCCTATGTGGCTAAAAAGAGAGACCTCAATAATGACCAAATTGTAGAGAAAAT
Source organism: uncultured Pseudobdellovibrionaceae bacterium (assembly GCA_964584655.1). Taxonomy (GTDB): domain Bacteria; phylum Bdellovibrionota; class Bdellovibrionia; order Bdellovibrionales; family Bdellovibrionaceae. Next base: position 288 of record CAZPBD010000034.1, on the reverse strand, counting down.
AGTGATTCAAAGATTAGCCAACAGAACTAATGAAAGATGTCAAAACTTGGAATCGGCTCCTCTCGGTACCATCCACTACCGCGTGATAGGATTAAACGAAGAGACTCAAGAGTTGGGTTGGGCTCACGTGTTTGCCAAGCTCATCAATTTAAAACCGATTAAAAAATAGTAAAAAAACTCTGGATTCCTTTAGCTGGGGATCCAGAGTTGATTCTGATTTGAAAAAAAGTTTTAAACCTGAAACATCCGTTTCAGGTTTTCTTTTGCTTTCATACCGTCTTCAAAACC
>CAZPBD010000033.1:22473-28168 GCA_964584655.1 uncultured Pseudobdellovibrionaceae bacterium | reverse complement strand
AAAGCCCGAACGGCAACCCCAAGCTCATCCACGCAAAAAGCATCAAAGACCACGAGATCAAGAAAAACATCGAATAGGGGACCATCAGCGCGATGATTGTGCCGACCTTGGCGTTAGGATCGTATTTATTTGCATAAGCCAAAATCAGTGGGAAATAGGACATCAGCGGTGAAATAATATTCACAACAGAGTCTGCAATTCTGTAAGAAGCTTGAGTGAGCTCGGGGCTGAGGCCTTGAAGCATAAACATCGGAACAAAGATGGGAGCCATCAATGTCCACTTAGCTGAGGCACTTCCGATAAACAGATCCAACACCACTGTCAGTAAAATAAAGCAAATCATCAGAACTATGGGATGAAATCCCCATTCTTTTAAAAGTTCAGATCCTTTTACAGCAGAGATCAAACCCATGCCTGAAGTGTTAAAAAGAGAAATAAACTGAGAGGCAAAAAACACCAGCACTAAATAAGGAGCCATGGTTTTCATGGCCTCTTGCATGGCCTCGATCACGTCCGTGCTTTTTTTAAATTCTTTGCTGGCATAGCCGTAAGCAATCCCTGGAAGGGCACCAATTAAAAAAATCAACGTCACAACACCTTTGATGGCTGCAGAATTAAGAACCGTGGGATTTGTGGAGTCCCGCAAAAATCCAGCTTCTGGGATCACGCCCCACAAAATAAAACTCATCAAAACAAGAAGCGTGAAGCCCGCCCATTTAAGTCCGGATTTTTCAAGAATTGAAAGTGAAGTCAAAGTCGATCTGGGAGCTTCACCTTTGTAGTCACCCAAAAAAGGAATCGTGATTTTTTTTGCGACAAAAGTTCCCACAGCAATAATCAAAATCGAAGAAGCGGACATAAAATACCAATTTGAAAGTGCAGACACTTTGTAATTGGGATCAATTATTTTTGCGGCTTCCTGAGAGATGCCACTTAAAAGAGGATCCGCCGTGCTCAGTAAAAAGTTGGCTGCAAAGCCGCCTGATACACCAGCAAAACAAATGGCAAGACCTGCTAGAGGATTGAGCCCAGCACTGTGAAAGGCCATGGCAGCCAATGGAATTAACAACACATAACCCACATCACCAGCTGTGTGCGATACAATGCCTGCAAATAAAATGGCGGGAACCAAAAGGGCTTTAGGAGATTTTAAAACAATAATTCGAAGCAGTGTTGTCAGCAGGCCACTTTTTTCTGCGATCCCGAAACCCAGCATGGCCACAAGAACAGTCCCCAGTGGTGCAAAGCCTGAAAAGTTTTTGACAGCATCATTTAAAAAAAGCTGGAGACCTTGGCTGGAAAGGAGGTCAAAGGGTTCAATGATGGCTTTTGTAATTGGGTGCTCAGCTTGAATGCCAAGTTTTGAAACAAGACTTGATAAAACAACGACGACCCCTGTGAAAATGAGAAACAAGATGGCAGGGTGAGGCAGGGCATTTCCCCCTTTTTCAATGACACCTAAGACTTTTTGGAGACGAGTTTTTTGGGCTAGATTTTCGCTCATTGAACATTCCCTTTTTTTAATTCTTTTTCATTATCCTGATCTGGTGAGGGTTTCAAATAGTCTTTTTATATAAACTTTGTTTAGATGGGTTTATGAGCCGCCTATTGCCACAGATTCAGGATCGAAAACGCTACAATGAACTTTTTCGTGATGATAAAGTCTGGGATCCCGCCATTTGCTATCTCGTCAAACTTCATCACCTTGAAGGGTCCATCAGTCGTAGTGCTTTTGGCAGTCACGTCGTGTACCGAGCGGGCCCTGTTTGGATCAAACTGATGGCGCCACTTTTTGCTGGGGACATGAAATTTGAAATCAGTGGTCTTCGGATGGTTCAAAATAAACTGACAATTCCGACTCCTCAAATTTTGTTTGAAGGAGAGCTCGAGGGTTGGAAGTATGTGGTCTTAAGTCACGTCGAAGGTCAGCCCATCAGAAATATTTGGTCGACTCAATCGGATGATCAAAAACTCAAAGCTTCAATTCAAATGGCTCAAATTGTTCAGCAACTCAAAGGTGTCCCAGCGGACTCGGTCATTCAAAATCGATTTCATTGGAATGAATTTATTAAATCTCAGTATGAAAATATTGAATCCATCCAAGCCAGTAAAGAACTCAGTGAGCCGTGGCTGAAAAACGTAAAATCCTTTATGGCTGAATTTGATCTTTCTGAATTTCAAACATCAAATCCAGTATTCCTACACGCCGATTTAACTTCGGATCATTTTCTGGTGAATGAGGACAATATTTCAGGTGTGATTGATTTTGCAGATTGCCAAGTGGGACATCCCGATTACGAACTTCTTGCACCAGCAGGCTTTATCTTCAAAGGGCAAAAAACTTTCTTGAGACATTTTTTGATCCATTGTGGATTTAGCCTTAAGCAACTCACTTCGTCTTTTTCTCATAAGTTGATGGCCTGGACTTTACTGCACAGATACTGCGCCATTCATTCTCATTTTAAAAATGAAATGCAGGTCAGTGACCAGGGAAACTTTAAGGATCTGGCCGAAAAGGTTTATCCACTTGAATTGATGGATTCTTAAATCTACAATCTGGGCTTACAAAGGTGGTAGCTATGTCAGAAGATATGAAGTCAGAGCTCGAAAGACTCAGAGCAGAAAATGAAGCCCTTAAGAATAAAAAGTCAGCAAGCGGGACTCTTTCGATGAAGGTCAGCGAAAAAGGCGCTTTGTCAGTTTACGGCATGGGCCGCTTTCCAGTGACTTTGTACAAAGAGCAATGGCTCAAGCTATTAGGCATTGCAGATGAGCTCAAAAAATTCATCGCTGAAAATGACAGCCGTTTGAAAACTAAAGAGTAATTATTTTTTGTTCAAAAAGTCTTTGATCTGGTCAGAGGCTTTTTGGATATCTGTCAGGCCTGCCAGATGGCCACCGGTTCCTTCAATCGTTACAACAGAAGCTTTGCCCCCAACTGCTTTCATTTTTTTTGCGGCCGCATCCACAAGCTCGGGTGGAAATAGTAAATCTGTTTTCACCGAAATAAAGAGCACCGGCGGTGTGCTAGATGAAATTTTATCTTCGATGTTAAAGGCCTGATTCAGTCGAACCATGTAAAGAAAAGAATTGGCATCTGCATTTTTCACGCGAACTTTTGCGCCCTCTTCCAGTTTTGATTCAATTAAATACTGATGATTTAAATCTGTTAAAGGTGGCTTTGAAGGATCTGTTGGCTTTTGACCGAAGTTTTTATCGGCCCAAGCAAAATCAACCGCAGAAACGGTGACGGCCTGAAGGGCATCAATTAACCCATTGGTAGGCTCATTGCCTTTTGAATACCTTCCCTGCTTCCATTTAGGATCACGAAGAATGGGCTTAGCCCATCCGTTGAGTATGGCTACAGATAAGGCAGGCATGGAAAGTCCTGGGCTAATCACGGCGATCACTTTTCCCACATGGTTAGGAAAGTCAGCCGCCCATTGCAAGGCTTGCATTGACCCTGCAGAAGGCCCTGCAACAGCGTGCAGTTTTGTAATTCCTAAAGATTCAAGTAATGCTTTTTGTACTCGAACAAGATCACCGTAGGACACCACTGGGAAATCGGATCCATAGGTCTTTTTAGTTTTTGGATTGATGGAAAGGGGGCCCGTTGTGACAACATTGGGATCTTTGGGATTAATGTTCACTAAAGTATCAGAGGAAATAATAAAATATTTGGAAGTATCCAGGGCCAGGCCCGGGCCAATGATCTGATTCCAGTAGCCAGGTGCAAGATCAGTGGCCGCATACTTCCCTGCAGCATGGGAATTGCCAGAAAAATAATGCGTGATTAAAATCACGTTGGATTTATCGGCATTGAGTTGGCCGTAGGTTTCAAAACCAATTTGAACGTCAGAAATAGTTTGTCCGCCTAAAGTGACATACTGAGGCATCTTAAAAATCTGTTTAGTGACGAGCTCGTCCAGTGCATGACTTGTGTTGGCAAATAGGGCGATCAGTAAGAATAAGTATTTCATAACCCCAGGTACCACAAACTGATTGTGATGTTCAACATTTGATATAAGATGACGGGGATGGATGAACAGGATTTTGAAGGAACTTTGGTCCTAGAAAAAATAGCTGAAATCGGCCAAATAGATGCCTTTTTTGAAGCCATTGATTCTGATGACTTTGCAAAAGTGAAATCGCTTTTGCGAAAGGCGCAAGTGGATCAAGAAACCATTCAAATCGTTCTCAAAAAAATGAGCGAAGCTTCAACATGATGAAATTAGCAGAACTCGAAGATTATCTACGCCACCAAATTCCCATCGTTGAAACCATGGGTTTCCAAATTGTCACAGCAAATGCGGATCAAGTGGATTTATTTGTACCTTTACAGCCCAATCGTAATCATTTGGGAACTGCCTTTGGTGGTAGCACTTATTCGATGTCTGTTCTGAGTTGCTACGCATGGCTCTTTCATCAGTTGCAAACTCAAAAATTGCCGGGTCATGTAGTCATCAAAAGCGGACAGATCAAATACTTTTCACCAGTGAATCAGGATTTTAATACTGTTTGTAAAGCACCAAATCCGATTGATTTTGACAAGTTCTTGAACATTCTCAATCGAAAGAAAAGATCTCAAATTTTGCTTCAGTCCCAATTGATGATCAATTCTGAAGTGAAATGTGAATTTGTGGGCGAGTTCGTCGCCACAATTTAAAATTTACTGTTTTGTAACATCCAATTCGAAAGCTTCGGCATAGGCCTCTGCATTTTGAGGTTGGGCTCCCACAATTGTGAATCGGGGATAACCGTCATCACCTTTTTGAACTTGGTAATGATGAATCGCAAGGCCTGGCTGAGCGGCACAATCACCTTCAGGTGTGATTTCAAGGATGATTTCCACTTCCACGGGTAAGTTGTCATCCACATTGGCCAATGCTTTTTTGAGATCACCCACGGTCATAGCCCGTTTTAAAATGTTTGCGATTTCTTCAGAGTTGGCACCTAATTCTTGGCGCATGGATTCGGTCATTTCTTTCACTTGGCTGTCGGTGAGTTTAAGCATGGTGATTCCTTTTTTTTCACCTACAATAAATGACATCACCCAGTTCACAAGCTTTTTTTCGATACAGGTTCATATATTGCTCAGAAAGTTCCAAAGAACTTTGATTTCGCATCATTTCTTTGCAGGCTGCAAGCCTCCCGGAAAGACAGCCATTGTGTAAAGCAGCAGAATCTATCACCACAGGGGCTGCCACAGCCACTTCCCGAAAACGGCTTGTTTGTTGGTAAAGCCAAGGACTGTGGATAAAAACGGCAACTAAGCACAAGGCGAGGCCAGAGGACAAATAGCCATAATATTGAAGTTTAAGTTTTCGGATCAGATGCTCTTCGTGGCAATCAGCAATGAAAAGTTTGTGATCTTGATTGGAAGTAAACATTCCAAAAACTGGAAACCCTCGATCAGCCACAGGACTTTGACCGGCTTCTGATTGGGATTTTGCAAACATGGCAAGCCTTGAGTACCCATCGATGGCCTCTTTGCTTGTGATTTTATCGTCTTTGTTAGAATCCAAAAGACTTTTGATTTGACGAATTTTTCGAGACTGAAAATCAAAAACCTGAGTTGCAAATTTTGCAAGCCCTGTCAGCAGAACTTCTTTTTGTAGGCCTTCGGGGGACTCAAAATGACCTTTGATATAGACCGGGGATCCTGTGTTTATTCGGGACTCGACAATTCGAAAGG
>CAZPBD010000033.1:6224-22373 GCA_964584655.1 uncultured Pseudobdellovibrionaceae bacterium | reverse complement strand
CCTTTGATATAGACCGGGGATCCTGTGTTTATTCGGGACTCGACAATTCGAAAGGAAGAAGAAAAGAGTCCAAACAGAAATCCACTGGGAGGAAATCCCGGAACAGAACCTTTAATAAAATTGGCAAGATAATGATTTTTCTCTGTGACTTGTAGTAGGGACCAATTTCTGGTGGTTTTGGATTCAATTTCAAGTTCACTTTTTCCGGGATCTACGAGGGCAAGGCCTGTAGCATCCATCACATAAAAGGGATTGGCATAGCCAGTTGAAAAAACCGTGATCCAAACCTTTTTTTTATTTTTGCCTGAGCCCTGAGTGACCTGCTTTTGTAATTGAAGGCTGTGATAGATCATCTCGATGCCTTTAACACATTTCGGTCCCACAGCTGTGGGCCAAGCAAACCCCTGTACTTCCGAAAAACCCTGGGCTGCCGTTTCAATTTTGACTGTGGGATGATCTTGAACAAGTCTTAACTTTTTGTGTTTGCGAATTCCCATCCAGATAAGGCCTAAGCCCATGACGGAGCAAATCACTATCAATTGAATCGCGTCTTTATCGAGTTCCAAAAATATTTCCTATTAAAACTTAGGTAGATCCATTTTGAGATTGGGCTTTATTTTTTCAGCTTCATCAACTTTGAAAAGCATTTGTTCTTGGTAACCTAGAATTCTTGCAGCCAGAACATCGGGGAATTGCTCCAGGCGCGTATTAAAATTTGTCACCACTTCGTTGTAAGTTTCTCTGCGATCGGAAAGTGTGGTCTCTAAACTTGAAACTCGGGATTGCAAATTAATAAAGTTTTGATTGGCTTTCAGTTCTGGGTAGGCTTCGCCAATGGCAAGTACACCTGAAAGAGCTAGGCTCATCTCTTGCGAAGATTTAATTTTTTCTTCCACTGATCGAGCCGATCCATAGTGAGCTCTGGCCTCTACTAATTTTTTTAAAATTCCCGCCTCGTAATTGGCATATTGTTCGATCACTTGAACCAGCTGTGGGATCTCATCAAATCTTTGTTTTAAGATCACATCGATATTGGCCCAAGCTCTTTGTACTTGATTTTTAAGTCTGACCAAATTGTTATAAATATTAATGGCTAAGACCAGAACGACACCAAGAACGATTAATATTGCGATGATGACTGCCATGACGAACTCTCCTGATGTGAGATTAAAATTGCGGCCCTGATTTTGTTGAATCTTGATTCTGTTTTGTATCTTTGCCTGCTAAAAAACCGATCATGATGGATCCAATCATAAGAAGTCCCAGAATCCCTGAAACTCGCAGACCGACGTAGGTGGCTTGCTCCGTTGTCACGACACCTAAAAGAAAAAGTGAGCCAATGACGACAGCAGTTAGCACAATCAGAATCAAAAAGACTTTTGCTAATTTCAATGGATACCCCGGTGTTGTGGACTCATTACACAGGCTCAAAAATAGGTGAACAAGTCTTATTTTTTCACCGGCTCAACCAGGCAAGACAAAGGTCTTGAGTTTTTTGTTGAGGCTTTGTAAGAACTCTTGATGATCACTTGGCAGCCCACTTTGAATGGAAAGCTTCTTCGCCTCAGGCCTCTCGTAGAATCTGACTTTGATACTTTGTTTCTTGCTGCCCAAGACCCGTTAATTTGGGAACAGCATCCTGATCGAAACAGATTTCAGCGTGATCGGTTTCAAATTTATTTTGATTCTGCGATCAAGTCCCTAGGTGGACTGATCATCGAGGATGTGAAGTCCGGTGAAGTGATCGGAAGCTCCAGATTCTATAACCATGCTGACTTCGATAGGTCCGTCGAGATCGGCTTTACTTTTTTAATTCGAAGGTATTGGGGCACTGATTATAACCGAGAGCTGAAACGACTGATGCTTGATTATGCATTTCAATTTGTCGAGACCGTCTACTTTGTGGTGGGAATAAATAACCTAAGATCTCAAAAGGCCATGGAAAAAATCGGGGGAGTTCTGGTGAATGATCACTCGAAACTCCCCCTTGAAAAATCCTTGAAAGACTCTGTGGCCTTTGAAATTAAAAAAAACTAGATGAGCGCTTTATAAGCGTTCACTGATTTTTCTACAATTTTCATCGGCTTCATCCAAAAAGCAGAAGCTGTAATGTCTTCTTTTAGATGCTTCTGAATCAGATCTTCTGCTGTCATTCGGCCGGTGTCTTTTAAAATATCTAAATAAAGTTTTTTGAAGTCAGTTCCCATTTCATCTTTTTTTGCATAAATGCCAAGACTGAATAAATATCCAAACAAGTACGGATAATTATAAAAGCTCATGTAAGACATCGAAAAATGAAGCTTGCTGGCCCAGAACATTTCGTTTTGCTCTGTTAATGTATCACCGTACCAATGCTTCCAAGATTGTTTGCACAACTCTTTAATTTCGGGAGCATTCAGAACCTTATTTTTTCGTAGATCCAAAAATCTTTTCTCGAACTCGAAGCGAGCTGGAATGTTAATCATAAAAGTGGCAGCGGCTTCGATGTCTTGCCAAAGGATGGCCTTCTTTTCATCTTTCGATTTTGAATTTTCTAAAATCGCATCTCGAACTAAGGTTTCAGCAAAAATAGAAGCTGTTTCTGCCAAAGTGGATGGGTATCTTGTTTCCCCCAGTTTTAAATCTTTCATCACCCAATTGTGGTAGGCATGACCAATTTCGTGGGCCAAAGTGATGATGTTTTTCATGCTACCATCATAGGTGATGAAAACACGGGGCTCTCGAGAAATGGCAAAGCCTGTGCAGTAAGCACCCGAGGCTCGGTTGGCACTGGGTGTGGAATCAATCCATCTTTTTTCAAACATCATTTTGGCAAAGTCTGCCATATCGGGATCAAACTTTTTGAAAGCATCGATGACGATTTCCATGGCTTCTGGAAAAGTCGTTTTGGTCGTTGCTTTTTCATGGGGGTAAGGAGAGAGCAAATCCCACGGACCCAATGTTTTAACACCCAGTTCTTGAGCCATCAAATTGATGGCCTGGTGACCAATGTGTCTTTGCTCAAATGTCGTGTTCATCAATGCATCTAAAGTTTTTCTCGAGATCTTTTGTCCGTGGCAGGTTTGATCTAAATAGTGCAATTCCTGTTTAGAGGATCTGGCTTGGTAGTTTTCGAGGCGCCATCCATAAATTGAATTAAGAATGGCAGCGGCTGGGATTTCATTTTTTTGCCAAGCCTGATTGATGGCACAGTAAGCCACTTCACGGGTTTTTGTTGTGCCCTGAAATAATGAATTCGATGCCGTGGCAAGATCCAATTCTTGATTATTGATTTGAACCTTCATGGATCCTGCAATGTCCGAATAAAGTTTTGCCCAGGCGTGGTAACCATCAACAGAGTGACCTTCTAAAAGAACTTCCTCATTGTTGCTCAAGAGAAAGTCTTTTTGTTTGATCTGATGTTTCAATGGAAAGGCCATCTCGCTGACACTTTCATCTTTCAGAAAATGATTTAAATAAGTTTCAGGCGAGCGCTGCAAAAATAAAGATAGAGGCTTTGTTGTTTTATTTAATTTTGCAAGCAGGGAAGTTACTTTTGTCGACAGATCCTTCGCCGTGTAGTCCAAAGAATTCACACTGACAGCCGTATGCGCATAGGTGCCGATATTAAATAAAAGAGCCGTCATGTCTAAATACTGTCTGTAAGATTCCCTGGCCAAGGGGATGGTTTCTTCAAGTTGAGCTGCAGGTGTTGAATCAATTTTTGGAATAAGATCCCGAAAGATCGACATCTTGCTTTCAAGCATTGTTGTTTTTGAGACAACAGTTTCAAGGTCACGCTCGATCTTTGGATCTTGAAAGTTTTTGTACACTTGAGAATTATCCCAAGTTGTCGTTTGAAGTTCGTTGGATTGCATTTTAACTCCTTGAGGTTTTAAGACGCTCTATTTTTACATAAGTTTAAATCTTTGTGCTTTAAAAAACCGCTAACTCATTGCAGCTCTGAGGGTCGTGATCGAGGTTCACGCTTTGCAATAAAGCTTTAAGTATGCGAAATTAGACAAAAAGAAAGAGCGTTCATTTGAAAATCAGTGTTGTGATTTGTACTAAAAACGAAGAGAGAAACATTGAAAGATGTTTAAAAGCGGCGGGTCCAGTCGCTGATGAAATCATTATTATGGACTCCTACAGCACAGATCAAACCGAATCCATTTGTAGAAAGTTTGAAAAAGTCTCGTTCCACCAAACCCAGTGGCTGGGGTTCTCGAACACGAAAAATAAAGCCAATGACTTGGCAACTTCAGAATATATTTTATCTCTGGATGCCGATGAAGTTTTATCTGATGAAATTCAGCAAGAAATTTTAGAAATCAAAAGTCAGCTTTCTGGTTATTACCAAATCAATCGCAAAACAAATTACTGTGGAAAGTGGATCCATCATTCTGGATGGTTTCCCGATCGACATGTCAGACTCTTTCCTAAAAACGGTTCGACATGGTCAGAGGACTTAGTTCACGAAAGACTGATTTTTGATCGAAATCAAAAAGTTTCTGATTTCAAAGGAGTGGTTTATCATTACTCAGTCACAGATCTTTCAGATCACCTGGGTAAAATTGCGAAGTACTCAGAACTTGCCGCCCGGAAGCTTGCGGGTCGTAATCGAATTGGTCTTTTGATTTCTATGCTGCTCAATCCGATTTTTCGATTTTTTCGCCATTATGTTTTAAAATTGGGATTCTTAGATGGCTTTGCAGGACTACAGATATCAGTTTTGTCGGCTTATTCTGTTTTTTTGAAATACAAAAAAGCGATTTTCTCCTAAACTTTAACAGCTTTCACGATCAAAGTTTCACCAAACAACAAAGCTTTTGTGAACATGCTTTGTTTCACTTGTTTATTTAACCATTCAGTTTTGTCCCGACGGCCGCTTTTTTTGTAAGCTAAAGTTGTCATCAAATAAACAAAAGGCACAAAAGGCAGAAATAAAAAAGAAGCCAACTTGGTTTGATTCGTTGAAACTTGCGTGATTTGAAATCCACAGGTGTGAAGAAGATAGCGAAGTTCTGGGTAGGAAATCATCGCAATGTGATGCAAGGGATTGGGATTTTTTTCATCCAGTGGAGCATCGCACTTGTGATGATGACCCGTGGTGAACCATTTCCAACGGGATCTGAGTGAGCTTATGTTTGGAGTGCTCAGTAGAAGTTGACCGCCAGGTTTGAGAACCCGGTGAACTTCTTTGATAAAAGAATCTTGTTGTCGGATGTGTTCGATGCCGTCAATGCTAACCACAGAATCGAGCGAGTTATCATCCAAGTTTAATTTTTGAGTCATATCACTGACGACGAATTGTTGATGCTCAAATTTCATTAAATTTTGAATGTCCACAGCCCAAACATTTGTATAGCCGTGATCTTTAAGTCTTAGAACAAAGGCCCCGTTCCCGCTGGGGATATCGATGATTTTTGCAGTTTTAGGTTGATCTAAAAGATGAAAAACTTCTTCATGGGTATTTTTAGAGGTATTGATCGGAATACCTTTGTAGTTGGCTCGCATACATAATGAATTAACGAGGGGCACACGCAGGGTCAAGGCAATCTTTATGGTTTACTAATCATTTGCTAACCAAATCATGACTCGTCTTTGCGGCCTCGATTGGATTGTAATAATCCTAGAGGTCAGATCACTCAACCAAAAGGAGTCTCTTGATGATGATGGCAGCGATTCAAAACTTACAAGACAGTTTTCAAATGCGTAAAGCAGGAATTCATCGTTTCCAACCTCAATTTCCCTTTGAGCTCGAGTTTGGACCTTATCGTCTCAAGACAGCTCAAACGACTGATGAACTGGTTGAAAGTTTTAAGTTGCGACATCAAGTTTTTAATCTGGAATTTCGAGGAATGAAGGGCCGAGGCCTTGATTTTGATCAGTATGACAGCTTGTTTGATCATCTTCTTATTTTTCATCAAGACAGTCACCAAGTGATCGGAACTTACCGGGTTCATTTGTCCAATGAGCCTTCAGACTCTTACACCGCTCAAGAATTTTGTTTGGATGGCATCAAAAGTTTTGAAGGCCCCTTTTTAGAACTGGGCCGGGCTTGTATTGCAAAAGAACACCGCAGAGGAGCTGTGATCAGTCTTTTGTGGCGGGGAATCGCAGAGTACATGAAGGCCAGCGGTGCTCAGACATTGTTTGGATGCTCCAGTGTTAAAATCAATAATTCTCGGCAAGCGGCTTTGGTCTACAGATCTTTGGTTTTAAAGGATTTAGTTTTAAATAATGGTTGTCATCCCACCCGAGAATTTCAATTTGATCATTTTCAAAAAGAACTCGATCTTTTGCACGGGCCCTTAAATTTAGAGCAGCAAGCAGAAGTGGAATCTTTAATTCCGCCACTTTTAAAATCCTATTTAAAATTAGGTTCTCGAATTTTATCAGAGCCTGCCTTTGATCGAGATTTTGATTGTCTGGATTTTTTAACAGTCTTAAAAAGATCAGATCTTTCTAAGAGTGTGGATCGAAAATTCAGTGTTTCGGCTTCTCAATCTGAGGGATGATGGGTGTGACATCTTTGATCTCAGTCGGGTAGTCATTGGAGTAAAAAGCCTCTGGGTGAGGTTTCGAAAAGCCTTGAGATCGAAAAAAGTAAAATCCATTGCCGCCTTGAAATTGGGTCATTTGCTTTTTGATGAGTTGTGCCAGCTTCCAAATCAAAAGATGTCTGAAGCCTGGAAGAATCAAAAAAATTCCAATCACTCTGAATGTGAGAAGTGGAGTGATCAAAAGCAGGCATCCTAAAAATAACAAAACCCGGTGCAATCCTGCCGTTTCATTTGCCGGCGTGAGCTGAATGGTTTGAAATCCCTGTCCTAACCTGGGTAGAAGTGAAAATCCTAAGAAAGTGGGCACCCAGTAGGCAAGGAGGGTATTCAGAAATCCGTACTTCTCGGCGAAGAACGTGAACAAAAAAACTTCGATTAGAACAAGGGCAAAAAACTTCAAGGCTTCACTGCTTTCTGATGGATTTCTGAAAACTCAGTTAGATATTTGTTCCAGGTTTTTTTCAACTTTTTTGTCTGCTGCGGTGTTAAGCTTTGCAGCACAAAACCCAGGGTTTCACTTAAGGCGGCGGCCCGGGCCTTCATTCTTTCTTGGACTGCGGGATCTCCATAATTTTGTGGGTTTTGCAGAAAATCACTGGCTGCTTTTTGAAAGTTCTCAGGACTGAATTGAGTCATTTTTGCTTCAAACTGACTTAATGTCGCTCGTCGGTTGATGGCCCGATCCACGGGATCTGTGGGATACTTTTTTAAAAACTCTTGAATCTGCGTTTCTTGCTCTTTGGTCAGCGAGCCCAGAAAATCATCTAAGGTTTTGTTCAACCGACTTTCTGGTTTTTCTTTTTCAAGTTTCTTATTTTTCTTATCGAAGTTTTTCTTAAACTCATTCCAATTTTTTGTTTTCATGAGCCCGCTAAAAGCAGCACTTTGACGATCCAGTAACAGAACAGATTGATACCCCAGATTTCTAAAATCATAGGTCTTTTTGAGAATCCATTCCGACCATTTTTTTTGCGGTGTTTGATCCGCTTGCATTTGTTCAAATTCAAGTTGGACCTTTTGCATCTCAGCGGTCAATTGAGGCAAAAACTCCTTTCTTACGTCTGTCACAAATTGGGTGCTGATGCCATCAACAACGGTGCCCCCAAAATCAAATTGGTCTTTAATTTCGTAGGCGATAAAAGTATCAGCGTAATGGAAGGCCAAATCAGTGCGACTGCAGCCGATGAGAAGAGAAAGTGAGAGAAATAAAAGGATGGATTTCATATGAGCAATATTAAACCACCAAGTTTGCTTGCCGAAAACAAACTTGGTGGTTTTCCCACGGTTCATATCACGAACAGATGTGAGGGCAATTTAACGCGATCTATGATTTCTTTCAACATGTAGCGTTGACACTTTTGACAGATTTTTGTCAACTAAGAGGGCTTTCTCATTTCAAAAAGGACAATTTCTATGACCAGTTCCAAGCAAGTGGATATCGATCAAATTATGGCCTCGGTCATCGAGCTTGAAATGAAAAAGGGTTCATTACGCTGGAGCATGGCAGAGCTTTCTCGAAAGAGCGGGGTCACCAGATCTCTTATTTACTACTATTTCGGAAATGATAAAAAGGCTCTGCTGGTTCAAGCCGTCGAACATTATGTGTCGCTCTTTTTTGGTTTTCGCCTTGAACGGGCTGAGAAAATTAAAAAAGGGGAGTTCAGCGACCTGATAGCTGTGGCTCGAAAACGAATCCAAAAGCAGCCCACATTTTTGCAGTTCTATGCCAAACACCGGGTCGAAAAAACTGAGCTCAGTGGGATCTTTGACCGGGCTGAAAAAGAGTATCTGAAGAACCTCGAGAATTCGCTACCAGCGCAAAAAAAGCATTGGGCCCGCATGATCTGGGCCCTGGTTTTCGGTTTGGCTTTGCAGCCCCATGTGACAATGGATGATTTGAAAAATGCAGAGAAAATTTTAAGAAAAGCATGGATGGTCAGAAGCTAAAGCTTACGGTTTTGCTTTAGACTTTTGAATTTTTTCAGCAATGGCTTTCAACTTGGCCCTTTGCTCGGGTGTAAACTTACCGGCCAAAGAAGTCGGATTCCGTTTCATGTCATCCAATAGTTTAATCATCTGTGCAGGATCACCGTTGCCATCTTGAGCCAGCATGGGCACGAGCTCTGCTGCAAGTTCCCAAATTTCCTGATCAATGACCATATCGCCACCAGTGAGCTTTTGTAAATCCTGATTGGCTTTGTTCGCTTTTGGATCTCCGAAAATTTCCTTTCGCTGTTCAGGATTCACCAAAAGTTTTTGGGTTTCTTGAACACCGTGTTGGACATGTTGATCCAGGGTTTTTTGGGCCAAGGAAATCGAGCTCACAAAGAGAATCAAAAGTGTAATTTTCATATCAGTCCTATCGGATTGAATGTGAAATGATTCAAGGCTTTTTGATTGTTTCAAATTAAGACATATGGCAGCGTTGACCTTCACATTGAAGGAAGAAAAAACATGCTAAAAACTGCCTTAAGCCTTTTTTTATTTATATCCACAGTCCAGGCCTCCACAGAGATTTGCAAACCTTACCAACTGAAAAGCCAGTACAAAAATGAAAATCTCAAATTTCAAGATCTGCTAGACATCGACTGGGACCAAACCATGAAAGAATACCCAGAATTTGCAAGTGACCTAGGGGATGTCAAAGCCGCAGGCCTTTGGAATGATGACAGTTTGGAATCCATCGCAAAAAGGGATGTCCGTTTGAAGTGTTCTGAACAGGCACTGAAAAAAGTCAAACGGGCTCAGCTTAATAAATTCAATCAAATTAACTTTGATTTATATGCAAAACGAATTGCATTGGGTCTAGAGGCCATTCAATTCAATAATCACTTGATGCCATTAAATCAATTGGGTGGCATTCATACAGATCTGATTGATACGCTGACATCTATGCCAAAACAAAATGTGGCAGATGTGGAAAACATCCTAAAAAGATTATCCACAGCGGATCAAAAGTTAAAGCAGCACATGGTTTTGTTAAAGACAGGACTTGATAAAAAGATGACGCCTCCTCAAGTGGTGCTTTCAAAAGTTGTTTCACAGTTTGATTCCATTTTGACCAAGTCCATTGATGACTCAGCCCTGTATGCACCTTTCAAAAATTTATCAAAACTTCCTCAAAGCCAAGCGGCTGAGTTTCAAAAACAAGCCCGTGAAGTCATCCAAAGCAAACTTTATCCCGAGCTAGAAAATTTAAGAACATTTTTGAAACAAACCTACATTCCAAATTCCAGAACTGATAGCGTCTCTGTGCAGAGTTTGCCTTTGGGAGATCAGTGGTACAAATGGGCGATTAAGTACCACACGACAACTGATATGACGGCAGATCAAATTCATGAAATCGGGCTCAGTGAAGTCAAAAGAATCACGGCCGAAATGAATCAGATTAAAGACAAAGTGGGTTTCAAGGGAACTCTTGCTCAATTCAATAAGCATCTTTTGTCGGATTCAAAATTCTTTTTCAAAAAACCTGAAGAGCTCATGCTCGCTTACCGAAATATTGCTAAGCTTGCGGACGCAGCGATGCCTCAGCTTTTTGAAACTCTTCCCAGGCTCACGTACGGTGTTCGTGAAATGCCGGCCTATAAGGCGCCCACATCCCCCACAGCCTACTATTACCCTGGCAGCCCTGAGCTTGGTCGCGCGGGATTTTTTGAAGCCAACACCCATGATCTGAAGGCTCGGCCTAAATGGGGAATGGAAGCTTTGACTTTGCACGAGGCCGTGCCTGGTCATCATATGCAGATTTCGATCGCTCAAGAATTAAAAGAAATGCCTAAATTTAGAAAGTACTCTGGCTACACAGCTTTTGGCGAAGGCTGGGGACTTTATGCTGAAAACCTAGGTGAAGAGATGGGTTTTTACACGGATCCTTATTCGAAGTATGGACAGCTCAGTTACGAAATGTGGCGAGCCATTCGACTTGTAGTGGATACTGGTTTGCACTCAAAAAATTGGACTCGTGATCAAGCCATTGATTATTTCACAAACAATATGGCCAAATCCAAAATCGAAATCGAAGTGGAAGTGGATCGCTACATTGTTTGGCCCGGTCAGGCTTTGGCTTACAAAGTGGGTCAGCTTAAGTTTTTAGAACTCAGAAAAGTGGCTGAAGACAAATTGAAAGAAAAATTTAATGTCAGAAAATTTCATGACGTTGTTTTGGGTCAAGGGGCTATTCCCATGGATCTTTTAGAAAAAGAAGTAAACCAGTGGATTCAGTCTCAGGAAAAAACAAAACTGATGTAAAGATAAGCTCATCAGCTGATGAGCTTATCTTTGAAAAAAACCTTGGCTTAGCTTTAGTGGCTCAGCATTTTTCGTCGTTTTTCTAGGTAATAATCGAGAGTGCCTTCGGTGACCAATAACTTGTTTTGATCCAGCTCAAAAACTTTCGTGGTGATTTCACGCAAGAAGTGTCTGTCATGGCTGACGATCATCACGGTGCCATCAAAATCTTTGATGGCTTGAAGTAAAATCATTCGAGTCCCGATGTCCAAGTGATTCGTGGGCTCATCGAGAATTAAAAAATTCAAAGGCTTTGCTAATATTGTAGCAAGAACAACTCTGGATTTTTCACCGCCAGATAAAATTTTAATTTTTTTATCCACCTGGTCGCCAGAAAATTTCATACAGCCCAGTAAGTTTCGAACAAAGCCGATACTTTGGGTGGGAACTGCTGAGTGAACTTCTTCCATCACTGTCAGGTTAGGATTTAATAGATCCATGGAATTTTGACTGAAGTAACCCAACTGAATACTTGGCCCCAATGAGCACTGACCTTCTGAAGGAGTGGCCATGCCGGAGATAATTTTGAGCAATGTGGACTTACCAGCACCGTTCACGCCGACCACAGCCACGCGGTCTTGTCGTTTCACCAAGGCTGTGGCCCCTTTGAAAACAAGCTTTTCTTCGCCGGAATCCTTTTGCCAAACTTTGCCAAGATTTTCAAATTTCACAACTTCATCCCCACCCCGAGGAATGGTGGGCCAAGCAAATCCGATGCTGTCTTCTTCTTTGATGACTTCGATGCGATCAATTTTTTCAATTTTTTTCACTCGGCTTTGCACTTGAGCCGCATGGGAGGCTCGAGCTGCAAACCTTGCAATAAATTCTTCTTCTTTGGCGAGCATCTCGTCTTGTCTACGAGCGGCAGCTTCCAATTGAACCATACGAATCTTTTTTTCTTTTTCGTAATAGTCGTAGTTGCCAGAGTAAGTGGTGATAGTTTGATGGGCCACTTCAATGGTTTTATTAATCAATCTGTTCATGAATTCGCGGTCATGGCTTGTCATCAAGATTGAACCCTTAAAGTTCTTCAGCCATTCTTCAAGCCACAAAATACTTTCTAAATCCAAGTGATTGGTGGGCTCGTCCATCAAAAGAACTTGAGGGTTCAGAACCAGAATCTTTGAAAGCGCGATTCGCATTTTCCAGCCACCAGAAAAAGTGGCTGTGTCCCGGTGAAAATCCTCCGGTGGAATTCCAAGACCCGTGAGAACCTCTGAGGCCCGAGTTTCGAGATCATAACCACCAAGCTGTTCGAACTGAGCTTGAGCTTCGCCGTACTTTTCAAGCACTGCTGTCATTTGATCATCATCGAGAGGTTCAGATAATTGAGCTTCTAAGGTTTGAAGTTCTTTTTGTAAGCGAGACAAAGAGGGGATCGCAGTTTTCACTTCTTCAATGACTGTTCGTCCACGCATGTCTTCAATGTCTTGAGAAAAATATCCCACCACAAGTTTGTCAGACATCGAGATGTTGCCGCCATCGTATCCTTCTTCGTTCATCAGGATTCGAAAGATGGTGGTTTTCCCGTTGCCGTTAGGACCCACAAGGCCAATCTTTTCACCGGCGTTGATTTGAAAACTGGCGTTTTTATAGAGAATTTTAGTTCCGTACTGCTTCGAGATATTATTGACATGAATCATGCCTCAATCTGTACCCGAAAGCTGGCTTTAAGTCGAGTCCACTTTTCGTCAATTCCCAAATGCTTTCAAGCTCTGTTAACCTGATTTCCAAGTGAGCCCATTAACACCCTTCAAAACACCGCCATTTTCAGTTTCGTGCGCAGCCCAGCTGACACGCCTAGGGCCCGAGCTCCAGCTGAAGTTTCAAACCCATGATCCCAGCCTTCAAATTCAATGGGGACAGAGCTTTTACGAGGAGTCCCCAACTGATGAGCTCAGGAAAGACAATCTCTGGAAGAAGACCTGCTTTGAGCTTTTCTTAAAAGATCCAAATTCAAATCAGTATTATGAGTTTAATTTCTCGACAGAAAAAGAATGGAATCTTTATAAATTTGAGGATTATAGAAAGCCTCAACCACCCATGAGATCCAATGATTTCCGGGTGATCAGTCATTCCTGGAGAAACAATGAATTCAAAGCGCAAATTTTGAACCTGACCGATTGGCATCAGCTGCAGGTTTCGATGACCGCTGTTTTTTTATCTAAATCAAATGAAGTACAACACTGGGCCGTGAAGCACGCAGACTCTCAGCCAAACTTTCATCACTTTGGAAGTTATCAAATTCAAATTTAAAGGTGATCAAATGAAATTAGGAATTGAAAATTTACTGACAAAAAAACAACTGATTCAATTGTTGAAAAAAAAGCGAGTGGCTTTGGTGGGGCATCCTGCCAGTGTGAATGACAAGCTTGAGCATTCGTTGGATCTTTTGCACAAAAAAATTAAATTAAGCGCAGCCTTTGGACCTCAGCATGGCATCAAAGGTGAAAAACAAGACAACATGATTGAAACCGAAGATTTCATTCACCCAGAATATCAAATTCCGATCTACAGCCTTTACGGAAAAGTTCGCAAGCCCACGCCTGAAATGATGAAAAGCTGCGACGTGATTCTCTTTGACCTTCAAGACTTGGGTTGTCGGATTTACACTTTTGTCACAACACTTCTTTATGTCATGCAAGCTTGTCAAAAATTTGAAAAATCTTTGATCGTTTTAGATCGACCTAATCCTGCAGGTCGGGAAGTCGAAGGATTTTCACTTCGTGAAGGTTTTGAATCCTTCGTGGGGGCCTCTGACTTTCCCATGCGCCACGGGATGACCATGGGCGAGATGGCTTTGTATTTCAAAGATAAATTTCGTTTGAATTTAAATTTGCTGGTGGTTCCGATGAAGGGCTATTCACCGATCAAAAAAAATGAATTTGGTTGGCCCAGTGAACGTGTGTGGGTCAACCCTTCACCGAACGCACCCACTTTGAACATGGCCAGATGCTATTCGGGAACCGTGCTCATTGAAGGGACCACATTAAGTGAAGGTCGGGGTACCACGCGGGCTCTAGAGCTCATGGGCGCCAGTGATTTAGATTACCAAAAGATTTTGGCTTTAATGAAGAAGATGGCACCGCAGTGGATGAAGGGTGTTCATATCCGTGAGTGTTTTTTTGAACCTACATTTCACAAGCATGAAAAAAAATTATGTCATGGCTTTCAGATCCACACCGATTTTCCTGGCTACAAACCCAACCAGTTTAAACCCTTTAGGCTGACTGCACTGATGCTGAAAGCCATCAGAACATTACACCCCAATTATCCTCTGTGGCGAAATTTTGAGTATGAGTACACTTCCGGAAAATTGGCCATCGATGTGATCAATGGGGGCCCAGAGCTGCGCGAGTGGGTGGATGATCGCGAGAGTAAAATCAGTGATCTGGAAAAAGCATTGGTGGCAGATGAAAAGCAATGGATCAAAACACGAAAGCCATTCTTAATCTATTAAACTACATCTCAATGGCAATGAGTTGAACAAGATGGGCTGCTGCGGATTCAAAATCAGCAAATCGATTTTTCATCATGGGATAGAACTCTGAATTCTTCTCTAAGGTTTCACGCATCATTTTTGCAAACTGCTGAGCCTGTTCTGGTGTTTTAAGAAACTGGTTCTTTTGGATAAAAAGTTGAAGGGGTTCTGGTTCATGAACAAAGAAGAAGACTGTATTACCCAGCATTTCTCGATCGGCATGGGTTGCTTTTTTGAGTGCTCGCTCTAAAGCTTTTGAAATCTGGGCATCGGATTGAAAAGTTTCACTTGATTTGACATTGAAACCTAAAGATTTTGCTACAGCACCTAATCGCCATCTCACCAAATGGCTGTGATCGTGAGTGATGCCTTCGATTGAGCTGAGTCCGTCGCCGCCGTGGACCTGAATTTTTCCATTCAAGGATTTGGGGAGCATATTCACAGTGGCTCGCAAATGCCACTGGGCTGTGACGTTAGCCAAGTCCCATTCCCCAATGGTCGGAATGAAAGTATGACCCAATTTTTCAGCAAGAAAAAAGTCATCTGATGCAGCCTTCAAGTCACTTAACATCATTTTTTTATTTCCACTGAGACTTGAGTGGAGATAGGCCATCTGCACAAGCAGTCGATTGGCTGCAATTAAATCAAACCCTGATTTTTTAGAGAATTCAGCTTTCATCAGACTTAAAAAATGAACTGAGTCCTCGGCCCGCCACTGAATTGTTCCGTAAGCGTCAGGTTTGAATCCAAGTTTTGACAGTTCAAAAAGGTTATGAACTCTGAGAGGCCAACCTTTAGGTAGACGAGATGTGAAATTTTGAAACTCAGCTTGATAGTGATCAAAAAGTGGAGCCAAAAATTTTTGAATGAGCAAATCTCTTTGTGGAGATGGTCTTGGTCCCAGTGCTGAAAGTGCGCTGGCAAATAAGGCATTTCCCATGTCTTCATTCTGAAAGCGAAAGGCACTCACGCGCTCGACAATTGGATTTAAAAATCGCTCAGGAATAATATTGTGGCTTTTAATAAAGTGAAGAACTTCTTTTTCTTTATAGTTGATTTGCAATTCAGACTTTGATTTTGAATTTACGGAAGTTCCACAGGACACTTGGGCCTGGCTGATTTGCAAGAATGAAAGTGCCATCAGGCACAGCAAAATCTTTTTCACACACTCATGCAATGCAATCAAAGGGCCTAGGAATTGGCACTGATTTGAATCGAAATGAATCAAACCGCGATCCGAAGTGGGGCTGTTAGCAATTTTTGTTCGACAGTTGAAAGTACCCATAAGAATTTCTTTTGAAAGCCATTATTGGTCTCGGGCCGTTTTATGGAATTGGCCCCCTGGGTGCATGACTCAAATTGGTACAGCTAAGATGTCACCAGTTTCATATTCACTTATGGATTGGGTCAGATTCTTAGCTTTTTTGAGCCTGCTGAAAAAATCTTCGACAGGCTTCGCAAAGAAGTGGTGGACGTATGTGGAAATTATTATTGATCAGTTTCATGGCTTTCCAAATCGGCTGTGCCAAGAAAAATAGCGCTGGCAAGATCAGGCAGGGTGCTCAGGACAAGGCCAAACAAACCCAGCAAACGGGTCAAGAGCTAGAGCTCAAAGCTGAATCTGATGCTAAAGCCGCAGCCGAAGCAGATGCCAAAGCCAAAGCCGAAGCCGAAGAAAAAACAACAGAGAAAGAGTCCGCAGTCATCAGCCCAGCGGTTCCAAAACCTCAAATTAAGACAGAGAAAGCAGAAAATCCTTTGCTAGTGCCGGCGAATCAGCCCCAGGCAAGCAAGCCAGAGCTTGCATCACCTGAAGCTTCAAAACCAGAGACT
>CAZPBD010000033.1:0-6124 GCA_964584655.1 uncultured Pseudobdellovibrionaceae bacterium | reverse complement strand
GGCTTCAGCTGTTGAGAGCGGTCAAGCCTCTGAAGGTGCGATTGCAACCGACAGTGAAAAAATCAAAACTCAGGATGGATTTAAGATTGCTTTCAGAAATTTAGAGGCTCTCAAAAAGCTTTCTGGAAACAAGAAGCTTGTGATCATGAGACAAAAAGAAGTGGAGCTCACGAGTCCCCAGGCATTGTTAGGACAGGCAAACGAAGAACAATTTTGTCAAATTCAACTGGATGGTAAATTTCATCCTCAAGATTTTTTACTGCTTGATATGGACAGCGCAAAACTTGAGCAAACCGATAAAGAATTAGATCTTTATCGAACACAAATGCAGTTTAAAAACTCCAACGGTGTCGTTAGTATTGCTTGCGATCATGCAACGAACAACTTCTACTTTGAAGAAATGTATCAGAATTTGGGACAACTCATTGTTGTTTATGGACTAGATAATCAAGTTTTGGATATCAAAAACTTTGTGAATCCCCGAACTGAACGTCGAAGGATCAACGCAATTAAATTGAAGGACATCGAAAAATTAAAACAGATCGTTTTATCGGAAGAAACTAAAGAAGGTATGGGCATTGCTTCGGGCGTGGTGGATTCTTCAGATAAGCTGATTAATTTTGTTGCTGCTGGCGAAAAACAGGCCACCTGTGTGATCACAGCGCAGTTAGGTGAGTTTAAAACGGACCGAGTTTACGTCCGAGTTGAAAAGGGTATTTTGGTGGATACGCCGAAAGATATTCCTTCGGCAACCATGTATTCTACCTATCGAGCAGATAGTGAGCATGCTTTTGAGCTGTCTTGTTTTATGAGAAAGTCTGCCGAGTGGAATGTCTTGTTTGAGGCAATGAAGGGTGTTTTTGAATTTGGTGTCTTAGATCGACCTACTTACAACAAAACATTTGATGAAATCAAAGCCCTTCATTCTAAGAAATAAGAGGATCAATTTGTGCTAAAGCTTTTCGCAGTTTTATTTTTTCTCAATTCATTTACTCAGGCAGAGGAATTTAAAATGCGCTCAGCTTCAGCTTTTCCTTATTCAAAGTTGTTTCAAAAGCAAGTCAGAGCGACTGTGGCCATTATCAATGGATTTCAATTTAATCAAAATCCTTTGCCATTTAGCTCTTCTTACCGAACATGTCAGCCATCAGAGTTTTCCAATGATGTTCTTTGGTCCAATTGCTCTGGAGTTTTAGTCGGAGAAGACCTTGTGTTAACAGCTGCTCATTGCGCCAATCAGACCAATTGTGCTGATTTGACTTTCGCATTTGATTATCTTTCCAATCAGGATGTGGAAAAGATTCAACGGGATGATCGAAAGCAGTACAAATGCAAACGCGTGATTTACTCTCAGTACACAAAAAATGAAAACAATCCTTACGATCTTGCACTTGTGCAATTGGACCGGAAAGTTCGAGACCGAAAGCCAATTCATATTCAATCAAAAGCCTTGCGGGCCGGAGAGAAAATCTTTGCAGTGGGGCATCCTTTGGGTTCGCCACTCAAAATCCAGGAAGGTTTTGCACCCAAGAACTTGGTGAACAAAGCCTCTCATCAGAAAATTTCCATGGCTGCACACGCAGGACTTTCGGGCAGTGGTATGTACAATAAAAAAGGTGAGCTTTTGGGTCTACTTGTCAGGGGCGGGCCCACATTTGAACACGATGGAATCTGTAGTCGTGAAATCAAATGTGAAAAAGACGATTGCCCATGGGCAGAGCTACAAAAAATTCCGGTACAAAAGAAGTCAAAATCACACCAAGGTCAGCAATAGAATCACAGCCAATTGTAAAAACAGTGAAAAGCTGATGACGCTAAAGAGGGCGTTGAGTGTTGACATGCAAAGACTCCTTCAAAATTCGGTGTTTGACTTGTATGTAAATTATATGTAAATATGGATTCCATCAAGTCCAGTTCTTCTGAATCTTGAGACAATTTAAACTTGTTTTTTAAATCAGCTTCAGTTGATAATCATGTCATGAAACAAAGACCATGGCCCATTGTTTTGCTTGCCGCTTTTCATGTCATCGCACCAATTGGAAATATTCTCTTCAATGCTTTGCTCACCAAAATTCCATTGAACATTTATTTTCAAGCTCTAATGCTTTCAGAAAATCGACTGACACTTGCAGTTTTCACGGCCGTTCCTATCCTAGGTGCTTTCTTCATTTTCATGTGTCGCAAATGGAGCTACATCGCTTACGTCGTTCTGATGATTATTCCGTTTACCTACAGCGTGATCGAGTACGCAAAGAACTCAACGACCTTAATGGCCATCGGCCTGGGGCTTTTCTTCTGCATTAATTTTCTGGTGGTTGGGTATTTTCTTAAGCCCGCAGTTCGTCGTCTTTATTTTGATCCAAGACTTCGCTGGTGGGAAACAAAACCTCGATACAAAGCTGATTTTCAATGCCAAGTGGAACTCAAGGGTCAGCAGCACTGGGTAGAGATTAAAAATATTTCAGAAGGTGGAGCCTTCCTCGAGGCACCCTCCGTTTTTCAAGAAGGTGATTTGTTGAAACTTTATTTTAAAGATTCAGCAGGTGTGATTGCATTGAACGGTGAAGTGATTTACCGCAGAGAGTCTCAACCCATTGGTTACGGATTTAAGTTTGATAAAGTTTCTAGTAAAGAGCCTCGGCTCAAAGAGATCATTCGCAAGCTGTCAGCGGATGGTGCCTTGATCAATAGCCGTATGCCTGGCCCTGAAGACACACTTGTGGGTTGGCTTAAATCCACTTTTAAGTTAAAATCGTCCACATGAAGAATGAGCAGTTTTCCTCTGCGCTCTATATTTTAATGGCCCTGGCGTTCAACAAAGATAAAAAGATGAGCTCTCGGCAAATGGCTGAAGGCCTCAAAACAAATCCTGTTGTCGTCAGAAGACTGATGTCACAGCTGTCGATGTCAGGTCTTATCGTTTCTAGAAAAGGCCGTGATGGCGGTGTGTGGCTCGCCAAGGATCCCAAAAAGGTGACTTTGGCGGATATTTACAAAGCTGTGGATTCACCAGATGCAATTGCTGATTTTGCAAGACCCTCATCCAAAGCTTGTCCCGTCAGCTGCTCGATGAAAAAAATTGTGAATCGAGTCTCGAACCACGTGGAAAAAGATATTTTTAAAAGCTTATCTCAATTTCGACTTTCAGATCTATTGGAAGGAATTTAACATGAAGCCCTTTTTATTTTTAATCGTCTCTTTTGTTGCTGCGTTTTCTCAATCAGCAGAACTCAAATTTGAAAAACTGTCTGAAGATTTTAGCCAACCGTGGGGTATGGTCTTCATTGATAAACAAAAAATGTTGATCACTGAAAAGGTGGGGACCTTCAAAGTTTTTGATGTGGTGAAGAAAAAAGCTTACCCGGTGAAAAGTTCATTAAAAGTGGCTGCTTACGGTCAAGGTGGACTGTTAGACGTTGCCATCGATTCTGATTTTGATAAATCAAAAAATGTTTACTTTACCTATTCCAAACAAATGGGTGATTTGCACACCACAGCACTTTCAAAAGCCCAGCTGGTCGAATCGGCACCCACAGTTTATGAGCTTCAAAATATTCAGGAAATCTTCGTGGCTCTTCCGGCTCAAGAAGACGGCATTCACTTTGGATCTCGAATTGTCGTGACGGATTCTGAAATCTGGATGGCCGTTGGCGAGCGAAACCTTCGGGATTTAGCTCAAGATCTGACGACCCACATGGGGAAAGTTTTGAAATTAGATAAGCAAGGCAAAGCCCACGGGACCAATCCGTTTTTAAACCAGGCACCTAAGCTTCCAGAAATCTGGTCCTATGGTCACCGAAATCCGCAAGGGTTGTTGATGGATTTAAAAACCAAAGATCTTTGGGTGCACGAGCATGGACCCCGCGGTGGTGATGAAATTAATTTGGTCAAAAAGGGTGCTAACTACGGTTGGCCTGTTGTTACTTATGGCCGAGAATATCATGGTCCAAAAATTGGAAAGGGTCCTGAAAAAGAAGGGATCGAAAAGCCAGTGCATTATTATTTGCCGTCAATTGCACCTAGCGGATTTGCCCAGTATACCTCTTCCAAAATTCCAGAACTCCAAGATTCTTTTATTATTGGAGCCTTGGCGATGACTCACCTCAATCAAGTCAAAATTAAAGATCAAAAATTTGTCCGAGAGAAAAGATTTTTCGAAAATCAAGGACTGCGCATCCGTGAAGTGGAAGCGGGACCCGAAGGACAATTGTATTTTTCAACTGATAACGGCGATATTTTTGAGGTTAAATAAAGTCTTATTTAATTCTGAGCTTGGTTTTTGATTTCTTCCATTTATCTACAAAGTAGCCAAAGTATTGAGCTTGCTCGAACGTGGCACTTTTTTCTTTAAACACCAATTGCTTTTGAGCTGATATTTCAGCCAAAATTGCAACACCGCTTTTATTCGGTTCTCGAGCAGTGAAGTATCCACCCAGTCCATTGTTCGTATCCAATTTAAAAAAGAAAGAAGCTCCGGGAATGTAGCCTGCGACGTTATTGAATTGCTCCACGGCTAAAGCTAAGCCCAGCATATACTGACCTTGTTTTTGTCCCAGATAGACCTTTGAATTTTCACCAGCTGGAAAGGCCTGTAACGTCTCAAAGCCTTCCACGGGAAGAGTTCCACCATTCGGTAGCTGAAGATTCGGTAAGCTTGCGGCTAATTTGGCTTTTGTGATGTCCAGTTTGACGCTCAGTCGATTGATATTGCCATTTCTGACCATCAATACAGATCCTAAAGTTTGAAGGCTTGCTGGATCCTGGATGGTCAAAATATCATCTTTAAAAACCACCTGACTGTTGCCGACTTCAGCTTCCATAAAAAGGACTTCTTGAGTGGATTCAAAGGCTTTCGAGACACTGACATTGGTGATTGAGCCTTTGACATCATTTTCTTTTTTTCCGCAGGCTGAAAGCATCA
The DNA here is from genome assembly GCA_964584655.1 of uncultured Pseudobdellovibrionaceae bacterium. Taxonomy (GTDB): domain Bacteria; phylum Bdellovibrionota; class Bdellovibrionia; order Bdellovibrionales; family Bdellovibrionaceae. The sequence goes on along the minus strand of CAZPBD010000033.1, from coordinate 1,203 downwards.
AAAACATTGTGATGAGAAGGGCTTGAATCATAGAACAGTTCTCCGATGGTTATGGTGACTTTTCGGAAAACTGAATAGAGGTATTGAGTCTAGCTCTGCGAGAGTCTTGCTTGATGAGGGACTTTGGTGCAGGCTGAGGATCAGCATGAATCAAAAACAAGCCTGGGTTTTTTATGATTTCGGAAATTCAGCTTTTGCCACAACGGTGATTGCTGGATTTTTTCCTGTTTTTTTTAAACAGTTTTGGAGTGAGGGGGTTTCTTCTGAAATCACCACCCTACGTCTAGGGATTGCTTTGGGTTTTGCAGGCTTCTTGATGGCGGCGCTGGCCCCGTTTTGGGGACGAAAAAGTGATGAGTCCTCCAACCGGAAGTCCTGGCTGATGTCTTTTGCGCTTTTGGGAATTTTTGCGACCGCAGCTCTCAGTCTGATTCCGCAAGGGCAGTGGGCCTTTGCCATCGGCGTTTATGTTTTGGCCTACGTGGGTTTCGAAGCCAGTCTCATTTTTTATGATTCACTGCTGCCACTGGTGGCAAAGCCCTCTGAATTCAACCGAGTGTCTTCGCAAGGGTATGCGTTTGGATATCTTGGGGGAGGACTGCTTTTTATTTTGAATGTGATCATGACTTTAAAACCCGAGCTTTTCGGAATTCGAGACGTCACACAAGCCATTCAATTTTCATTCTTAAGTGTGGCGCTTTGGTGGGCCATGGGCTTGACAGTTCTGACTCTCAAAGTGAAGGAAGATCCGAACTTGTTGGCGGCACCACTGAAAAAAAGTGCAGGATTTGTGGCGACCTACAAAGAAATTCTGAGCACTTTTAAAAAGCTCATAAAACAAAAAAATATTTTCTATTTTTTATTGGCCTACTGGTTTTTTATTGATGGTGTTTACACAGTTTTCACGATGGCAGTGAATTACGGACTCAGCATTGGATTGAACCAAGAAGATCTGATGAAGGCATTAATTCTGACTCAGCTTGTGGGATTTCCCAGCGCCCTTTTTTTTGGATACCTCAGTCAAAAATTTGCAAGTCGAAGTTTGCTTCTTTTTTGCCTTGTGGTTTATAGCGGTGTTTTGCTTTATTCCGTGCAAATTAAAACAGGCACTGATTTTATGATTTTGGCAAGTTTCGTTGGCCTTGTTCAAGGGGGCATTCAAGCTCTAAGTCGCAGTTATTTTACTCACCTGATTCCTGCAGG
>CAZPBD010000032.1:12936-28485 GCA_964584655.1 uncultured Pseudobdellovibrionaceae bacterium | reverse complement strand
AAGCCTTCGGCTCCATTTATCACATCCACATTGCAGCAAGAGTCCAATCGAAAGTTGGGTTTGAGCTCTCGTGAAACCATGCAAGTGGCGCAAAAACTTTACGAGCAAGGTTTTATCACTTACATGAGAACTGATTCGACATTTTTATCTCAAGAAGCCATTCAGGCGGCTCGTGGATGGATTTCAAAAGAATACGGAAAAGAATATTTACCAGCACAGCCACGTTTATTTGATGCAAAAAAATCAAAGGGTGCACAAGAAGCCCATGAGGCCATCAGACCCTCAGGTGCACAATTAGTTCACCCCTCGGAAACCGGTTTGATTGGATCACAATTAAAACTTTACGAATTGATTTGGATGCGAACTGTGGCCAGCCAAATGGTGGACGCAAGACAACTTCAAGTCTCAGTGAAAATTAAATCCGGTGATACTTTGTTTAGTGCCAGTGGCATGACCATCGAATTTCCAGGTTATTTACGTGCTTACGTCGAAGGACAAGATGATCCAGAAGCAGAACTTGCTGAAAAAGAAGTGAAGCTTCCACTTTTGAAAAAAGGCGATCAGCCAAAAAAAGAAAAGTTAGAAGTCACTGATCATGAAACAAAACCGCCAGCTCGGTACACGGAAGCCAGTCTGGTTCAGAAAATGGAAAAAGAAGGCATTGGAAGACCTTCCACCTACGCATCGATCATTGGAACAATCATCGATCGTGGATACGTGAAAAAAAATGGATCAGCCTTAGTTCCCACATTCACAGCGCTTGTAGTGTCACAACTTCTCAGTCGTCATCTGCCAGAGTTTGTGGATTTAGGTTTTACCTCAGAGATGGAACAATCTCTGGATCATATCGCCGAAGGGGATATGGATTGGATCAAGTTTTTAACTAAACTCTACCATGGACCAAAAGGACTCAAGGCCTCCATTGCCAATCAAGAAAAATTAATTCTACCAGAAGAGGCCAGATCTATTTCCTTTGAATCTCTTCCTGGTGTTGCCTTTCATGTGGGAAAATTTGGAGCTTACTTAACAACTCTCAAAGAGGGTGAAAAGGTCAATGCCTCAATTCCTGATGCTGAAGCGCCAGCGGATATGACTCAAGAGACTGTCGATAAAATTGTGGATCAAAAACTTCACGGTCAAGATAGCCTTGGCAAAGATCCTTCAACTGATCAAAATGTTTTTGTTCTGACAGGTCGATATGGACCTTACGTTCAGCTGGGTGAAAACGATGAGGAACCCAAGCGTGTTTCCTTGCCGCAAGGCATGGAGCCTGCACAGGTGGATTTAAAACAAGCGCTGCAGCTATTAGAATTACCTAAAACTTTAGGGTCTCATCCAGTTTCTGGAAAAGATGTAAAAGTCGGAATTGGCAGATTTGGTCCCTACGTTGTTCATGAAAAGGACTATCGATCCATTCCTAAGGGGCAAAGTTTATTTGAAATCACTTTTGATGAATCCATGGCTTTGTTGTCAGCTCCCAAAAAGGGGCGGGGCGGAAGATCCGCTCTGAAATCCCTTGGAATTTACCCAGGCACGGATGATGAAATTCAACTTTTCAATGGGCCTTACGGACTTTACGTCAAAGTGGGTAAAGTGAATGCTTCAATGCCTGAAGGGGTCACTGCTGAAACCGCGACTTTAGAAAAAGCTTTAGAAGTTTTATCGGTGAAAATGGACATGGTCCCCGCCAAAAAAGCAGCGAAAAAGCCTGCGGGAAAAGCCCCATCCAAGGGTAAAAAGACGACCCCGAAGGTCAGTCCTTTTGCCACTTCAGGTAAGACAATGCCGCCTCCTAAAAAGAAGAACTCCTCAGGTGAAACTGAGGTGTCTGCCACGGCCGGTGCCGTCAGTGTTCGCTTAAGAAAAAAGTAAAGATTACAAGGCTCGTTCTCAAGGGACGAGCAAGTGTGTTAACTCATTCCTATGACAGATCAAAAACCCCTAGGGCAACTCGAGCTTGGTATTCAAAGAGCCCGTGAAAGAGACCGAAACTTTCACCTGGGTGGCCGCAGTTTTTACTTTTTTGATTTCGACGACAACATCGCGTACCTCACAACTCCTTTGGTTATTTTCAATAAAAAAACAGGTGAAGAGCTTTTTTTAAGCAGTGGTGACTGGGCGCTTTACCATTCAAAAATCGGTCAATCTGGGGCCTATGCAGATTTTGAAATTCGATTTGATGATACCACGGGATCCTTTCGTTATTTTCGAGATCATTCTGCAGATGAGCTCATGAAGCTGGGACGAAAAAAACAAATTTTTGTTGAAGACATCGAAAAGGCAATCGACGAGCCTGACCTCCATTGGAAAGGGCCTTCGTGGCAGTGTTTTTATCACGCAGCTTTCAATCAAAGACCCGTGTCATTGATCACGGCCCGAGGCCACGCACCGGAAACCATCAAAGCGGGAATCAATGAATTTGTTAGAAGAAAAATACTTCCCATTGAGCCCAATTACTTGAGTTTGTTTCCTGTCAGTCATGTGCCTACGCGGCATGAATTAGGTGATACGGAGCTGAGCTTTTCAACATCTGTGTTAAAGCAAAAAGCCATTCGAGCGAGCGTGGAAAAAGCCATCGAACTGTACGGATATAATCCCCATCATCGTTTCGGCATGAGCGAGGATGACCCTAAGAATATCCAGATGATCGTCCAGGAGTTGACTCGCCTGAAGTCTGATTATCCAGAGATGAGCTTCTTTATGATCGAGACCCATGAGGGACAATTCATGAAGCATGAAATATCCAGCCATGGCTTGAGCTCACAAAGTGCCGAGCATTTTGCTCAGCTCAGTCTTTTCGAAAAAGCCTAAATTTTTAAGCCCTTTGTCGAGCAAGTCATTACGATGAGATTCGTGGACAGCTGACTTATCAGCTGACAAACTATTGAGACGATCGACTGAAAGGAATCACTCATGAGTCTCATCCGGAACTTGCTGCTAGTATTCACGTTAGTTTCTACCCTGCCTGTTTTTTCGCAAGAAACTTCAGCCTCGGGACAAATTCAACTTCAATGCCAATTTGTTTATACCATTGAGCAAATGTTTTTAGGAAACCATATCAAATTTCAGTCTCGTACAACCGAGATGGAAAACCGACTTGTTGATCAGTACATCAAGCGCCTCGATGGTTCTAAAATTTACTTCACAAAGGGTGATATTGAAAAAATTAAAAAATCCATGAAGGGGGCTTTTGAAAAAATCAAAACTCGAAAATGTGATTTCTTAAAAGAAGTTCAAACAATCTACTTAGCGAAAGTTCAAGCGCGCACAGACTTTGCTAAAAATTTGCTTGGTCCTAAATACAAATTAGATGAAAAAGCAGAGTTCACTTTTGATCCTGATAAGCGAGACTACTATAAGACGGACAAGGAAGCAGAAGAGTTCGTAAAGAACTACATTCATTTTCAAGTGGCCAACTACGTATCCACTGACATGAAGTTAGAAGAAGCAAAGAAGAGTGTGATTAAGAATTATGAGCGAGCGATCAAACGGATTAGTGATACGACGCCTGAAGATTTGCTGGTGCAGTATTTAGATAGTTTTGCCAGGGCGCTTGATCCACATTCGAGCTTTTTGTCTCGGGATTTTTTCGAAGAATTTAATATCAATATGAGTTTGTCATTGGAAGGCATCGGGGCGACCTTGTCGCAACAAGATGGCTTCACTTTGATTGATGCTCTTGTTCCTGGTGGTGCCGCTTCTAGGTCAGGACTTGTTCAGATTCAGGATAAAATTTTAGCTGTGGGCCAAGAAAAAGGACCCATGGAAAATGTCATCGACATGGATTTGAAAGATGTTGTTAAAAAAATCCGTGGAAAAAAGGGAACTAAAGTTAGGCTTAATATTTTGCGAGCGGAAGGTGACGGTAAAAAACGCCAAGAAATCACTTTGGTCCGAGATAAAGTGAACCTCGAAGACGAAGCGGCTCAGCTAGTTCCCTTTGAAAAAGAAGTGAACGGTCAAAAGAAAAAATTTGGCGTGATCAATCTGCCTTCTTTCTATTCCGATGGTAAGCGTGGGGGCAGGTCTTGCGCGACTGATATGAAAAAGTTGATTAAAGAAGCTAAAGCTCAAAAACTTGAAGGCCTAGTTCTTGATTTTTCTCAGAACGGTGGCGGAAGTTTAGAGGATGCTGTTAAGATTGCAGGCTTGTTTTTCAAAACAGGTAATGTCGTAAAACAGGCGGGTCGATCTGATGGCCGTGAAGAGCAAGTCTACGCGGACACAGATTCTGATACGGACTGGTCAGGTCCCTTGGTTGTATTGACTTCAAGAGTGTCTGCCAGTGCTTCTGAAATCGTGGCTGGAGCCCTTCAGGATTATAAGCGGGCCGTTGTTGTCGGATCTGATCACACCTTCGGAAAGGGAAGTATCCAAACGGTAGTTCCAATTCCATACGATTTAGGTGCCGTGAAAGTGACCATTGGTATGTTCTATATTCCTGGTGGAAATAGCACTCAGCATAAGGGTGTGGACGGGGATGTGTTGTTACCTAATTTTTACGTCGACGAATTGGGTGAAAAAACTTTGGATTACTCTTTACCACCGGTCAAGTTACCTGCCTTCTTATCAAAAGAGGCCAATGTGACCGAAGGTGATGCAAAGTGGTCCATGATTAATCCTGATCTCATTAAAAAGCTCAAAGAAAAGTCAGAAAAGCGCGTGGCCGCTGATCCCGAGTTCAAAAAACAGATGGATGATGCGAAGAAAACTCAAGAAAAAGGCCGCTTGATCAAAGTGGCTGACATTTTAAAAGACAGCAAAGAGAAGAACGAAAAAGAGAAAAAGCAAAAACTTGCACGGTACAATAAAGATGAGCGTTTGAAGGAATACATTAAGCGCCCTGAAGTTGTAGAGGCTGTCGCAGTTTTGTCTGACCTCGTGGATCTCTCTAAAAAATAGGGCCTGGATCGACTGAGCTGCGCGGCGCGCTAACAAAGTGGACTGACAGCTTTTCGATCATCATGGTAACCCTAAGTCACTATGACAACTCAAAAATCTCCCCTGAAAACGTCATCAAAAAAAGTTTTGATCGAGGACTCCTACGGGGGTCTTTCTCGAGAGCTTTTACTCAAAATTCACGCCTATATGGTGAAATCCCGGGTCTTAGAAGAAAGACTCATCAAAATTTATCGAGCTGGTGAATCCTACTTTTGGATTGGTGGACCAGGCGAAGAAGCTTGGGGAGTCTCCTTAGGACTTCAGGTCCGAAAAGGGCAAGGCCTCGCTTACGATTATTTGCATCTTCATTATCGCTGCACTCCCACTTTAATTGCCATGGGTATGCCCATGATTGATTCCATTCGTCTGATGATGAATCGAACAACGGACATTTCAACTGGCGGTCGAAATTTTTCGAATCACTACTGTTTTCCAAAATGGAATGTGGCACCTGTGACCTCACCTATCGGAGTTCAATATTCCATAGGTCTTGGAACGGCTCACGCGCAAAAGCGTGCGGGTCACAAAGCCATTACAATGGTCACTGGCGGAGATGCGGGGACAGCTGAAGGGGACTTTGCTTCCTGTTTGGTTTGGGCTTCTCGTAAGGGTTCAGAGCTTCCCATGCTGATCACTGTTCAAAATAACAAATGGGGAATTTCCACACGCTTCGAAGGACAACACGGTGAAGCTCATATCGCAGATCGACCGAAAGCTTTTGGAATTAAATCCAGAATCGTAAATGGAAATGATCCTGTTGAGTGTTACATCGCTCTTCAAGAAGAAACCGAGTGGATTAGAAAAAATGGAAAGCCTTCTTTCGTTGAGGCCCATGTGTCCAGACTTTATGGTCACTCATCAGCCAGCGGAGCAAATATCGCCACGGGTGAAGAAGACCCTGTTAAAACCTTTGAAGAGCGACTTTTAAAATCAGGACATTTAAAATCGGCAGAAGTGGCTCAAATCTGGAAAGATTTTGAACTTGAAGGTGTACAAGCCCAAGAGCAAGCCAGGTTTGAACCTCAGCCACAAGCTGAGAGTGTTTGGGATCACGTCTATGCAAACAATGAAAACTCAGACTGGAGGAAATTCTAATGGCAAATATGGCACAAGCCATTCGAATGGCCCTGCATGTGGGTGAATCTCAATTGCAAGTGAAAGATATTTTCGGACAAGACGTGGGAGCTCCTCTGGGCGGAGTTTTCACAGCGACTCAAGGTTTAAAAAACGCATGGAACACGCCACTTGATGAACGTGGAATTATCGGAATGGCCATGGGAATTGCGATGACCGGTGATCGATGCGTCGCTGAAATCCAATTTGTGGATTATATTTTTAATACCATAGATCTTCTCAAAATTGCAGGTAACACCCACTGGGTGACCAACGGTAATTATAATTTACCAATGACTGTGATGACGCCTGTGGGTGCTGGTATTCGCGGAAGTATTTATCATTCCCACTCTTTTGATGCTTGGGCCACAAGGCTTGCCGGATGGAAGGTTGTGATCCCTTCAAATCCATTGGATGCTTACGGCCTCTTGCTGTCAGCGATTCAAGATCCAAACCCTGTTTTGTTTATGAAGCCAAAGGCCCTCATGCGAGTGAAGGGTGATGAGCTCATTCCCGGAGAACCTGTCGATGAAAAAGATCTAAAAAATAAAATCGATGCTCCCATTGGAGATCGATCGACCTGGACGCCTCAATGGCCAGATTTGAAACCGTACTTTGTTGAAATTGGAAAAGCCAAGGTGACACGTGTTGGTCAGGACATCACACTCGTGAGTTATGGAAGACACTTGCTCTATTGTAATGAAGTGGCTGATCAGTTGAAACAAGAGGGTCATTCTGTTGAGGTGATTGATCTTCGGACTCTGTATCCTTATGACTGGCAAACAATTAAAACTTCGGTCGCAAAAACCGGTCGGGTTTTATTTGTGAATGAAGACACTGATGTTACAAACTTTGGAGAGCACTTGGCTTATCGCTGTGTGGAAGAATTGTTCTATCAGTTGCTCGCACGACCGCGTGTTTTGGCAGGTAAAAATTTGCCAGGCATTGGTTTGCATCACAATCTCGAAGACAATTCTGTGCCTCAAAAGCAAGAGATCGAAAAGTTAGTCAAAGAAATTTTAGCTGAGGTTCCCTAGTGGCAATTAAAAGTAAGAACCAAGTGCGCAGACGGGTGGCCAGAAAAAATATTAAGCCACAATTTGATAAGTACACTTTTTACACGCAAGCCGTACAATCACCTGAAACAGATGTGGATTTTTTACGAAAGACCTACAGATCGCTGAAGGGATCCAACGCAGAAACTTTGCGTGAAGATTTTTGTGGAACATTTTTATTAAGCTCAACTTGGGTCAAATCAAAGCCTCAACACAAAGCATGGGCAGTGGATATTGATCCCGAGCCTTTGGAATACGGCAAAACAAATTACTATTCAAAAATGTCACTACAAGCTCAAAAGCGACTGAAAATTTTAGAATGTAATGTTTTAACAGGTCGCCTACCCGAGGCCGACTTAGTGGCCGCTTTGAATTTTTCTTATTTTTGTTTCAAAAAAAGAGACATGCTGAAAACCTATTTTAAAAATGTTTTAGGGTCGTTGAAGAAAAAAGGTCTTTTTGTGATGGATGTATTTGGTGGCACTCAGTGCACAGATGCCATCGAAGATCGTGGAAAGCTAAAAGGTTTTACTTACTTTTGGGATCAAGAAAACTTTGACCCGGTCACGAACGAAGCTCTGTTTCACATTCATTTTAAACCGAATGGTCAGAAGAAAATCGAGAATGTTTTCACCTACGATTGGCGAATGTGGACGATCCCGGAGCTTCGAGATCTGCTCCATGAAGTTGGATTTAAGAAGACCCACATCTACTGGGAAGGCACCAACAAAAAGGGCGAGGGCGATGGACAGTTCCATCGCACCGAACAAGGCGAAGCTTGTCTTAGTTGGATTGCCTACGTGGTTGCAGAGAAATAAAAAGACCCAGCCATGTGAAAATGGGTAGAAGCCCAAGCAAAAGTAGCCAGTAATTAGGACCATTCTGTGAAGCCGCTTGAATAGATTTCACAGTTCCACATCCTCCGCCAAAATCAGCAAAACTTTTTTCTGGAGTGCTTGAGGATTGAATCACCACGCCACCATCATCGATTGGTGGAGTTGGAGTCACTGGGGGAGTCGGTGGCACAACAGGAGGCGTGACAGCAGCCTGAGTGATATTAATATCCGCACAAGAATAGTAATAAGTCGGAGCCGCTGGGTTTTCTTCCATGCTTTGAATCAATTGAATCGTGCAAGTGCTGCAGTTGACGTTAGGAATCGGGATTTGAGCTGTGTACATGTGAGGAAGTCCACCCCCGTTTTGAACATCGGGAATTGTTGCTAAAATATTTTGAGCAAATCCTAAGTCATTTGCAAAAGACAAAGAGAAAATATATCGGCCTGGGTGATTAATCGTTTCTTGCCAAGTGACTGTCAGCATCTGACCGCCCACAACATTTGTCGGAGTAGCCGAGCGAGCGAGTCCTCCGCAAGGACCAGATTTAATTCCGGCATTGTTATTTCTTGGTTGTGGGAAAGTCATTCTTGCATGAGCAAAAAGTGCAGAAGGTAAAAATACAAAAAGCAGAGCCGTTATATATTTCACTTATTCCCCCGAGCCCGATGCAGATAGACAAAAGTTTGAAAGCTGATCTAAGCTGTCGCTTAAATTTTGCGAAGTGATGATAACTGGATAAATTCCATCTTCATTTGGCACCTTTAAATGGCAATCATACTCACTGGATTCCAGGTTCTCAGTGCAGCCGTTGCAATGCTCTTGAGCCTCAGTGGAATTGAAATGAAACACTTGAGTTTGTACGCAAAACTGACCCACGCAGGAAAGTTCAGAGCCTCGGTTTTCATTTTCGATGTTTTTTGAGTAAACCCGTTTCATGCATCCATAAGAGGATTCGAGTTTACAGAACTGAGCTGACGTTTTTCCTTGGAATTCTTTTGCCAAGGAAGACAGCTTTTCGCCTTCAGAAACAAAAGCGGTGCTCGGTACAGCTGCCGATTGAGGATTTTGCGCACAATTCGTGAACGGAATTGGCGACAAAGCAAAGATGAAAACAAACAATAGAGTTAGCTTCAATTGAGATTGGTTCATTCCTTAATCGTAGCAGGTCTTTTTTTAAAAAGAGAACTTCATCAGGAGGTTTGGCTCAGGCTGAGACACCTGAATTTTTTAATTCTTCCATTGTAAAAAGACTAGACAGTTTAAGTCCCTTTTCGTTGAAGCTTGAGAGATCTTTCCCTCGAAGAATCACGCACAATGCATTCTGAACAAGGGCTCCCGTTTGACGTAAATCTTCAGTGCTAAGTAAAATTTGTCCACCAGTTGTCACCACGTCCTCGATGATCAGTAATTTTTTTCCTTGAATATCTAAACCTTCTGCAAACTTAAGGGTTCCATAATCCTTGGCTTTTTTTCTAACGAAGACCAGTGGCAGACCCGTTTCCAAAGCTAAAGCTGTGGCGATGGGGATGCCTCCCATTTCTAGTCCTGCAAGTATCTCTGTATCGGTTGGAATTAATTTTTTAAGCTCGAGTGCGATTGATTTTAACAACTGAGGTTGAGATTCGAACCTGTATTTATCAAAATATTCTGTGGAAGTCTGACCTGATCGGAGCTTGAAGTTTCCTTTTAAATAACAAATTTCAAAGACAGCACGGCACAACTCTGAGCGACCAAGGGGTTGAAGTGGGCGGTTCATTTTGGCTCCTTGTGAAGGGTGGCCTCCAGTATGCACCTGACTTGAGTGAGGGCCTAGATTTATCGTGGGGAGTCGCAAGTGCAACAGCAACATAAAAGTCGAGATTGGGAGTTATTACGAATTTTCGTATTCTTAGCTATCTTGACCGTTGGACTTGTTACAGCTTTAAGGTGGGTCGTTATGACTCCAGGGGGAAATCCCACGCTGGTAAAACCCGCAATCACTGAGGGTTTAGATCGAGCCCCAGCTGAAAACTAACTTTTTCTCAGTTTTTGTTTTCTAATTTGCCACTGCTCGAGTGCGTACTTTCGCATGTCTTCGACGTTGTCATATTCATCTACGATTTCCACGCCCAGCAGGGTTTCGATGGCATCTTCCAACGTCACCAGGCCGGTGACGACACCGTATTCGTCGATGGCAAGGACTAGGTGCTCTTTTTCTTTGATGAAAAAATCCAATAACTGGTAAACGTGCATTCGCTCAGACACTGTCGCGATCGGTGTTAAAAGCTCGCCGATTTTCTTATTGTGTTCTCCGTCATGGGAAAGAGCCTCAAGGATTTTGTACCTTGAGGTCATGCCAATGATATTATCGAGGTTGTCTTTAAAAACGGGGATTCGAGAAAATCGTATGGGTTTAAATTTATTAAAAACATCTTCAACTGTTTCTGTGTCTTCGATCGCAAACAAAACTGTTCTAGGCGTCATCACATCTGAGACAAAAATTTTATCTAGCATCAGTAAATTTTTAATAATCGTGGACTCTTTTGCTTTGAGAGTCCCTTCTTCAGCACCAATTTGAGCCGTCATAATAAATTCATCCCGAGTGACTTCGGGCTGCTCATTATTATTACTGAGTTTTGTCGAAACTGTTTCGATCAGCCAAACAGCGGGATAAACAATAAAGATCATCAATTGAATAATATAAGCCCCGTATGGCGCTAAGGTTTTCCAGTGATTAGCTCCTAAGGATTTTGGAATCACTTCACAAAAAATGAGAATCAGTAAGCTCAGCATTCCTGAAAATATTGTCAGGATTGTTTCACCAAAAAGTTGTTGGACTCGGTAGGCAACCAAAGAAGATCCCACAATATTTGTAATCGTATTGATGGTGAGAATGGCAGATAGGGGACGGCCTATTTTTTCTAAATGTCTTTCCAGCAGCGGACCATAAGGTTTCTTTTGTTCAACTGCTAAGGCCACGAAAGACTGGTTGGTCGAGAGAATGACCGCCTCCATAAGTGAGGCAATAAATGAGACAATCACTGTGAGTATAACAAGGAATAGGATGCTGACCATTTAAGTTGAGCTCAAGGGGAACGAATTCAAGTGCTGACTGGGTAAATCCATGAGCTTTATCTTAAGTCGAACTCACTGATTGAGTCACTGTGGGTCGGCCTCATGTCGCGGTGCGCTTGTCTCAGTGTGAGAATACTAACTTAATTTTGCAGCAGAAATCACAAATTTTGATAACCTAATGGCATGCAGAACGTAGTAGGTGCAAATGTTTAAAATGATCCTTTATATCGCTGGATTCATTATGATCATAGGAGTCGGAATGTGGTTTGAGTTCCACTCTGGCGATTATCCACGATTAGAGAACAAAACAAAATCCATCCAAAGCGATTAAAAAAAATCCCAAGCTTTTTAGACTTGGGACTTTTTAATTTAAGCTAGTAAAGCTTGAAAACTATTTGTTTTCAGCTGCCCGCTTGGCTTGATACTTTTTGGCAAGATCGTCTTGGATGTTACGAGGTGCTTGGAAGTACTTTGCAAATTCCATTGTGAATTCGCCTTTTCCTTTTGTAGCAGATCGTAAATCTGTCGAGTAACCAAACATTTCAGTCAACGGAACTTCGGCCTCGATCACAACACTTCCTTCAAATGAAGTTGTGCCAGTGATCACGCCACGTCGCTGATTGATCTGTCCAGTTGCGGGACCTTGATATTCTTCAGGAACTGTTGTTTCGAGCTTCATGATAGGCTCGAGAACCACAGGTTTTGCTTTTGGATAAACTTCACGCATCGCTGCCATCGCTGCAATTTTGAAAGCCATGTAGCTTGAATCCACGTCATGGTAAGCTCCGTCTTCCAAATCCACTTCAACACCAACAATTGGGAATCCAATCAATGGACCCTTTACGCACTGTTCGCGGAATCCCTCTTCAACAGCTGGGATGAATTCCTTAGGAATACGTCCACCCACAACTTCATTGTTAAATTTGAAAACTGCGCCATCTTCTTGAGCAGCAAGAGGTCTGATCTTACCTGCGATTTTCGCAAATTGACCCGAACCACCCGTTTGCTTTTTGTGTGTGTAATCGTAATCAGCTTCAACATTGATCGTTTCACGGTAGGCCACCTGAGGAGCACCCACGTTCACTTCACAATTAAATTCACGCTTCATTCGTTCTACGTAAATTTCCAAGTGGAGCTCGCCCATTCCGGAAATGATCGTCTCGTTTGATTCTTCATCCCGTTTTACGCGGAAAGTGGGATCTTCTTTACGGAACTTTTGGAGAGCTTTTGTAAAGTTATTCGCACCATCTTTTGATTTCGGAGAAACAGCTAAGCTGATAACGGCGTCAGGCACGTGCATTGATTGCATTGAAGCCTGAACACGGTCGTCACAGAAAGTATCACCGGAAGCACAATCAATACCGAAAACTGCAACGATGTCACCAGCATGAGAAGCATCAATGTCTTCCATTTTGTCTGAGTGCATCCGTACAAGTCTTGGCACTTTTAGAGTTTTCTTGTTCGTCATGTTTGTGACGAAGCTACCCTTGCTGACTTTACCTTGGTAAACGCGCATGTAAGTGAGCTGACCAAACTGAGTCTCTTGAAGTTTAAATGCCAACATCACGAGCGGTTTATCATCGTCAGGGAAAAGTTCAAATTTTTCTTCACCTTTAGTTAAATCCAAAGCGTGTTCTTTTTTCTCTGCAGGAGTTGGTAAGTACGCAAGAACTCCGTCGAGGAGTAATTGAACACCTTTATTTTTAAACGCAGATCCACAGAAAACAGGAACGAGTTTTAAACTAATAACACCTTTTCGAATTGCAGCTTTGATTTCCTCTAGAGTGGGCTCTTCTTCCATCAGGAATTTTTCACCGATGCTGTCATCAATGTCCGCAAGCTTTGCGATCATTGTTTGACGGTATTCAGCAGCCGTTTCTTTCAAGTCATCAGGAATTGGAATTTCAGTGATGATTTCGCCGTTAGCACCTTCGTTCACAAAAGCTTTCATCGTAACTAGGTCAACGGCCCCTTTGTGCGCGTCTTCAAGTCCGATTGGAATTTGAACCATGACTGCATTTAATTTTAATTTATCGATCAAAGCATCTTTAACGCGGAAAGGATTTGCACCTTGGCGATCCAGTTTATTCACGAATGCTAAACGAGGAACTGAGTATCGCTTCATTTGGCGATCCACTGTGATGGACTGAGATTGAACTCCGGCCACGCCGCAAAGAACAAGTACTGCGCCATCGAGAACGCGCAAAGATCTTTCCACTTCCACTGTGAAATCCACGTGCCCGGGAGTGTCGATCAAATTAATGACGTGATCTTTCCACTGAACTTGAGTGGCTGCTGATTGAATCGTGATTCCCTTTTCTCGCTCGAGATCCATGGAATCCATGGTCGCTCCGACTCCGTCTTTTCCTTTTACTTCGTGGATGGCGTGAATTTTACCACCGTAAAATAAAATACGCTCGGAGAGTGTTGTTTTTCCGGAGTCAATGTGCGCTGAAATACCAATGTTGCGCACAATATTAATGTCCCATTTTTTAGACATGATTCGACCTTTCGCTCAAGTTATGATTAAAATTACAGTGTTAGGCTGTAGCATGATTTTTTCCTCATAGCAAAACTAGAAAATCCACCTGAGTAAGGATATTAACGCAATGCAGATCGATTTGAACAAGTTCCTGCAAGATCAATTCAAACTCTCTGAGTTTCGTCCGGGGCAAAAGGAAATTCTACAGTCGCTTTTGCAAGAAAAGTCAGCACTTGGTTTGATGCCCACAGGCTCGGGAAAAAGTCTAGTTTATCAGATGTTCTCAGGCATAAAAGAAGGTCTCACATTGTGCGTGACCCCCTTAATTGCTCTGATGGAGGATCAATCCCAGAAGGCATTTCAATTTGGTTTGAAAGCTAGTTTTATTCACTCACAAGTGCCCAATGACGAGAAAAAAAAGAGACTCGAAGCCCTCGGTCGAGATGAATATCGACTTTTTTTTGTAACTCCTGAGCGATTGCAAAAACCTGAGTTTCAAAAAGCCATTGAAAATCTGAAAGTTTCACTTTTCGTTGTGGATGAAGCTCACTGTATCAGCCTGTGGGGTCATGATTTTAGGCCCGATTATGCAAAACTGGGTGAGTTTCGTCAAAAGCTGAAGAACCCTCCGGTTTTGGCATTAACTGCGACGGCGACGCCGGATGTGCAAATAGAAATACTCAAAAGTCTGCATATTCCTGAAACAGCTGTCTTTACGACAGGGCTTAAAAGAACAAACTTAGAAATTAAAATCGAAGAAGTTTATGGACTCGAATCCAAACTGGAAATTCTGATTCCGAAGCTTGCCGAATCCGACGGGGCTCAACTGATTTACGTGACCCTCATTCGTACAGCCGAAGAGGTTTTTCATCTTTTAAGAAAAAAGGGACTGCAGCCCTTGATCTATCACGGGGATCTGCCTCCGCAAAAACGAAAGCAATCATTTCGAGCTTTCATGGGTGAAGCAAAACCCATCATGGTGGCAACCCCTGCTTTTGGACTTGGCATTGATAAAACAAACATAAGATCTGTTTTTCATCTGGAGCCGCCAGCGTCTGTGGAAAGTTACTATCAAGAAATCGGTCGAGCGGGTCGGGATGGATTGCCCTCAACAGCCTTATTTTTATACGATCAAGAGGATCTGACAATCCCCATGCAATTTATAAAAAGTGCGCACCCCGAAGCTGGGTTTATTCAAAAAATTTTCGACCTCATCAAGTCTCAGCCAGACCGAGTGAAATCAGAAGGCGTTGAGTTTTTGACAGAACAAGTGAGTTTTAAAAATCGATCGGACCACCGGGTCAGTTCGGCTTTAAATATTCTCGAGCGCTGGGGTTGCATCACTCAAAATAATGATCGAATTGAATTTGCAAATGAACTTGATCCTGAGCTTTTTAAAACAGAGAATCAGGAAGAACTCATGAAACATCACAATAAAAAATTGTATTCGCTGGTTCAGTGGATCCGAAATCAAGAGGTTTGTCGTCTGAAACAAATCTATCAGTATTTCGGGGCCGAAGAATCCGAGGATTGTGGTCTTTGTGATGTTTGCAAAGGAGAAATTAAACCGTGATTCATTTGCCAAAACTGATTGAAGATCTTGCGATCATTTTAATGGCAGCAGCCACGATGACTCTGGTTTTTCGGGCACTTAAGCAACCTGTTGTGTTGGGCTATTTGCTGGCAGGAATTTTAGTCAGTCCCCATGTGCCCTTGTTACCAACGGTAACAGACACCGAAAATTTAAAAGTCTGGGCCGAGATCGGTGTGATCTTCCTCCTTTTTGGATTGGGTTTGGAATTCAGCTTTAAGCGACTCGCTCAAGTGGGAGTCAGTGCCAGCATCACGGGTGGGTTCGAGATTTTATTTATGATGAGTGTGGGATACCTGTCTGGCTTATTCCTGGGCTGGTCGGGGATGGACAGTCTATTTCTTGGTGGAATTCTGGCGATTTCTTCAACGACCATTATTGTTCGAGCCATTGATGAGCTTAACATGAAGGGCAGAAAATTTGTCTCGCTGGTTTTTGGCGTTCTGATTGTCGAGGATTTGATTGCGATTTTGCTT
>CAZPBD010000032.1:0-12836 GCA_964584655.1 uncultured Pseudobdellovibrionaceae bacterium | reverse complement strand
TGATTGATCCGAAGATTATCATCGCCAATTATGGAACGATTTTATTTCTGACCTTCATTACAATTTTTGGAAAATTGCTCAGCACAACAGCGGGCGCCTTGCTTTCGGGACAAAGCCTGAGGCACTCCATTCAAACCGGAATGAGTTTAGCTCAAATCGGAGAGTTCTCGTTTATCATTGCAACATTGGGTTTGTCTTTGAATGTGATCAGTCCAAAGCTTTACCCCATTGCAGTGGCTATTTCTGTGATTACGACTTTTACCACGCCTTACCAGATTCGTTGGGCTGATGGATTTTCAGATTGGGTGGAAAGACAATTGCCAATCCCTTTTCGAGCCAAGCTTGACAGCTACCAACAGTTTGTCGTCGGAGCTCGACAAAAAAATATTTTTCAGCAAGTGATACTGGCTCATTTGCCTTCATTGATTTTGAACACAGTGATCGTGATGGCAATGACCTTTGCCTATAAAAGATTCATTCATCCCATTGTTTTAGAACAATTTGGGGAACAGCAGTGGGTTTACTTATTTTCGACCGCAGGACTGGTTTTTTTATGCACACCTTTTTTGTGGGCTTTGACCATGGGAACTGTTTCTAAGATCAAAAATATTGAAACGGATTCTAAAAGCAACCCCATGATTTCAATTGTTCAAACTGGAATTTCTATTTTTAGACTTTTCTGGGGTGTATTTTTAATGGGTTTCATTTTAGCTGAGTTTGTATCGATCCAGACGGGTTCCATGTTTATTCTTTTAGGATTAACGGCATTGATGGTTTTAGTGGGAAGGTTTTCAGAGCCTTTTTACAATAAGTTGGAATCTCGATTTTTAATGAATTTAAATGATAAAGAAAATCAAAAAAATCTGATCGCACAGTTGGCACCTTGGGATGCGGCCCTTGTCGAACTTGTCCTGTCTGCAGACTCCAATTTTATCGGTAAATCACTTTTACAAATTTCCTTCAGAGAAAAATACGGAGTGATGATTGCGATGATTGAACGTGGTCACAGAGTGATCATGGCACCCAGTCGCGACGAAGTGCTGATGCCTCAAGATAAACTTTTTCTCATTGGGAACGAGGAACAAATCGCAAGCGTTCGACCTGAGGTCGAAAAGATCGATGAGTTCGCAAACCCAGTGGATCGCTACGGCCTGAGAAGTTTTTTGATCTCCAGCCAATCAAACCTAGTTGAAAAAAGCATCCGAGATTGTGGACTTCGAGAAATGATCCACGGACTTGTTGTTGGAATCGAGCGCGGACAAAAACGAATACTGAATCCCGATTCTCAAATGATCCTGATGCCTGGCGATCTTGTATGGGTTGTAGGAGATCTGATTAAAATCAAAGAAATGTCAGGCCCTCGGAATGCCTAGTTTTTTTCCGGATCCCAGTCTGGATTATGAACAGGGACTTGTCGCTGTCGGCGGAGAACTCAGTCCCGAACTTTTGTTAGAAGCTTACGGTAAAGGAATTTTCCCATGGCCACAAGAGGGCTACCCAATGCTTTGGTTTTGTCCCGATAACCGTGGCGTTCTGAATTTTGCAGATTTTAAAATCCCTCAAAGACTTCAAAGGTCCATGAAAAATTATGCTCGGATTCAAATCACTCGAAATGAAAATTTTGAGTTCGTGATTCAAGCCTGTGCAAAACAAAAACGAGCGGGTCAAAATGGCACTTGGATCAATGATGAGATGATGGAAGCCTACACAGAGCTTTCGAAAATGGACATCGCACAATCGTGGGAAGTTTGGGACGAGGGTGAAATTGTTGGCGGTGGTTACGGTGTTTTAGTTCGCGGAATTTTCTCTGGAGAAAGTTTATTTCATCATAAAACTGATATGTCGAAACTGGCACTGATTCAAATGGTCGAAGATCTTCGGGGGATGGGTTTGGATTGGATGGACACACAAATGGTGACACCTCTGTTGGCTTCATTTGGGGCCATTGAAATTCCAAAGCTAGATTATTTGAAGCGACTTAAGGCTGATCAAAAGCCAAGTCAAAAAAGCCCAAAGCGCAATCATGGATGACATCAAAAGCACTTTAACTAAATCAGTGGATGTCAGTTGCAACCGACTGCGATCCGCCACTTTTTCTTGATCCAATTGATCACGCAATTTTAAAGAGAGACCTTGAGCGAGCGCAATTCTTTGAGCCATTTCTAATTTATAAAAATGAACGCCGACGAGCATCTTTTGGGATTTCAAAGGATCGATTCGTGTGACCACGGCATAACAGGCCATGGGGTCAGAGCCGGGAACTTCGAATTGAATTTTAATGACTTCACCAAGCAAAGGACACAAATCGCTGGGAGCCGTGAAGGCCAGTCCAGTCAAAGAGATATTTTTGATCTCAGTGCCCTCTTCCCACGGCATTTGGCGAGGACCCGCGACCCGAATGAGGCTATCGTCAAGAGTATTTAAAATATACCGCGGAGAGCGGCCATGATAACGAGCTAAGCCTTGAGCCATAGCTTCTTATCGGCAAGCTTCAGGCCCAAACTGAAGTCGGGCCTGAAAAATCCTTGTCTCAATCTGAACCAATTTAAAATTTGAGTCTTTTAGCCAAGTTAGACACAATGAAGAGATGAAAACGCCTCGCAAAAGAACATCACAAGCCAGCTCCACCCGAAAAAGAGCGCCTCGGCGTATTCGAGTTTTGGAACACACCAGATCCTCATCTTCGGAATTTACCAACAGAGAAATTGGCTGGCTCAGATTTAATCTTCGAGTTCTTCATGAGGCTCAAGATTCAAGACAGCCACTTTTAGAAAGATTTCGTTTTTTATCTATCAGTGGATCTAATCTTGATGAATTTTTCATGAAGCGAGTAGGCGGTTTGAAAAGACAACTGGCCTATAATATTTCAGCTAAATCCTCAGACGGACAAACAGCCGAACAGCAATTGGCAGCCATTCGCCATTTTGTAAATCCCATGCTTCAAGCCCAAAGCCAATGTTATGACGAGCTCAAAAAAAAGCTTAGCGAGAGTGGAATTCAAATTTTAAAATGGAAGGACTTGTCTGCAAAAGAAAAAGAATCAGTTCGTAAATTCTATTTGAAAAATGTATTTCCAGTTTTGACTCCACTTTCAGTGGACCCCGGTCATCCTTTTCCGTTTATTTCAAATCTTTCAACGTCACTGGGTGTAACGCTGAGGCATCCAGAAAAAGAAGAAAAGCATTTTGCCAGAATTAAGGTTCCTAAGGTTTTACCAGCTTGGATTCAGATTGAAAAATCAGTGGATAAATACATTAGCCTGATTGATGTCATCACTGAAAATCTACAAGATTTATTTCCCAGCATGGAAGTTCTGAACGTCATGCCATTTCGGATCACCAGAAATGCAGACTCTGACCGAGATGATGAAGATGCAGAAGATCTTTTGCAATCCATTGCTGAAGAACTTCGTCAGCGTCGGTTTGCAGAAGTCGTCAGACTTCAGCATGGACCGAATCCCGATGTTTGGATGCTGCAATTTCTCATCGAAGAACTCGATTTGAAAGTTCAAGATGTTTACGAGCACTTAGGTGAACTCGATTATGCAGATCTTCTTTTCTTCGCAGAGCTTCCACGAAAAGATCTGAAGTTCGAAAGCTTCTCTCCGCTGGTGCCTGCTGCATTTGCCGATGAGTCCCATTCATTTTTTTCAACCATCAGAGCGGGTGATCAATTGCTTCATCATCCTTACGAGAGTTTTTCGGCCACGGTAGAAAGATTTGTTCGGGAAGCTGCTCACGATCCGAAAGTGCTTGCCATCAAAATGACACTGTATCGAACCGGGGATAACTCTCCGTTTGTGAAAGCTTTAATCGAAGCCGCTGAAATGGGAAAGCAAGTGGTGTGTTTAGTTGAGCTCAAGGCTCGCTTTGACGAAGAAAGAAATATTTACTGGGCTCAAGAGCTTGAGAGTGCGGGCGTGCATGTCGTGTACGGAGTTGTGGGTTTAAAGACTCACGCAAAAACCACGTTGGTCGTCAGACAAGAAGATGAGGGCTTGAAGTGCTACGCTCATATCGGCACTGGAAACTACAATGTCAGCACCTCAAGGTTTTACACAGACTTGGGACTTCTGACATGTAATGAGGCCATCACAAACGATGTGGTCGAATTTTTTCACTACCTAACCGGAAGATCACTGAAAGTTGAGTATAAAAATTTACTGGTGGCACCAGTTAACATGTTCAATCAAATGATCAAGCTCATTGAAAAAGAAGGCGAGAACGCAAAAGCAGGAAAACCTTCTCAGATCATCGCCAAGTTTAATAACATGGAAGAAAACGATCTATCACTTGCCCTTTACAGTGCCTCTCAAAAAGGTTGTGACATTGATTTGATCGTTCGTGGATTTTGTTGCATGCGACCAAAAACCAACGGACTGTCTGAAAAAATTAAAGTCATTTCAGTTTTAGGACGGTTTTTAGAACACTCTCGAGTTTACTATTTTAGAAATGGCAATACCGATCCCATTGATGGACTTTTCTACATTGGCTCTGCGGATTGGATGTACCGAAATTTACATGCTCGAGTTGAAGCGTTGGTGCCGATCTTTGATCGAGCATTAAAAGAAAAACTGTGGGAAATTTTGCAGCTCACTTTAAAAGATGGCAGACAAGCTTGGGACATGGATTCTCGGGGACATTACACGCAAAGAAAATCAGAGGGTGTGGGGGTTCATCAAAAGCTGATGGATCTCACAAAAAATCGAGTGCGTGCTGAAATCGAGCAGAGTGAGCAGCAAAAAAAGAAAACAATAAAATCTGAAAAGTCAGGAATTTAGCCGTGGTTCAATTGATTCTGATTCGACACAGTCTTGCTCAAGAGCGGGATGAATTTCAAAAAAAAGCCAAAATGGATGATGCCTTCAGACCGCTGACCATGAAGGGTCGAAAGCGTTTGCAAAACATCTCAGGCTTTATGAAAAAGCGTTGGGTGAAGCAATTAGATCTTGTGATCTCAAGCCCCTACACTCGGGCTAGGCAATCGGCAGAAATCATTTCGCAAGTGTATGATGAACTGAAAATTGTTGAGTGTGCAGAGCTTGTTCCCCAAAGTCCGCCCCAAGCTTTTGTAAAATGGATCAAGTCTCAGAACTTCAAAGGCTCTAGCTTTGCTATTGTCGGACACGAACCCAACTTAAGTCTTTTGGCCACCTATTTACTTGCAGGAAATGAGTATGCTTTCTTAGAATTTAAGAAGGCAGGTCTGATGTGTCTTGAAGTGGATATGCTCAAAGGTCTAGGTCCCAGTTCCGCAAAACTTCAATGGCTAATTGCACCTAAGCTG
The DNA here is from genome assembly GCA_964584655.1 of uncultured Pseudobdellovibrionaceae bacterium. Classification (GTDB taxonomy): domain Bacteria; phylum Bdellovibrionota; class Bdellovibrionia; order Bdellovibrionales; family Bdellovibrionaceae. The sequence continues at coordinate 7,550 of CAZPBD010000032.1, read as the reverse complement.
ATTTTAAGCGAAGGAAAAAAATAAATGCGAAAAATTTTGGGTCTTCTTTTGTTATTTCAAGTGGCAAGTGCACAAAGCAATTTACGAGGACCTGCTTCCATGCATTTGACTGACAATACGAATCCCAAAGCTTTTGAAATGAAGAAAGCCACTTTTGAAGATTGTAACAATGAAGTGTTGAAGAAAAAAGCAGCTGCTAAATTTAATTTTCTTGATCAGTGTATCACTTTTGCTAGTGCCAACTTAAAAAAGGGTCAGGATCCTCGGATTTGTTTATCAACGGCTGCTTTAGCGAGTACCGTAGCGGACCAAGGGGAGTTAGTTTTTCGATGTCGGAAAGAATTAGGTTATGATCTATGCAAAGTGGACACACCCAGCACAGATTTCAGAGGACGCCTGGATTGCATTTTTAAGCACAAAGATTCCATGGACGTTGCTGATTGTGAGCCTGATCTTCAAGAAGTTCAAAAAGTCATGAGCTTAACGAAAGCTGATCTTAAGCTGAGCAAAAACCAAGCGTCTGTTTTAGAAAAAGGATATTGTCAGAGGCCTGTGCAAGCTTTGCCGGGTGGACCAAGTCAGCGTTAATTAAATCATCGAAAACAAAAGCCCATCCCGCAGGCCCACGCCGGGGATGTTGATCTTATCAATTCCCGCTTGCCTCAAAATCATTTCAACAACGGCCACAGCGGGCACGATGACGTCAGCGCGGTCTTCGCGCATGCCTAAAATGTGCACGCGGTCTTTGATTGGGATTTGTAGAAGTTGATTGAAGATCAATCCAAGCTCATGGGTCAGAACAGATTCGTGAGCCAAATCCAAAAGTAATTGGGTTTTGAGTTTTGCCATACATTCCAGATTGCCACCGGTGCCGACCGAAAGATCAAAGGCCACGCCGCTCATTTTGCGATCGAAGAATTCGGCGACAGGTCTAAGGAGATCACCCAGTACAATTTTGATATGGCTTTCACTCATTTTTCTTTGTCTTAAAAATTCCAGCATGCGAACTGTGCCCAGGGGAAAGCTTTGAGAGTTTTTGATGTTTCCCATTTCCACGTGGGTGATCTCGACGCTTCCGCCACCCACATCGATCAGCAGAGAATTTTTCTTTTTCAGGTTCACTTCGTGTTTCACGGCTTCAAAAACAAGTTTGCCCTCTAAGGTGCCATCGATGACTTCGAGTCCAATTTTAGAGGTGTTTTTAATTCGATTGACGAATTCATTTTTATTTTGAGCTTCTCGGGTGGCGCTGGTGGCAACCGCACGGCACTTGATCACTTCCATGCGAGTGTTCACTTCGGCAAAGTTTTGAAAACACTCTTCGGCTTTTTTCATAGTAACTTGGGAAATGGAGCCCGTTTGAAAAACGTCTGTTCCCAGTCTTAAGGGAACTCGGTATTTTTTGAGGATTTCGAATCGGTCCCCCTGCCATTCAGCGACGATCATTCTTGCAGCGTTGGATCCCAAATCAATTGCGGAAATTCTCATGATGAAATCCTAAGCACCATTTAACTTTCTTGCAACTGATCTTCGTGTGTGATTTCTTTATTTTCATGATGATTTTGTTAGCGATTCTTTTGAATTTTGGTTGGGCTCAAGAAAAGTTACCGGTTGAAATCACTTTGGGTGGTGAGGTGGATTTTTATTTTGAGGCCTCCCAAAGTCCTAGTTCCAAAGCCGGGCAAACCGCTTTTGAGTTCAGCCGGCTTGAACTTTTGCCAGTGTTGAAAATGGATGAGCAAGTTTCCTTTCATTTTCGCTTTGATCTGGCAGAGGAAAGATCAGCCACTCAAGCAGGCTATCAATCGAAAACTGAAAATGCCTATTTGGAATGGAGGCCATCGCAGAACCCAAACATTACCCACCAGTTGGGTTTAGTGAGACCATTGTGGCGAGTCCGTGAAAGTGTAATCGCTGACTTTGATAATTTTGGTGATGCCAGTAAAAATCTATCCCGCCGGTACAATTTTTTATCAGATGGGGATTTGGGCTATCAGGGACTTTGGCAGCGAAAAGAAAACCACTTAGTCGCTTTTGGTATTTTAAATGGCGAAGAAAATAAGACTGCAGAAATTGGTCCCAGCAAAGAAGCATTTGCTGGCTATTTTTATGATGATCAAAGTAGTTTGTGGTCAGCCTGGCTGAGCTATGGACGGGTGGATCAGGTCGAAGACAGTGTTTCAGATCGTGGGCGGGCTTTGCTTCGGCATCAAAAACAATGGGGCAGATTTCGCTTGGGTCTGGAATTTTTATGGGCTCAGGATAGCAACGCCGACTACGAGGCCCGCGGCCGAGGAGAGGGCATTACTTTTACCGGGCTGACGGATCCCAGAGCCATTTCGACCCAGGCCAGCAGGGTTGAAATTTACTACACCCTCAACCCCCTGCAACAATTTTTGATCAGGTACGATAGCTTACAGACAGAGATCTCTGGCAAAGACCTGAGCTCCTCGATGCTGGCTTGGATAAAATCAGAGCCCCGATTGTTTGATTGGGGATTTTTTTATGAAAATACCTTGTATGGACCGGCGCACTCGGCACAAAGTCGTCAAATTGAGCGACTTCGCATCGGCCTATCGAAGGTTTTTTAAGCCCGTTAAGATTTCGTTAAATTCCAGAATCCCTGAGGTTGAATTGGACTTATTGTTCAAGTCCGACTACAGATTGTACTATGGATAGATCTCACTCGGCACAATTGGAAAATCTTCGTACAAAAGCCAATCAAATGGGGCAGTACACTCAAAAAGCTCTTGGATTAGTTTTGCAGGCATTAATTGAAAAACGAATTGAACTTTTTGATGAAGTTTTTGAAATCGAAAAACAAATCAATGAGTGGCACAAGCAAGTGGATGAAGATGCTGTTGAATTTCTGGCGCAAAACGGGCCCGTGGCAAAAGATCTTCGAACCACTGTGGCTTTAGTTAAAATTAATACAGATCTTGAGCGCATGGGTGATCAGTGTGTGAATATCGCCTACATCGGAAAAGATGCACTTAAACGAAATGATGATTTGAATTTGCCAATTATTCGAACCATGTTTTCTTTGGTTCAAGAAATGATCGAAAAATCTTTAAGCTCTTTTGTTAAGCATGATGCTAAAGTGGCTGAAAAAGTTTTAATGATGGATGATGAAGTGGACACTTTGAAAGCCAAAGTTCAATCCGACATGATCCAAGAAATTAAAAAAAATCCAGAGCACGTGGAAAAATATCTAGCACTGATTTTGATTGCCCGAAATCTTGAGCGTTTCGGTGATCACGCCACCAACATTGCAGAAGATGTGATTTACACAGAAGCGGGGCAAGACATCAGACACGGAGGATTTTTATGAACATTCGAGCCTTAAAGGTTCATGTCATTGAAGATGAAATCGAAATCCGCGAGCTGATGGCTTTACACCTAACACGTCAAGGCTATCAAGTTGTTGAAAGTGGAAGCAGTGAAGAGGCCTTGGAAAAAATTAAAACTCAGACCTTTGATTTACTGATTTTAGATTGGATGCTTCCAGGCATCAGCGGAGTCGAGTTTTTAGATCGATTGAGAACTTTAAGATTGAATCCAAAAGTTCTGATGGTGACTGCTAAATCTGAGCCCCAAGATATTGTGTTCGGATTGGAAAAAGGCGCTGATGACTATTTAACGAAACCCTTTGATCCCTCGGTGTTTTTAGCTCGGGTCAAAGTTTTACTCCGCAGAGCCAGCTCTGTTGAACAGGCACAAAATTTATTTGATCTGGATGGGTTAAAAATTAACTTTGAAACCTACGAGGTTTATTTAAAAGGTCAGCAGCTTCATCTGACGCCTTCAGAATATAAGTTGCTCGCGATTTTAGTTCAAAGCCACGGTCGGGTGCTGACTCGCGATCAATTGATCGAGCGTGTTCAAGGAGAAGGTATCAGTGTCACGGGTCGAACTGTGGATACTCATATTTTTGGGCTTCGAAAAAAATTGGCGGAATGGTCAGATCACATCGATACCATTCGTGGGATCGGCTATCGCTTTAAAGCGGATATTAATTCAATCGCATGATTTCGAAACGTTACCCTTGGCGTCTTTTTGTACTCAGTTTTTTGACTCAGCTGTTTGTTTTTAATTCCCTATTTTTTCTTTCGGCCGAAGTTTTGGAGCTCGCATGGAGTCCCAAATTTTTGGCTGTTTCTATTGGTTCATCATTGATCAGTACTTTGCTGATCATGCGTCCGGTGTATTTGCTTGTGATCTCATTGAAAGACAAAAAAGCAGACTGGTACCGAGAGCGAGAAGAGAGCCAAGCCTTCTTGGGTGCCATTCAAGAGGCCGTGGTCACGTTTAATTTACAAAAGCAGATTGTTTTTTTTAATCCGCAGTTTGCTGCCAATTTTATTGGGGGATCCACAAGCTCGAAAAAAAGATACATGGATCAAATCTTCGATCAAAAGGAAGTTCTGTCTGCCATTGATGAGGTTTTGAAAACAGGCCAAAGCCAAAAGGTTGTTTTAAAACTACCCACCTTGTTTGATTCCAATTCCAGATTTTTTAATATTAGTTTGGCTCCAGTTCGAAAACAAAAAAATCAAGAGCTCTATGAAGTGGTCGCCGTTTTTTATGACATCACCGATATTAAAAAAGCAGAACAAATTCGGATTGATTTCGTCGGCAATGCTTCCCATGAACTGCGTACACCACTGACTTCCATCAAAGGTTACGTCGAAACCCTTCGAGATGACATTGAAAACAAACGTTTTGATCAAGCCGATCGATTTATTACGATTGTCTCTCGAAATGTGGATCGACTGATTGATTTGGTGAATGATTTATTAAATTTGACGAAAATGGAGTCCAGCTCGGATCTTAGGGTTCAGTCTTTTAGTCCCATTCAAATTTCTCAAGCGGTGATCGGCGAGCTCATGCTGCTGGCTCAAGAAAAGAATCTGGTTCTGAAATCCACAAGTGAAATTAACGAAATGAAAGCGGACTCTCAAAAAGTCGAGCAGGTTTTAAGAAATTTAATTTCCAATGCCATTAAATACATTCCTGAAAATAAAGAAATTCATGTGAACTGGAAAATGGGTCCTCAAGAAATTCAATTGCTGGTGTCTGATAATGGACCAGGAATTCCTGAAGAGCATCATGCAAGGCTGTTTGAGCGATTCTACAGAATCGATCGGGGTAGATCCCGAGAGATGGGTGGCACGGGTTTAGGCCTGGCCATTGTGAAGCACATTATGCAAAGTCATCGTGGGTCCATTGAGGTAAAAAGCAAACCAGGTGAGGGGACGACGTTTATCTGTCACTTTCCTCAGACAGGTTGGAATTTTGGGTCTTAAAGAATTCGACCAGCACTTTTCAGAGATCTACAAAGATCGCTGGCCAATGTTGAAGCAAAACTTGCTGCACCAAAACCGCATCGAATTTTATTTGAAACCGTCGTTTAATCAAATTACAGACTTTAAGAAACACACGCCAGGCATGAGTATTCCCAGAAACTCAGAAGATCTTTTAAGTTACTACGTTTTAGATCCTGCCAGTGTGTTAGTTGCGAATCTGTTGCCGGTGCAGGCTTCTGAAAAAGTTTTGGATATGTGTGCAGCTCCTGGTGGCAAAAGTCTTGTGCTGTTTTCGAAAATGAAAAAGGAATCCGTTTTATTTTGTAATGAGATTTCTTCTGGAAGACGTGAAGCTTTGAAAAAAGTTTTGCAGAATTATATTTCCCATGCGGACCGCGAAGGTCGCGTTTGGATTAAAGGGTTAGACGGAGCTCAGTATGGACTTCGTCAACCTGAAAGTTTTGATCAAATTTTATTGGATGCTCCCTGTTCGGGGGAAGCTCATCTTTTGGAAAATGCTGAAGAGATGAGTCACTGGTCGGTGAAAAGATCTCAAGGTTTGAGCATCAAGCAGTACTCACTTCTGAGCAGTGCGTGGACAGCACTCAAGCCCGGTGGGCATATTGTGTATTCCACATGCTCGATTTCACCGGGTGAAAATGATGGAGTCATTCAAAAACTTTTGAAAAAGAAAAAAGACCAAGTTGAAATCATAAAGCCTGAATTAGAAATTGAGCCTGAATGGACAGAGCACGGCCTTCAGTATTTACCTGATCGATCCGGTATGGGTCCCATGTATGCTTGTTTGATTCGAAAGAAAGAGTCTTAGAAATCGAAGGAAGGATCTAATGCTTGCTTGTTTTTAAACTGGCAATTTTGACCCTTACATTCCTTCGGAGTCTTTGTAACAGATTTGTTAAAGTCTGATTCCCACTCGTCAAAATTAATCCCATCATCTTTAGTTTCAACTTTTGCAATATTGTCGCTTTCCTGAGTTTCAGCTTTGGAATTGTAATAACCCAAAACTTTGGCTTGCGCTGTGAGTGACACAGAAACTAATAAGAGTGAGTAAACGAAGAGCTTTTTCATACTTAAGTAGTGCTTCAATATCGATGCCGAAAAGGAAATTTAATAGTGGCCTACAGTAGATCTGGTTGTTTCAAGCTGAGACAGCACTGTCAAAGTCTCAACAAATGAATAGATTCTGATCAGCACAGAAATCAGAACAAATGCTCAAAATAGGATTAAGTGGCGCAACAGGGTTTGTTTATTTTGTGATCCAGAGCTAGCTTATTCCTATGAAACAGGTCTTTCTTCTGCTTATTTTGACTTTCAGTGTGCTAGAAAGCAGTCTTGCGCAAACATTGAAGGATCTGGTTTCGGGAAAGACTGAAATCCTAGAGCCTCAAAGTATCAATTCAAAGGCCTACCTTTTCATTCAGCAGGATTGTGAAGCTTGTGAAAAGTCATTGCGGGGACTGGCCCGTTGCTCTTCAATTATCAGATCGAAAATGAATCTTGTGGTCCTGGAGTCCGAGGCCTGGGCTGTTCAAAAAATCAAAAGCCCCGAAGTTAAAAAAATCAATTTTGCCAGTCTTAATTTTATGACCCGGGAAGAGGCTCAAAAAATTAAAGTTCGCGGAACACCCACTTATCTCATCGGTCAAATCCATGAGCTCAAGCCACTCAGCTGTCGCGAAATCAAAACACGGATGAGTGATCTGCAATGAAATCCATGTCGTTGGAAGAGCTCCAAGACCATATTCAAGAGTTAAATTCAATCGCTGGTGCACAACTTCAAGAAATTGAAACTCATCCCAAGGGTTTGGCTTTTGCATTTTACAAAAAAGGCCGGATCTGGTGGATTTTAGATCTCACAATCCAGCAGCCCATGAGTCTGATTTTATTTGAAGAAACACCGTGGAAAAAAAAGACAGGCCCAAAACCTGTGGCTCTTTTTTTAAACTCTCATGCTAAAAATACTTTTTTAACAAAAGCTGAAATTTTGCCAAATCAAGGACGTGTGATTTCCGTGGAGCTTGCGTCCTCATTAAAGAAAATCACAATCGAAGTTCATCTGATTCCAAAAGCTGTGAATGTGATTGTCCAAGACGGAGACAAGAAAATTTCCTGGGCGAAACCTCGGGACCTAGGTGTGGCGCCGGTGATGGTCGGTTCTCACCGGGAGCTCACCGATTTAAAATTTGAATGGTTGAACGAACAGTCTTCAAAAAATAAAAATTT
>CAZPBD010000031.1:19259-30017 GCA_964584655.1 uncultured Pseudobdellovibrionaceae bacterium | reverse complement strand
TTCAAAAAAGCGACAACCATCGTCAGTCATGCACTGACTTTGGCTGAAGCCAGCTTTTTGATAACAGGACAAGCTTTGCCAATGCCAGCAACTGTGGCAGCGCCGAAGTTTATGGATCATGACAGACGCACGGATCAAGTGATGATTGAGAATCGAAAGAAAAACGAATTTGTGTTTAAAAGAGGAAATCTATGAGCGTCGTTTCAAACAAACCAGATAAGTCTCATTGGTACTTCATCAGCATTTTGGGTGGTCTGTTTATTACAGCAAAACACCTGATCAAAAATCTTTTGAACAAAGATAAGATGATGACCTTGAACTACCCCGAGCAAAAATTCGAGTACTCGCCTAGATTCAAGGGCAATCACGTTTTGACTGTAAAAAAAGACGGAGCCATTCGCTGCACAGCTTGTATGTTGTGCGCGACGAACTGTCCTGCAGAATGCATTAAGATCACAGCGGCAGAACACAACGATCCTGCAGTTGAAAAATTTCCGATCGCCTACGAGATCGATATTTTAAGATGTGTATTCTGTGGATTCTGTGAAGAGGCTTGCCCCGTTGATGCGATCCGAATGGGTCCCGAGTGGCAAACTCCAGGTCTTAGCGGCAGTGCTTTCACTTATGACATCAATCATTTGGCTTACCGACCTCAGCTTAAAGGCGGAGTGGTATCAGTGGTGGATGAAGTAGAACGTCACAAGAGCGGTATTTAATTTATTTAAAGTAGACCAGCGATTACTCAAAGCAGCTGGTCTGACCTGAATCGCGAACGACCTTGTTAAAACGTTCGTCGATATTTCCTAGGTAATCTCTTCCTTCTTTTGTTTCTGCATTTCTGACTATTAATCTCATCAACTGATCGGCATTTTGAGCTGGTCGTTTTTTTGAAAACGACTCTAAGCTTTTATCGATCGATCGTTCAACTGCACCGGGACCCATGTTGTAGGCTAAAGGTACCATTTGAAGTTCCAGTTTCACTTGTTGCTCAGCGGTCATCTGAACTTGAGAGTTTCCTCTGAAGGCCGATTGCCGTGTGTAGCCTCTGTAAATTTTCAAATTAGAAAATCCAATGAGTAAATTTCTGAGGATTTGATTGTGCTCAACGCCGATCAGGGAGCACTTGTTGTAAGAATAAGAGTTGTCTCTATTTTTTCTGGCAAAATAAGACATGGCTGCTGTCGATAAAATTTCATTCCCCAGGGATTTACATATGGGGTGAGCGGAAGCGGCCAGGTGTGCTTTCACATCAACTAGATTTTTATCCATAAAGTCGCGAATGTAAGTGGTCGTTAATTGAGAAATGCCCAAAGCATCGGTTTGGGAAGTCACATAATTTTGCAGACCAGATTCTTTTGTCAGCATTTTAAAATACGTTTGGGCCCACTGATTCTGAACGTTTATATCAGCAGAGCCACTGACGTAATCTTTCAGGCATCCTGTTACCAGCTCAAAGGAGTTGTGAATCAGTAAAATTGAATCTCTGTTTTGGCAGGGAGTTTCTTGGTGCTCAATGACTTTTTTGCCAGATTCACAGCGAATGAAGTTATTTTCCGACTCTTTTTTTCTTAAACCACGATCAATTTGTGTTTGCTCAAGTTCCCGGCCGGCAGTGACCTGCTTGAGAGCTGATTGAACACAACTTCGTTTAACGACAGTTTGGGGAAAAGGAAGATACTGAAGAAGGTGAGAAGATAAAGTTTTCTTTTTTCTGATTCGATCAATTTCTTCTGCCATGTAGGTTTCATTTTGTGCGCAAACATCACCAGACCATTTGCGAAAAAATTCAGTCGCGATGGCTTGATCTTGGGCATGGGCTTTAAAAGCAAACAACGTCAGAACGATTAAAACAATTCTCATGATAGATATCACTGCAAAAATTGGGCTTTTGGGAGTGTCTCAGAATGAGAATTTGTTTTGATGGGGTTCAATTGAATGAAGATGGGCAGGGGCGAAGAGGGCGATGGACGTAACTTGGCAACAAGTCACAAATCCATCGACAACTAACTAATCCACCCGATTCACAACAATAAACAAACTGCGATAGTTTTGAGAAAATTTTTGATTCCCAGCGCTGTCCAAAACGGGCTTTCCGGTTTTTGTGAATTCAGGCACAAGACCTTTTCCGGCTTTTTGAACGTGTGTGAAGATCCACTCAGCTTGTGAAGGATGAAGTCTGACACAACCGCCAGAAGCGCGGCTTCCCAGCTTGTTGTAGTAATTGGGAAGTGCTGCGTGAGTGGCAATACCTTCGTTGAAGAAAACTGAAAATGGCATGGGGGCTTCCCAAGTTTTAGAGACGTGATTTTTTGAAAGCCATGCGGGGTGGAACCAACCTGTTGGCGTGTTGGAGAAATACTTGCGTCCGTTTTTGCTGACTTCGTTTGTTTCTCGGCCAGTGGAAACTTTGAAGACTCCGAACTTTTGACCTTGCCAGTAAGCCGTGGCTGTTTGAGCTGTGGGGCCGATGTTGGATTTGTTGATCACAAGCACGAGTTCGTACGCGTTGATCCAGTCCATTCCGTATTGTTGAAGGGATTCTTCAGGCAAAACCGCATTCCACTCTTTTTGTGGTGGCTCGGGTGGGCGGGGACGTAGGAAATCAAAAAATCCCATGGGTTCGATTGCGAGGGCGGGGTTTGAATCCATTTCTTGTTGTTGAAGTTCGTTCCAGATTTCAGTGGGTGACATCAAGTCATCCAGAGGCTCTGTGGTTAAAGCTTGGGAAAACTTGGACAAAGTGAGAAGGGAAACAAGAAGGATGGATTTCATAAGTGCTCTCGAGTCAGTAGGGGTTTATTTGGTCTGCCTTACTTATTCATTTATTTAAAAATGTTCAAGTTGTCAGATTTTTCGCTGAAAACAATTCAACTGAACGCAGGTGATTGCAATTGGCGATCCGTGCCATGTGTGTCGACAGAGGACCCGCTAAGATTTTGAATATGCTCATGCCACTGCAATCACCGGAAATTTGGGATCAGATCAACTTACAGATGCACAAGATTTTGCAACTGCCTGTGGAAAATCCCGTGCGCTGCTACCCCAACCTTTACTGCGCCGTTGACGAGGTCACGACTCAAATTGCCACGTTTTTAGCTCACAAGCGGGCATTCACGTGGATCAAAGGGGTGACCCCGGTCTTTGATTCGACTTTGGCTGGCTTTCTGCGGGAAGGTTTACAAATTCAATCCGTGGATCATTTGGTATTTGAGCAACACTCGCATCAAGCCAATGACTGGGTCGAAGCTTTACCTAAGGACACGCTTTTCGTGCTGGGCTTTGAAGACCACGCAGTGACCGGTAAAAAACTGAACCTTCAGGCTTTCGAAGAGGCCCTGAACTTAAAAAAGATCTTCTTTATTCGCCTCAGCCACTTTCAACTGCCCCCCGAAACTCAAAGTTTAAGCCCCTATACCATCTGGATCGGTCCTTCGGGCTTTGATTCCATGGCTGTGGTGATCTGTGGCTCTCGGTTTCGGGCGCCAGAAAAGGCCATTCCGTTCTACCCCTGGAAAGCTCAAAGTTTTGAGAATCGAAAGATGTTGTCTGAAAATTCAAGACTTGTTCAAGAGTTCGAAAATCTGTTTCCGGACTCTGTTTGGTTTGGCCCTCATGATTCCCGGCGATGGGACCGCGCCATTCTGAGCTTTTCTAATGTGACCGGGGATTTGTTACGCACAAGACTGCTAGAAAACTTAAAAGGTCAGGCCATTCCTACTCAGATTATGACCACCCATTCTTGTTTTACGGACTCCATTAAGTTGATGAAATCTTGGTGGACCCCAAGTCCAAGCCCCGAAAAACTTCGGGGTCTGATCGTCATTGAAGCAAGCCTTCTTGAGAACTCACAATTCATTCCGATTTTTAATTCCACATTAAGTTCGATCAAAGATGATTCCCAATGGCCACGGAGCTAGAGGGCACCTTTATTATTTTGCGAAAAATTAAGTTCGGCGAAGCGGATTTGATTATTCACGCATTATCGAACGAGGGTGAGAAAAAATCTTTTCTCGCTAGGGGCGCACTGAAATCAAAAAAAAGATTCGGCGGGGGGATTTTAGAGCCCACTCACCATGTGAAATTCACTTACTCGACAAATTTAAAATCAGACATGCAAACCTTGAAAGAGGCCCAACTGATTCAAGGCTTCGAGGGTCTCAGGCTTGATTATGACAAATTGAATTTTGCTCTGACGGCTTTAGATTGTGTTTCTAAGATTTCTCTCGAAGGAGATCAGGATTCGGCTTCGTTGTACAATTTGTTGGGGCATCTCTTACGAACATTGGAAAATGCAAAAATATTTTCGGTCTTAAAAGTTCAATTTTATTTAAAACTGATGCGCCAACAGGGCGTTTTGGAAGTTGAAGATTGGATGAAACCTTTTTTGATCATCAATATCGGTGAAAAATCAGAATCTGCAGAACTTGCGACTGTGGCCCAAGACAGAATGGGCTACTTAGAAAAAGTGGTCCAAGTTTACATCGAGACAGCTTCAGCCAATTAACTGGATTTTTTTTCCAGCGGATGAAATTTCTGAATCATACGAGCAAGCTCATGGGTGGACAGATGGGTGTACTTTTGAGTGGTGCCCAAGGATTGATGTCCTAAGAGCTCTTGAAGAGCTCGAAGATCCGCACCACTGGTCAGTAAGTGCGTCGCATAGCTATGCCGAAGAGCATGGGGATGTAGGGGATTTAAAAGCCCTGCTTTTTGCCCACGAAGTTTGATGATCTCATAGGCGGTACGAGTGTTCATAGCTTTGGCCCCAAAAACAAATTCATTGGTTTGATACTGTGAATATTGCTTTAATAAATTCACGACAATTTGTGGAGCCGGAACCCATTGTTGTTTTCCGCCTTTTCGTTGAGTTAACAACTGACTTTTTTTGAAATCCACATCTGACCATTTCATCTGACAGGCTTCGCTGACTCGCAAGCCGACTCCATAAAGCAGAAAAAATAAAACCTGATCTTGGGCCTCTCGAGGACTGAGCTTTTTTGAGTAGGATTTTAAGACACTTAAAACTTCATCGGGAGATAAAAAGTGGGGAATCTTTTGCGGCACTCGAGGGGTTTGAATTCGTAAGGATAAATCTGTGCTCAAAAAGGACTTTTGAAACATCCAATTGAGGAAACTTTTAAGACTTGCGGCCTTGCGATTTCGGGTGGCGGGGCTCAATTTCTGCCAACTGGTCTGGGCTTTTCTCAGGTGAGTGATGATCTGACTTTCTGAGCAATCCTCACTTAATATTTGAGGGATGATTTTCAAATCCGAGGTGTAGGCCCGTAGGGTGTGGGTGGACGCAGATTCAACATTAGCCATATATTCTAAGTATTTAGATAGCTTTTGTGACCACTTCCACATTTTGTCATCCCTTACTTTTTTTCACGGTCATGAAATATAAACTTGCAAAAGTTTCAAGCCACCGGTTATATTGCAATGCGTAAACGCGGTGTATCAAAGTGAGAAATCGGCTCGTTACTGCACCTCACTTGGATCCATTGCCGTGTTTACAATACTTCTCACTCGAATATTAATTCGAAAGGCGGCACGTATGAACGAGAATTCCAATTCCTCGACTACAATTCTACCCACTCCTCAAAATAGTGGGCAACCTCTTCAATGGGGAGCTGCGAATCAGGTCGTTAAGACCGAGACTCGCGCGATTATCTATCAATCTGATGTGATGACACAGTTGATGAAGATGATCGAAAGAGTGGCTCCATCTCAAGCCAACGTCCTTGTGATGGGTGAGTCAGGAACTGGTAAAGAGCTGATTGCTCGCTCCGTTCATGAAAAATCAAATCGTAAGAACAAGCCTTTCATCGCAATCAACTGCGGTGCTCTCAGAGAAACACTTTTAGAAAGTGAACTCTTTGGTCACGAAAAAGGATCCTTCACTGGCGCCTACAATCGTAAAACCGGTCTTGCTGAGATGGCAAACGGTGGAACTTTGTTCTTAGATGAAATCGGTGAGCTTTCTCAAGGGATTCAGGCCAAGCTATTAAGATTCATCCAAGAGGGTGAAATCTATCGCGTGGGTGGAAAAGATCCCATCAAAGTGGACATCCGTTTGATTTCTGCAACTAACAGAGATTTAGAGCAGGAAGTTTCTAAAGGAAATTTCAGAGAAGATCTTTACTACCGAATCAATACGATTGTGGTCACAACTCCACCACTTCGCAGACGTAAAGAAGACATCCCTTCTTTGATCACTCACTTCTTGAATCAACCTCAACATTCTTATTTGAATCGTGGAAAGCGCATTTCTGATGAAGCTTTGCAAGTGATCATGAAGTACGAATGGCCTGGAAACATTCGAGAGCTTCAGAATGTTTGCGAGAGATTGCAAATTTTGTCTGAAGGTCACGAGATCATGTTGTTAGATCTTCCTGATCATATTCGTACACCTGAAAAAAATGACAAGTTCATCGATTATGATCCCTCATTGCCTTTGTATGAGCTCGAGAAAAAGTACATCTTAAAAGCTTTGGACTTTTACGGTGGTAACAAAACTCAAGCGGCCACAAATCTTGGGATCACGATTAAAACTTTGTACAACAAGCTCCATGAGTACGGTGAGTTTGATAAGTACGCAGTTCATACTCGTCCAGTGAAGTAATTAATTAAATCAGGAGAAGACTGTGAAAAAATCATTTTTATTTTTTATAACATTCGGATTTGCAAGAATCTTGATGGCTCAGTCTTCTGTTGATGTTTGTGCGAACAATCTTCAAGTTTGGTTCAGTGCACTTCCTTACGAAGCACAAAGTATCTGCAAAGAAAATTCATCTCCAAAGTTTATGAAATGTATGGAGAATAAAAAGAATACGTCATCACAGGATGTGGTGACTTCAAGTCATGATTGCGATCGTAGATCCACTCATTCCGAGCATCCGATTCGTGATACTCGCTATATCTCTTTTCAATCCTGCGAAGGTGAGCTTCAGGCCAGTGCGCGCATGCGTTCTGATCGTGCCCATCAAATCTGTCGCTGGAGTTACGATAAGCCTGGAATGGTTTCCTGTATTGTGAATTTAGCTAAACGAGCCAATTGGCATTCTGAACATGCGATTCAGTATTGTGATTTCGCAAATCAAAGCTACAGCAAAGAAATTCCAAACTTTGTAAAATGTGTGATTCAAGAAGCGCCCCGTGGCCTCGGCGTCGAGAAAACGGCTCAGGCCTGTCATGATCGAATTTTAGATCGTTTGATCCCTGGTCGACGTCAGATATCTGCGCCCAAGCCTTTACCTAGAACTGAACGTCCCGATCAAAGCATCGAGCAAAATCCGACTGTTATTTACCAAGAGTTACCTGTGGTCACTCAGCCCACTCAGCCAAGCGTTGTCGTGGATGAAAAAAGGGTGAGAACTGTTGTCCCCACCCCTGTTGAAATTCGTGTTCAAGAAAGTGCTAAACCAGAAGTCATCAATGATCAGAAAGCTCAAGCAGACTCATCATCAAATTCTGAAAATTTACCGGTGGATTAGAAGTAACCTTCTTCTCCATCGTCCTCATCATCATCTTCGTCAGTCTTAGCTTTAGGATCTCCGATTTCCACTGCGTCTTCATCTTCGAGATCTTCAAAAGCGTCATCATCAGATTTCTCTGAATCGCTCCACTCTTCGTCTTCTTCTGGAGTCATGTCGTCATCGAGACCTGTCATTGAATCCATTTCAGACTCATCATCAAATTCGTTCGCGATATCAGCTAAAATGGGAGAAGCTGCTTTTACTTTTTTCTCTTTTTTTGGCTTCGCAGCTTTAGGCTTAGCAACAGCTTTCACTGTTTTTTTAGCGGCGGCCTTCTTTTTTGGAGCTGCTTTTTTAGTTACTTTTTTAGCCGCTTTTTTTGTCGCCTTTTTCGCTGGTGATTTTTTAGCTGCTTTTTTAGCCACTTTCTTAGTTGCTTTCTTTGTCGCTTTTTTTACTGGTTTTTTCTTTTTAGCCACGGGAACTCCTTGATAGGGGATAATGGTTAGTCCTATGGATCAAAAGCGTAATGATAAATTTCTATTGAGGCAAGGAAATGAAAAGAAACAAGCCGCCATTTAGATTATTCAAATGTGCATGGGTCGACACGCTTCCAATTTGAGTGAAGGAATTTCCTAAGTTCACTTGATAGGGTCGTGAGCTTGAAAGCTCAAAAGGAGTCTGAAGAAAGACACCAAAATTAGGAGGACTTGAGTAAAGGTGGACTGAGACTTGACCTTGCGGGTCGAGGTTGAAGGTCGTAGCTGGAACGCTGGCCACATTTTGAAAGTAAGGAATCAGAGATTCTCCATTGGGAAGTTCTGTTCTTGCGGGGGAATTAACGCCGCGCAAAATGTAAGAGTAGGGAATGCTTAATCTTATGGTTTTAAAGGTATCTATGTCGGCAGTCACTTGCCCAGAAATATTCAGGGAAGAGGATTGAAAGGTTCCGACGGGAACAAAGGAGTTCATTCCGATAGGAATTTGAACTTCTAGGTAGGAATTTCGTACATTGTTGAGGACGGTTCGTCCTTCGAAAGGTCCTGAAACCACCGAAGCTTGGATGTCAAAATTGACGGGAACTTGGTTGCCGTTGTTGCCTGGATCGTTGGATCCTGAGGTCACGGTGTTTGAGCAGCCCACTAACAAAAGATAAATAAAAAAAGATTTGAATTTGAGTTCCATGTTTTTACTTCCTTTTGAAAATAGAAAGTGGGTCGAGGCGAAACTCAACCCACTTTAGATTTGTCTGAATATTAACCGATCAGCTTAAGAGCTAATTGGTTGGACTGATTGGCCTGCGCCAAAGTCGAAGTACCGGCTTGCAAGAGGATGTTGTTTCGTACCATCTCAGAAGAAGCTTGTGCTACGTCAGTGTCACGGATTCGTGAATTTGCAGCTGACAAGTTTTCTTGAGACACACCCAAGTTATCAACAGTTGAAGTGAGTCTGTTTTGTAGAGCTCCCAAGTTAGAACGAGTTCCGTTCACGCTTGTTTGTGCTACGTCTAACACTTCAAGAGCTGTTTGAGCTCCTTCTTTCGAAGTGTAGTCCAGACCATCCATACCCAATGAATCAAGAGTCGCTACGTTTTCACTTGAAGCAAAAGTAATTCTGTCTTCGAAGTCGTTATTGAAAATACCAACTTGAAAGTCAAAATCAGGTGAAGATCCATCAAGAAGTTTAGTCGTACCCCATGTTGTTACAGAGGCGATACGTTGAACTTCGTTCTTCAATTGCTGAACCTCTTTATCCAAGAATCCACGCTCAGTCTCTCCTACAGTGTCAGAAGCCGCTTGGATTCCTAACTCACGTAGACGAGTGATGATGTTACTGATTTCAGAAAGACCACCCTCAGCTGTTTGAACCATTGAGATACCATCGTTCGCATTTCGTTGAGCTTGAGCAGATGATCGGATCTGAGACTTTAAATTCTCAGAGATCGCGAGACCTGCTGCATCGTCAGCAGAAATATTGATTCTGCTACCAGAAGCCAACTGAGCCATTGATTTTGCCATCACTCTTTGGCTGCCCATTAAGTTACGTTGAGCATTAAGAGCCGATATATTTGTTGTTACACGCATTCCCATTTTAAAATTCCTTTCGGTAAAAACCGTTTATTTAATTTGTTAACTTCATAAAAAAATCCTTCCGTGTTGTAATCCCGTCCACACTTTGGTTTCCGAGAGCGGCATCCGAGCCTGTTAATTTTTGGCCTCTATTCAAAACCGTTTTTTGAGCCGCTACTTGGCTCAAACTTGCATCGATTTTTAACTCATCCTTGAAGGCCCTCCTTTCGGCTTTGGGGAAGAGAATCTGACCTTGATTCTCTGGATCCTCCTGGATCCAAATTAATTTGTGATTATCTTCACGAGATAGACTTCGACGTATCGTGGTGTGTTCTTGACAGGACTCATGGCGAGAAATGCGTTTTTCTAGCTACAATTGGACTGAAGTCCTAACTTAATTTTGACATTTTGGACGGAGGTCGAGGGAATTAGTCGATCTCTTGAAAGCGGCACAGGGCCATGGATCCAGAAAGCTCGTACTGCTTCATCTGCTGTTCTTTTCGGTGATGAACGGTGTTGTAGCCAAGCGTGCAGCTTAGATTTGTCAGATCAAAATGAGTGCAATCCTCGCAGGCCCAAGGCAGTCTATATTTGTTAAATTGAGTGGGATGGATTTTATCCTGTTTGATGCTGGGGCGCTGACGTTTTGGTGTTTTGGCGGTCTTGACTTTCATTTAAGGAATCCCATGTTTATAGCAGCAATCAAACGAGGTCCATATGAGCCATGAGATCGAAAAAATGACAAGAAAATCCCAAGAGGCGATGCAAAATGCAGCACGTTTTGCAGAAACTGAAGGACATCCTCAAGTCGAACCCGAACATCTACTGGTCGAGCTCATTAAACAACAAGAAGGCCTTGTTCCACGAATCATCGAAAAAGTCGGCCAAATCCCTGTGGTGGTATTAAAAGCATTGAAAGAAAGAATTCAAAAATTTCCCAAGGTTACAGGGGCCTCGAAAGTGGCAGCCAGCTCTCGATTGGAAAAACTCTTTTCGCTCAGTGAAGTTGAAACTCGGGCTTTCGGGGATTCGTTTATCTCCACAGAACATTTTTTTCTAGCGGCTTTAAAGCTAGATGATTCAGAATTAAAAAATTTATTTATAAAGAATGGAATTAAAATATCTGCCGTTGAAAAGGCCATTCAAGAAATCAGGCAGGGTAAAAAAATCACCGATGAAGACCCTGAAAGTAAATTTGAAGTTTTAAAAAAGTA
>CAZPBD010000031.1:0-19159 GCA_964584655.1 uncultured Pseudobdellovibrionaceae bacterium | reverse complement strand
ATTCACACACTCGTAGGTGCAGGCAAAGGTGATGGAGCCATGGATGCTGGTCAACTTTTAAAACCTGCGCTGGCCCGGGGAGAGCTTCGTTGTATTGGTGCCACCACTTTAGATGAATATCGAAAGTACATCGAAAAAGACTCTGCACTTGAGCGCCGATTTCAAACTGTCCTTGTGGATGAGCCTTCTCCAGACGAGGCCCTCACAATTTTGCGTGGCCTCAAAGAAAAGTACGAAGTCCATCACGGCATCAGAATCATGGATTCTGCTTTGATTGCAGCAGTGAAGTTATCTCATCGTTACATTACTTCCAGATTTCTCCCGGATAAAGCCATCGATTTGATTGATGAAGCAGCCTCAAGACTTTCCATCGAATCCAAATCCAGACCCGAAGCCATCGATGAAATCGAAAGACGTCTGATGCAATTGCGGGTTGAAAATGAATCCTTGAAAAAAGAAAAGGACACCGCCTCTCGAGAGCGAATCACTCTTTTGGAAAATCAAATTAAAGATTTAAGCTCGCAGAATCAGCAACTTCGTGAACAATGGGAGTTTGAAAAGGGCGGCCTGGAGCGCGGTAAAAATCTCAAGACTCAATTGGATCAATTGCGTTTAGAGATGGAAAAGGCCGAGCGAACAGGTGATTTGGGAAAAGCAGCTGAGCTGAAATATGGAAAGATTCCCGAGACCGAAAAATTAATTGAAACTTTAGAATCAAAGCCAGCTCAAGAGAAAAATGAAAAATCAGAATCCAAGCTTTTAAAAGAAGAAGTGGGTCCTGAAGAAGTCGCAGAGGTGGTTGCTAAATGGACTGGTATACCTGTCTCAAAAATGTTGGCCAGCGAAACCACGAAACTGTTGGATATGGAAAAGCTGATGTCCTCTCGAGTGGTGGGTCAAGATCATGCCCTCAAACTTGTGGCTGATGCTGTTCGCAGGTCCCGTGCAGAAATATCTGATCCCAACAAACCCATTGGAAGTTTTTTATTTTTAGGTCCTACAGGTGTCGGTAAAACGGAAACTGTAAAAGCCTTAGCCGAGTTTTTATTTGATGATGAGCAATCCATCATTCGAATCGACATGAGTGAATACATGGAAAAGCATGCAGTCTCGAGGCTGGTGGGAGCTCCTCCGGGATACGTGGGTTACGACGAGGGTGGACAACTGACTGAGGCCGTTCGAAGAAAGCCCTACAGTGTTGTTTTGTTGGATGAAGTCGAGAAAGCTCACCCTGAAGTTTTCAATATTTTGCTGCAGGTTTTAGATGATGGAAGGCTGACCGATGGACAAGGTCGCACTGTGGATTTTAAAAACACAGTGGTGATTATGACTTCGAACATGGGCTCTCAATTTCTAATTGATAGGGACTTGAGCGAGGCGGCAAAAGAAGCCAAAGTTATGGAAACTTTAAAAAACTCATTTCGTCCAGAATTTCTGAACCGTATTGATGAAGTGGTGATGTACAAACCGTTGGGTGAAGCTCAAATTCATGACATCGTCAAAGTTCAGCTGAAGGTCGTTCAGGAAAGACTTCAGAGTAAAAAGATTTCTGTGAACTTTTCAGACTCTGCCATCGACTATCTCGCAGTCCGTGGTTTTGATCCTATCTACGGAGCAAGACCACTGAAGCGCTTGATTCAAGTCGAGGTGCTGAACCCTGTGGCCAATCAGATTATTGCGTCACAGATTAAACCGGGATCAGTCATACAGGTCGATAAACAGGGATCTGGGCTCATTTTTAAAATCCAGTAATTCTTATATTTGAACGAATCATTTGAGACTCTCTATTTTTTGTCAGTATTTTCGACAGGACTTAGGTCACATTGTTTTGTTTTCTGATCAATCCTTTTTCAACTGAAAAATTATTTTTCGATGCAAAAATATTATTTCCTAAAACAATCAAGTGTTTACCTCGCCTCAGAATGAATCATAGTTTCAAAAACTTCACTCAGATCAAGTAGTTGCTGAATTTTTGTACATTCGGCAAGCCCACTATAAACTTTGGTCCATGGTCGGTCGATAGTCGAGTCGTGAGGTGGAAGATGAAAAATAAAATCACAAAGTGTCTAGGTGTTATGATGTTGGGTTTGAGTCTTATGGGAAACGAAGGTTGTGAGCAACAACCGGTCGTGGAAGAAAAAAGACTTTTAAAATGGTACGCAGATGCGGGAGCTGTTAGGTCTCCAGCCGTTCTCTTCGGTGAGGCAGGAAAGTTTGATTTTGGTTATGTCGCCAGTGAGCAGCTTTATGGTGTCCTTTTTAATTCGAAGGGTTTTACTTCTAGTTACAACGGTCCAGGTATAGCCATGAGCAGCCAAGGTCCTGTTCTTTCAGGTGCCGAGGGCATGTACCAGAAAATGTTTGGAACGATGGCTGCTGGTTCAGACCTGTTCTATTCAGAGGAAGCTCGATGCCTGATCAATCTTCCTGACGTCAAAGTTGAAGGTAATGTTTTGTCATACGAGATGTCTTCGGGAAATAATATCGACATCGGTTTCAATGATACAACTGGCGTAATCTATCCAGGTCTTGGTCTGGGAGCTAAGTTTACTGTTAAGGTCAGAGAACTTGCCATTCAAATGCGAGGACTTGATATCGCAAAGGATCTCAACACGGGAAAGCCTAAGCTCATCGGGGCCCCTCTTGTTCGTGAAAGCAGCAAAGAGACTGACGGTAAGATCGATATCTCCGTGAACCAAATCGGGCTTGGCTACAGCTGGTATAAAAATACACCGCTATCAAAAGTTACAGAGCGTGCTTTGGTGAATGCTGTTGATCAGATTAAAGATGAAATGAACAAAGTGAAGTGGACAACAAAGATCTTAGATCTGAAACCCTTCGGAAACGAAAACAATCCGATTGGTGATCTTGGTTACGTGATCAAGGGTGGTGCGGATGTGAACTTAAAAGAAGGCGACACAGTTGAGTTCTTTCAAGATGTCACGTTGTGGAAGGGTAAGCCCTGTGAATCAGAATTCAATGGCTACAACCGCATCAATCCGAATCCAATCGCCGTAGGTAAGATTGTTTATCTCGACCGCAACTTTAGTACTGTTGCGATAACTCAACGGTTTGATAACCGAAAGATTTTGCCTGGATGGAGAGTTCAACTTCTTCAGCGAGTTGAAGACATAGCAGCTCCTAAGTAACAAACTTTAGGACTCGTCAAATCCAAGAAAAAAAGGCTACATTTAAATGTAGCCTTTTTTATTTTGGAGATATTGATGTATCAAATATTGGTTTTACTTTTAACGGCTTTATTGATCAGTTGCACCCCTTCGACTCAAAAAACACAGTCAACTGACCTTCGAAAACCGAATGGAGTTAACTCATCGAATCTTGATTTGCTGAAAGAAACGGATCGGATTTTAGTTGATTTAGATTCCGAGCAAACGTTTTCAATCAATAGTTGTCCTGCTTACCTCTCAAATATCTATTTGACTGCTCTTGATTTAGATCCAAAAAGATTTCATCAAGATCAGATTAAAAGTGATTGGATGAAAGTCTATCAACAGCTTTGGCTCATCCGAGTGAAGCTGCACAAGAAATTGCAGGATTTTACAAAGCAGACTCTGCAGCAAAATCCAACGGCCTATACTCAAGATAAAGCCTTACTCCGATGTGTCGATAACGCTCGAAATGCTTTTAGATTAGCTCGTTATATTGAAGACTATCTGGCTGAGTATTTAGGAAGTCAGCCGCAGGATTTCGATTTGCCCGAGGGACAAAAACCAGAAATCCCAATTCCATTCGAAAATCCAGAGTCTCCTTGGACAGTGATCAATCCTCTTTTTAAGCAAGTGACTTTGAAATCCGGTGATTTGATTATTTCTCGGGGTAATGCCTATTCCAGTGCAGCCATTGCCAGAATTGTTGAAATTGATTCTCAATTTTCACATTTAGCTATGATCTACTTTCCTTCAGGGTCACAAAAAGAGATCACAATTCAAGAGGCACTAAAAAGTAAAGACGTATTAGTTCTTGAAGCTCATATTGAAATCGGATCCACAGTCAGGTCCTTTGCTGATTACGCGAAAGACGGCAATGCTCGAAATCTTCTATTCAGGTTTCCAGATGCAGCAGTTGCTCATCAAGCTGCAAAAAAATCCCATGAGTATCTTGAAAACTTTAGAAAGAAAGCTCATCAAGCTGATCGAAGGAGATTTCCCGAAAGTGATGTGAACTATTCTGTACCCTATGACTTCAAAATGATTTTATCAAAAGCAAATGAAGTCTTTTGCACAGAAGTGGGATATTACGGATTTAATGAAGTCGGCATTCAGATTCCGACTTTCCAAAGCCAGATTAATCCCAAACTGGATCTAGTAAAAAGATTAGGAATCGAAGGCTCCCAGATTTTTGCTCCGGGTGACATGGAGCTGGATCATCGTTTTCAGATGGTTGCAGAATTTCGAAACTTGAAAAAGCTCAAGGGTCTTCGGATGAAAGACATGGCGTTGACAAGTCTGCTGACGTGGATGGATGCAGGATACGTATTTGCACCGATCCCACCCTCAGTTTTTCGCTCGACAATTGCGTGGATCAGTCGACAGTTGGATTTCAAATTTGTTAAAAACCAACTCCCAAAAAACATGAATACCAAAGTGCTCAACACTATTTTTACTTTGGACAATGTGGCCAGCCGACTCGAGGCCAAGCTCGTAGAAAAAGACAAAGCTTTTAAGGCTGCCAATCAAGGATTACTGATGACCTTTTCAAACGGATTAAAACATCTCGAAAGTATCAGGCAGCAAGATCGACAAATCTACATCGATGGAAGAAAGCCCCTTTTTCATTGGGAGTTTAGACCCGCAAACCTTCAGCCAGCGCCTGTGAAGAGATAATTTATGCGAGCCATGAAAGCGAAAGGTTTCAGTCTTGTGGAAGTCATGGTTTCAATCGGAATCATGGGCATCGGGACTATGATCATGATGACGATGATGACCAATCAAGGCCGAGAGATCAAAAGTATGGGAGAGAAAATGTATCTCCGGCAGCTTGAATCCAGCCTGACCAACCTTTTTGCTAATTCAAGTTTTTGTAGCTGCGTTTTTGCAAATTCGAAATTCAATTCGACGACCCGAGTATGGACTCCGGCTTTAAGTGAAATCGGATCTTCATACTCTGCCGCTTGTGCTGTCGTCGGAGCTCCGTTAGTTCGAGTGAACGAGAAGTATGAATCAAGTCTTTATCCCACTGAAATTTCGTTTGTTGAAATTCAAGAGGCTGTGCAAGGTTCGGGCGTTTACACGGGTTATGTGAATGTAAAATTTGATTCAACACGAATGATTCGAGCTCTGAAGGATGCCAAAATTCCTTTCTACTTTACAGTCAATTTAAGTGACCCAGCCACTTCGCGGAGTTTGCTCTCGTGCTCGGCTGTGAATACGACCGCACCTCCTCTTAATCATGTTATTTTTTGTGCACAAATGGGTGGAGTCTATAGTCCAACGGCCAGCCCACCATGCCAGATCACCTATCAATGAAGAGAGTAAGAATGACTCAAGTTTTTTTCCTTTTCGTGTTTTTAAGTTTGAACACTTTTGCAGAAGAAAAACCGAATTGGACGGATTCCAAAATTGTTCCTCGTCAAACTCAAATTAAAGCGGTCCATATTACAGAGCTTCGAGCCCTGATTGATTCCAAAAGGTTTGATTGTGGCCTTAATTTTTCTGGCTGGGAGGACGCTTTTTTAGCACCCCGATTTTCAACCATAAAAAAGGTGCATTTAGATCAACTCAGACAGGCTGTCACCGAGCTTTCCATGAAGGAGCAGGAGCTCAAAGGAATCGTCTCTCCAATAGCTCCTCAGTTCACGGATGCCAACATCGAGGCTAAAAAGACGCTTATTCGAGCTGAACACATCAATGAGCTTCGAGACTTTGTTGAAAAGGTAAACTGCCCAAAGACAAACAAATGACATCGTGCGATGCATTGCATTTTCCAGAGGTGAAAGCTAAAAGCATCACATGTTTTCAGGAATCGTTGAGTCCTCTACAAAAGTCATAAAAGTCATTCCAAAAAATCAAGCCGTCGTCGTTCAGGTTCGACGACCTGAAGACTTTCTCGATTTAAAAGTGGGCGACAGTATCGCCTGCAATGGAGTCTGCCTCACTTTAGATCAATTTGATCAAAACCAGCTCAGTTTTGTTTTAGCCCATGAAACTTTGAAGACTTTAAAAATTAACCCGGACCAACTTCTCAACCAAGTTTGGAATCTTGAGCGATCACTGAAATTCGGGGACCGAGTTCATGGCCATTTGGTTACAGGCCATGTGGAAGCCATCGGCCAAATTATGAAAAATGAAGCTTACGGAGACTCTTGGTTCTTAGATATTTCTGTTCCACCAGAGCTTCTCAGATATGTTTGGAAAAAAGGAAGCCTTTGCCTTCATGGCGTCAGCCTCACCGTCAACGACGTACAAGGCACCATTGTTAGCTTCTGTCTTATTCCTGAAACTGTTCGTCGAACAAACTTAAGCCACTACCAAGTGGGTGAATTTTTAAATTTAGAAACTGATTACTTAGCCAAAGCCTACTTGCAAAGCAGGTCCTATGAAATTTAGCTCTGTCGAAAATTTGATTGAAGATCTTAAAATTGGAAAAATGATTATCTTGGTCGACGATGAAGATCGGGAAAATGAGGGTGATCTTGTCTTCGCAGCTGATTTTGTGACTTCAGAAAAAATCAATTTTTTAGCTCATCATGCTCGCGGCTTGATTTGTCTGGCACTGGCTCCAGAAATCGTCGATCGTCTTGAACTACCTTTGATGGTGACAGATTATAAAAACGGATCTCCTCACAAGACAGCTTTTACGGTTAGCATCGAAGCAGCAGACGGAATTTCCACAGGGATCTCCACAGCTGACCGAGCTCATACCATCAAAGTGGCATCTGATAAAAATTCAACAGCAGCCTCGATCCGCAGCCCCGGTCATATTTTTCCGTTGAAAGCCAAAGCGAACGGTGTGCTTGAAAGAATGGGTCATACAGAAGCCAGTGTTGACCTGATGAAATTAGCGGGTCTTCAACCTGCTGCCGTGATTTGTGAAGTCATGAACGAGGATGGCTCCATGGCCAGACTTTCAGATTTGATTAAATATGCTGCCAAGTATGAATTGAAAATTGGAAAAATCGAAGATTTAGTTCAGCATAGAAAGCAGTCATTAAAAAAGGATCCAATAAGTGAAAGCTCAAAAGAAGAAATCTGCATCTAAGAAATCAAAAATTAAAATTGTTGTTGTTACCAGCCGCTTCAATGAAGAAATCACAGACAAACTATTGGAAGGTGCGCTTCAAGTGCTTGAAGAAGCTGACGTCGAGATTTTTTCAATCAAAGTTCCTGGAGCAGTTGAGATTCCGCTAACAATACAAACCATGCTAAACCTTGGTTGCGACGCTGCTGTGGCTTTAGGTGCAGTGATTCGCGGTGAAACTTCCCACTACGATTACGTTTGTAACTCTGTCGAACGTGGAGTGACGCAAATCATGCTTGAGACCGGCAAACCCATCGGGTTCGGAGTCCTGACCACAGAAAATGAGCAGCAGGCATTGGACCGCGTGGGTGGAAAACACGGCCACAAAGGTGAAGAGGCCGCTCAAGTGGCTCTTGAAATGGTGGGGTTACTGCGCGATTTAAAATCTACAAAAGTGAAAAAATAATTGAATGATTGATAATTTAGACGAAGTTGATAAACCCAGAGAAGAAAGAAAACGAAAGCGGGAAATCGTCTTTATCTTTTTCTTATCATTTCTAGTGGTTTTTTTAACTTGGTTCGAGATCCGACTTTTTTCCATCAGCCAACAATTGCCTTTTGTTCACAGCATCTTTTTCTTCGGACTTGTAAATCTGAATATCATTTTGCTTTTGTTGCTTTTGTTTCTGATTTTTAGAAATGTTGTTAAAGTATTTGTCGAACGCCGCGGAAAGATCTTTGGTAGTTCATTAAAATCCAAATTGATTGCTGCATTTGTGGCCTTTAGTACGATTCCCACCCTTCTGTTACTTGTCATTTCAGTTTTCTACATCAACACAAGTTTCGATAAGTGGTTCTCTCTCAAAATGGTGGGGGTTCTTAAAAGTTCCCTCGAAATTCAAAACTCTTATTATTTCAATGCGAAAAAAAGAAATTATCACTTTGCTTATGAAATCGTAAAAGATCTGCAAAATCCCAGAAACCAAAAAGCTCTGCAAACCACTCTCGAGATTCTTCGTAAGCGCTACTCTTTAGATGCTATCGAAATTTATTCCTCCATTGATGGTGAGCGAATTTATTCAATGACCACCGATGAAAGCCTTTATCATCTTCCTCTGGCAGAGACCGATTTTTTGCAAAAGGGAATTTTGAAAAAAGTTGAGTCCTCGACCATTCATCAGTTCGGTGACGGAAACTTAGTGCGAGTTATTTTGCCACTTAAAAATTCAAAGCCTCAAAAAGCTTTGGTTGTTTCAAGTTTTGTTCCCTTATCCCTCACTTCTCAAATGACAGACGTGTCATCGGCCTACGAAGAATTTCGGGATGTAAATCCTCTGGAATCTCCGCTCAAATCCATTTACATCATTGTTCTTTTGATGATGACCTTGGTGATTTTATTTGCAGCTGTCTGGTTCGGATTCTACCTTGCGAAACAAATTGCGACTCCTCTGGTTCAACTCGGTCGAGCGGTGAAAAAAGTAGCAGGCGGTGATTATTCACCGGTGGAAGTGACTTCTGGTAGCGAGGAAATTATTTATCTGGTGGAAAATTTCAACCAGATGACAGAAAATCTGGATGTAACGACAGCTCAGCTTCAAGAAACAATTAAGTATGTGGAAGTGGTTCTTGGGCATATTTCGACCGGAGTGATCTCTGTTGATAAAAAGGGCATTGTTTCCACAGTGAATCGTCACGCAGCCGATCTTCTTAAAATAAAACCTGAACAGTACATTGGTCGTCCGGTTCGGGAACTTTTAACTTCAGAATATTTCAGGCTCTTTGCTGAGCTTTTAAAAAGCATGCAAGAGTATCGACTGGAAACCATTCGGCGTGAAATCACAGTCAACGTGGATGGGGAATCACTGCCTCTCTCATTGAATCTTTCAATTCTAAAAGATTCTGAAGGGGAAGAAATCGGTAAGGTCCTTGTGTTTGATGATTTAAGTCCCATTGTATCAGCTCAAAGAGCTGTGGCTTGGACCGAAGTGGCCAGACGGATCGCCCATGAAATTAAAAATCCACTGACTCCAATTAAGCTTGCAGCTGAGCGACTTCATCGTAAATTTTCAGATCAAATTGTGGATCCTGCTTTCAAGGACTGCATCCAAGTGATTGTCCATCAAGTGGATGACATGAAGAACCTTGTGAACGAGTTCAGTCAATTTGCAAGATTGCCTCAGGCAAAACCTATCCCAGGGCTGATCAACGAAGTTCTTCAACAAACGGTGAACTTATTTTCCAACGCTCACAGCCATGTGCAGTTCACAACTCAATTTGATGCACAGATCCCTGTTTTCAAATTTGATTCGGATCAATTGAAGCGTGTTTTAACGAACCTTGTTGATAATGCGGTGGCGGCTTGCTCCAAAGTGAATCAGCCTGAAGTTCAAATTCTTTCGTCCTATGATCCTCAACTTAAAATTCTACGCATTACTGTCAGTGATAACGGAATGGGAATTCCCACCCAAGATCGTCAAAGAATATTTGAACCCTATTTTAGTACAAAAGAGGGCGGAACAGGCTTAGGATTATCTATCGTAAAACGAGTCGTTGAGGATCATGGTGGATACATTCGAGCTTTACCAAACGAGCCTCAAGGAACAAAAATGTTAATCGAGATCCCTGTGTTAGCTGTAGAAGGATGGAGACCTAAAGAATGAGTAAAATTTTAATTATCGATGATGAGCAATCAATCCGAGATATTCTTTCTGCCAGCCTCAAAGATGAAGGATACGAAGTTTTAACGGCCGCCAACGGTGACGAGGGTCTTGGGCTGATTAAAACTTTTGGTCCGGATGTGGTTTTTCTAGATATCTGGATGCCTGGCCACCGAGATGGTCTTGAAATTTTACACGAAGCCAGACAGCTTTATCCTGACATCGAATTTGTGATGATCTCTGGGCACGGCACCATTGAAACCGCAGTCAAAGCGACCAAGCTTGGGGCTTATGATTTTATCGAAAAACCACTTTCAATCGATAAAATCTCAATCACGATCGTGAATGCGATTAACTACAGACAATCTCAAGCAGAAAAGTCAGCACTCTTAAATAAGCTCAGAAGTAATATTGCCATTCGTGGTGACTCTCAAAAGATGATGCAGACCAAGCAGTTGATTGCAAAATTAGCTCCCACACAAAGTTGGATTTTTATCACCGGAGAATCAGGCACAGGTAAACAATTGGCGGCTCAAAATATTCACTACATGAGCCCCCGAGCCAGCCGAACTTTTGCAGAAATCAATTGTGAAATGATCCCGGAAGATTTGATCGAAGGAGAAATTTTTGGAATCGAAAAGGGAGCTCTTCCCGGAGTTGAGCGTTCTCGAAAAGGCAAACTTGAGCTCGTTGAAAACGGAACTTTGTACATTGAAGAGATCACTTCAATGCCTGTCCATTTACAAAATAAACTTTTGCGATTTATGCAAGAGCGACAGTTTACACGATTCATGGGTCAAGAAGTTGTCAAATCTGAAGCACGAATTATTGTGTCCTCTTCTGAATCTCCTGAAAAAGCAATTCAGTCTGGAACTCTTCGCCAAGATTTCTTTGATCGGTTGAGCACTTTTAGACTTCACCTAGAGCCTTTAAGAAACAGAATGGAAGATCTCACAAGTTTGATCACTCATTTTGCTGACATCATCGCTCGTGA
The DNA here is from genome assembly GCA_964584655.1 of uncultured Pseudobdellovibrionaceae bacterium. Classification (GTDB taxonomy): domain Bacteria; phylum Bdellovibrionota; class Bdellovibrionia; order Bdellovibrionales; family Bdellovibrionaceae. The sequence goes on along the minus strand of CAZPBD010000031.1, from coordinate 8,311 downwards.
TACTGGTGAAAATAAAAAGTTGTTTTCTGACGGCGCTGTCGCGCTGATGAAGTCCCACTCGTGGGCTGGCAACATTAGGGAACTTAAAAACTTTATCGAGCGGGTTTACATTTTAACTCCCGGTGATTTTGTTGATATTCATGATCTTAGATTTGCAGGGCTCGTCGAGTCTGGTGGTGGAACAGAATCTAAAATCACAGAAATGCAAACCTTCAGAGAAGCCCGTGCTGGGTTTGAAAAAGAATACTTAGAAAAGAAGATTCAAGAAAATGGCGGCAATATTTCTAAAACAGCGGAAGTCATAGGTCTTGAACGAAGTTACTTACATCGAAAAATTAAAGCCTACGGCATTGAAGTGAACGGCTAAGCAAAGCTTAGCCTACGGACAAGACAACAGGAGAAATTATGAAATGGTCACAAAGTCACATTTACACTCTCAAAGAAGCACCCAGTGATGCGGAAATTCCAAGTCATAAATTGATGGTTCGTGCAGGCCTTGTGAAAAAGTTAGCTCCAGGTCTTTACACCTATGGACCCCTTGCTCTCAGAGCCATTCGAAAATTTGAGAATATTATTCGCTCAGAACTCAATAAGCGTGGTGGAACAGAAATTCTGATGCCCATGGTTCATCCTCGAGAGCTTTGGGAAGAAACCAATCGCTGGGAAGAAATGGGCGCAGGACTACTTAAGTTTAAAAACCGAAATGAACATTGGTTTTGCTTAGGAGCTACTCACGAAGAGGCCGTTGTGGATTTTGTTCGCAATGACGTGAAATCGTACAAAGATTTACCCAAAAATATCTATCAAGTTCAAACAAAGTACCGGGACGAAATCAGACCTCGTTTTGGTCTGATGCGTGGTCGTGAATTCATCATGAAAGACGCCTACAGCTTTGATGCGGATCAGGCCTCAGCATTGAAAGCTTACGATTTGATGTACGATGCCTATAAAGCTATTTTTGATCGTTTAGGCGTAAAATACAGAATCGTACAAGCGGACGCCGGTAATATTGGTGGCAGCCAAACCCACGAGTTTCAGCTACTAGCGGAAGCAGGCGAGGACTCACTTCTTGTCAGCGATACAACTCAGTATGCAGCGAACATCGAAGTTTGTCCTGCCATTGATTCCGAACCACACGTATCGAACGAATCACCAAAAGAAGTCGAAAAATTTGCGACTCCAGGTTTAAAAACTATTGCGGATTTAGCAAAAAGTTTAAATGTGGCAGAAAAGGAACTTGTTAAGACAATGTTCTTCAGTGCCAACGATCGTACCAATCCAAAAGTGACCGATCTTAAACCCATTTGTGTTCTCTTACGGGGATCAGACGAAGTGAACCCAATTAAACTTAAAAATGTTTTAGGTTTGACGAATTCTCCACTTATGCTAACAGATGATGAAGTCAAAGCCACATGCGGGGCCAGCCCTGGATCCTGCGGTCCTGTGGGATTGAAAATTCCCATTTACATGGACACCGGCGTTCAAGGTTTAAAAAACTTTGTTGTTGGTGCCAATGTTGACGGCTTCCATCTCAAAAATGTGAACATTGAAAAAGATTTCACAGTGTTTAAAGCTGTGGACATCCGAATGGCGAAAGCCGGTGACAAATGCCCTGAATCCAACGGACGACTGCAAGCCTTCCGCGGGATCGAAGTCGGCCACGTCTTTTACTTAGGCACAAAATATTCTCAAAAGATGAAGGCCACTTTCTTAGATGCAAATGGAAGAGCTCAACCCTTCGAGATGGGTTGCTACGGCATCGGCGTCAGTCGTACTGTGCAAGCATGTATTGAGCAAAACCATGATCAAGATGGAATCATCTGGCCTCAAGCCATTGCTCCTTTTGATGTTCATATTTGTTTACTTGATGTGAAAGACGAAAAGGCAGTGGCCGTTTGTAAAAAAATTGAGCAAGAGCTTGAAGCCAAAGGTTTGGATGTTTTGATCGATGACCGAGACGAGCGCCCTGGAATTAAATTTAAGGACGCAGATCTTTTAGGTATGCCTTACAGGATTGTGATCGGCAAAAAAGGCCTGGATAACAACGAAGTGGAACTTGTGAAAAGAAAAAATAAAGAAGTCAGCAAAGTCAGCCCGGATCAAGTCAGCCAATTGGTGTCGCGTGCTTAAGAACCCGATCCTTGTGGCTCTTGATGTGGATCAACCCGAAAGGGCTTTTGAAATTGCTCAAGAGTTGAAGGGTATCGTCGGCGGATTCAAAGTAGGTCCCAGGCTTGTGATGAAAGTAGGCTCAAGCTTAATTGAAAAGTTAAGTACGCTTGCTCCAGTATTCGTGGATATGAAGCACTTTGATATTCCCTCCACGATGACCTCTGCGATCAAAACCAGTTTTGATTCTGGAGCCAGTCTTGTGACTGTTCACGGAATGTCAGGCCATGAAGCGCTCTCTGAGTGTGCGAAACTTGAGGCTGAGCTCAACCTCATTCGCCCTTTTAAAATATTAAGTGTCAGTGTGTTGACCAGTTGGAATGAAAATAGTTTTCCTGAAAATTTTAAATCTCAAAATATTTCTCAACATGTTCAAGATTTGGTCAGCCTCACAAAAAAATCAGGACTATCAGGAATTGTCTGCTCCGGCCACGAATTGGATTTATTTTTAAATGATAATCTCTTCAAAGTTGTCCCAGGTATTCGCATGTCTCAAGATTCGACTGATGACCAGAAAAGAATTCTGGGACCTAAAGAGGCGATTGCAAAAAAAGCCAGTGCTTTAGTGGTGGGGCGGCCTATCATTGATTCGAAAGATTTAAAAAAATCGGCATTGGAATTTGTAACTGCTGCCACTTGAGATCATTAAATTAACATGATGATTCACTCGACTTGAAATTTTGTTCCATCCTTCACGAGTAGAAATTCTTTACCTTCATTTACAATCCAAATATCAATTTGATCAGAATTCCCCAATGGCGTCGCCACTAACATTTCAAACGAGTCTTTTCTAGCAGTGCATCCATCAACACAAAGATCTCGATATTTGTTGAGATCAATTTCACGGACATGAGGGGCATATTGTATGGGTTGTTTTTCATATGTGTGCATTTCACCAATAATTGAATCTGTGCTTACACGGCGTGAATCTATGTTGGCATCGCTTGGAATTTCCAACGGCTCATCTGAAGCCTCAAGAAAGCCAGCTTTGAAAGGAAGAATTGTGTCGGAGTTCAGTCCAATTGCAACCACATCGGTGATAAATTGGTTGTACTCCGCATGAAACGCTATTTGTGAAGTGTAAAGAGAAGCCAAAAAGTTTTTGGTCTTGGCTCTGAGCTCTTTGATTTCTGCAGATGACAATTGGGTCGCTATTCTTGATGGCTCAATTTCATCAGAAGTCTGAACTGTTTCTCCAATCGTGGGTTGAGCAGTATCAACGACATTCTCATTATCTGGCGATTGCTTTGTGCTTTCCAACGTCGTCTCCACAGAACTCACTCGTCGGTCAACTTTGTTTTTCGAGGAAAAAAGTAAGAATAAAATTCCCAACGCGATTAAAATTAAAAAAACTCTGTTTTTCTTCATCTATTTCATGGTTAAAGAGCCAAGTGTTTATGTCAATCGGTTAGAAGGAACTTATGAAGTACTTATTGATCTCACTATTGCTTCTCAGCTCAAGGACTTATCCCATGTATTTTTCAGAAACTGTGGCGTGTATCCAATCGAACTATCAAGAGTTAACCAATCGACAGGGAATTGTAGCAGCGGTTGTGAGTTCTGAAAAATCACAGATTTTAACTTTTGGTTCCGCCACCCAGGACCAACTCTTTGAAATTGGTTCCATTACCAAAACATTCACAGGAACTCTGTTGGCCCAAGCCATTCTCGAGGGAAAATTAAAGTTGTCAGATCCGATTCCTGCAGAATACCAAAAACCTGGCTCGGTTATTACGTTCCAGCATCTTGCCACTCATACTTCAGGTCTTCCCTCGGGAATCTTTCCTCAATTTCAAATCCCAGATCCAAGTCGGCCCTACAAAGGCCTGTCGATCTCTATTTTCAAAAAACTTTATGCACAAACGGATTTGGTTTCTGTGCCAGGTTCACAATGGGCCTATTCAAATATTGGAACGAGCTTGCTCGGGCTGATCTTGAGTGAAAAATATGTACGAACTTACTCAGACTTAGTGAATGAGAAGATCTTTAATGTTCTGGGGATGAATCAAAGCTTTTTTAAGGTACCGAACGAATTATCAAAGCGATTTCCCGAAGGCTACCTTCTGGATTCCGATGGCCTGCTCAATCAAACTCCTCATTGGGATTTGTTCGATACTGCAATCGACCCCGCAGGTGGTATTCGCTCGACAATTGCGGATATGATTCTTTTCACTCGTGCCCAGCTCTCACCGAAGTCCACACAATTGGGTGAAGCCATCCAATTCTCTCAAGTTCCAAAACATCAAATAGTTGAAGGGACATCCATAGGGACCCAGTGGATCATCAATTCAAAAAATGATTTGATTTGGCATAATGGTCAAACTTATGGGTTCAATGCGATTCTTGCGATCTCTCGAAAAAAAGAGATCGCAATCGTGGCCATGACTAATACAACGGTGAAAGTTGCAGGTCCTCAGGAGTGGGACACTGCTTTACAAGATGTGGTTTTTAACTGCCTCAGCCGTTAAGGATTCTTTCATTGTTTTACAACTGAACAAAGAGTTTTTCGCTCTTTAATATCCCCGCCAGTTTGAAGGCTTGTCATAAACAAACAAGAGTCATAACCCTGCCTGCGAATTTCTTCTTCAATTTCAGCCAAAGTGTCTGGGCTCAGGCTAGGTGTGCGAGATAAAATCCAACCGAATTTTAAACTATCTGTTCCGACCAATGAGTATTCGTAGTTCTGCCCAAGCTTTAAAACTTTGTACTGTCCTTGAAAAAAACCAAAGTGGTTTAAAACGGGAACAAAAGAGACACCAAGCTCTGCATTTGTTTCTTTGTTTTTAACAACAGCGATTCCGTTTGCAACTTGAACCTTGCCATTCTTTTGAGTGCAAGAATTGATCACGTCAATTTTGCCAAAATCGAGAGATTTGTATTCAGCCGTTGTGTCGGACACACATTTTTTTTGAAAAAAAGCGGGAATGCTAGCAACTTCGTACCATTTTCCAAGGTAACGATTCAGATCTAAATTCGAAACTGTTTGAACTGCAAAAGCCTGAGTTGTTGCAAGTACAAAAAAACCGCTGATAAAGATTTGTAACATAAGATCTCCTTTGGAAACTGGTTTATAGCACGTCTTCACTATTTGTTAAACGAATTGAGAATCAACTGGCTTAATTCACGAAAAGCAGAAACCTTATTGCGATCTTTCTGCCAGATCAAAGCTAACTGAACTGTGATCAGCTTATCTGATTGAGGCAAAAGACCGTGCTTTTCGGCCAAAGAGCTCGGCAACAATCCCGAGGCTTGCCCCGCATTAACAAGACTCACAATGGTTTCATAATCTTGAATGGAAACCAATTGGTAGGATTTTAGTTTTTTGACTAAGCTTTGGCCTTTAAACATTTCGGGATTGTAATAAAGAATCTTATTCTTTTGATTTTTAACAGACCAAACTCGCACGTGATCCTCACGAAGAGTCTTAACAATCAGGTCCGCATTTTTTACAGGGTTCACAACAAAGCCTAAATCCAATTGCAGTTCGGCAACAAGGCGAGTGACTTCCAAAGAGGTCGAGAATTGGGTTTCAATTTGCAGCTCGGGATATTGATTCAATAGCGGAGTCATAAAACTTCCAAAGTACAAAGCTGAAATAGAAGGGTGAGCGCCGATCTTAAGTGATCTCATGATTTGCAATCGATCAAAACTGTTTTGGTTGTAGTTCTGTTGCCAAAATAAAAAAGTATTTTTCAAAGAATCGAAAATGACTTGTCCATTGGCAGTGAGCTGCACTCCCTTTTGAGACCTTGTAAAGAGTTTTTGATTCAACTCTTCCTCGAGCTTCATAATCATTTTCGACAATCCAGCTTGCTGAAGTCCTAATATCTGCGAAGACTTAAGAATGCTGCCATTTTCGGCTGTTATGTAAAAGCCGAGGAATTCCCTACGGAAAGGACCTTGGTCAGTCAGATCCAATTTGAATTTTTGATTGTTATTAGTCTTCTCAATTTTGGTATTCTTCATGAGAATACTAACTATTCTAGAATTACGATTTTGTATATCCGGAAGCTTGGGTACTATAAAAGAGTGAAAAGCAAAGCCGTTATTTTCATTCTAACCTTACTCACAGTCTCTGGCTGCAACTACCGATTCTTTGATGATGTGGTTTTGCCAGACATCGAGATCGCTCCTGATGGAAGTCTCGTCACAAAAATTGAGCCTACCTTTGCTTCGATCCAGCAGAATATTTTAATCCCCAAGTGCATCAGTTGCCACTCAATCGGTGGGTCGGCGGATCTTATTCCCATGGAGACCTACGAAGACCTCATCAACACTGAATTTTTTGCCAGTGTGATTCCCGGAGACTCGCTTAACAGTCCGCTTTACAAAGTGATTCAGCCTGATGCAAGACGAAGAATGCCTCCACGCTCGAGTGGATTAGCACCTGTTACTTTCGAGGAAGCCGATGCCATTCGATTGTGGATCGACTCTGGAGCTGGCCGGTAGTTTTTATCACGTCAGATGATTTTACTTTTCATTTAAAGCCAATTTCTACATAAGTATCAGCCATATGAAAAATCAAAGATTCTCAAGACGTCCCGACAAAGCTCAATCGGCTAGGCCACCTCGCACTGGAGTCAGACCTCCAGTCGTTATCTCGGGTTCATCTAAAGAGCCTCGCCAAATTGATTTTAAAAATTCTCGAGTCGTCGTGGGTCATCACGCCATTATGGAAACTTTGAAAGTGAATGCCTCTAAAATTCAGTCTGTGTGGATTCAGAAAGGTTTTGAGTCCTCACAGGATCTTCGAGAGCTCGAAGCAAAATGTCTAAAGCTCAAAATTCCAATGGAGCAAAAAGCAAAAGAGTCCCTCACAAAAGAATTCCCTTCTCACCAGGGAGCTGTTCTTGTTGTTCAGGGAAAACCCCGTCTTGATTGGGAAGCCTTAGCTGAAAAACCAGAAAGCATCATTTTATTCCTCGACGGAATCGAAGACCCGCACAATCTGGGAGCCATTTTGCGAACAGCCTGGCTCATGGGGGTTGACGCTCTGTTTATTCCACAGGATCGTTCGGTTCATTTGACAGCAACAGTTCACAAAGTGGCTTGCGGTGGAGTCGAGCACGTTCCCGTCGAAATTGTTCCTAGTTTTCAGTCCTCATTGGAAAAGCTGAAGCAATTGGGCTATTGGACTTACGGGCTATCTCATAAGTCATCGGAAGTTCTGTATAATTTCAAGTTTCCAGAAAAAGTCATCTGGATGGTCGGAGCTGAAGATAAGGGTCTTCGCACAACCACAGAAAAACTTTGTGACGAAATCGTCAGGCTTCCGCAGGTTTCTGCAGACGCCAGCTACAATGCGTCAGTTGCGACTGCGCTCGCTCTCGGAGAGACAAGTCGTCAAAGATCCGGCTCGAGAAAAGCTTAAGGAAAATTTGCTTCGGAAATTGTTTTGACTCTGCAGGCCTTTTTGCCGTAATTAATTCCGATTACAAAAACACAGATCATGTTTTTGAAAGTTCCAAGAGCTTTTTACGTTTTTAACGTATTGGGATCTTTAACTTTTTAAAATTTTTTTTGAGTTTGGGTGTAGTGCTGGTTTAGCTCAATTGGTAGAGCAGCTGATTTGTAATCAGCAGGTTGCGGGTTCGAGTCCCATAACCAGCTCCATTTTATTTTTGGATTTAACGGGGGACAGGTGCCCGAGTGGCTAAAGGGGGCAGACTGTAAATCTGCTGGCTTCGGTCTACGAAGGTTCGAATCCTTCCCTGTCCACCATTTCATCTTTAGCCGGATGGAGATGCGTAGTCGCAAGAGTTTGTTGGCGGGAGTAGCTCAATTGGCTAGAGTATCTGCCTTCCAAGCAGAGGGTTGCGGGTTCGAGACCCGTCTCCCGCTCCAAATTCTTACTGAACCGGAATTCGGGTATACAGGTTAACCGGTATACATGAATTCCAGGATGTAAAAGACGCCCGTGTAGCTCAGTGGTAGAGTGCACCCTTGGTAAGGGTGAGGTCGTCGGTTCGGCTCCGATCACGGGCTCCACTTTTTAAGTGGGCTGGTGGTGCCTTAAAAAGGTTGCAGTTTTTCTGTTTCCTTGGAATGGTGACAAGCTGCTGATTTATTTGTATTTGTTATGGTTCGAAAAATTAAATATTAAGTTTAAAAAACTAAACACTCTCAGGAGGAACAATGTCGA
>CAZPBD010000030.1:0-30364 GCA_964584655.1 uncultured Pseudobdellovibrionaceae bacterium | reverse complement strand
TGTTGGTTTTCTTGAGTGAGTTTTTTGTGAGTCATGGCTTTATCAACCAGGCTCATCAACTCTTCAATGTTAAAAGGCTTTGTAACAAAGTGGAAAGCGCCCTTTTGCGTGGCTTTGATGGCGGTCTCGATACTTCCATGTCCAGTTAGAATAATGATTTCGCAATTCGGATGCTGCTTTTTTAAAACATCCATAAATTCGAGTCCATCACCATCTGGTAGATTGAGATCTACCAGTGCCATATCCACAGAGGTATCTCCTTGGATAACGACTTTGGCTTCTTCAATGCGATTGGCAGTGATGACGTTATAGCCCTTGCGATCTAAGATTCTGAATAGAGCTGTTCTGAGACTTGATTCATCTTCTACTATTAAAATTCGATGAGACTTCATGAACCTTCCTTCCATGGTGGGTTCTATCTCTTAATGATATGTAACTTTTGACGGGACTGTCAAAAAATCCGCTCAGATCAAGGCTTTCGTGCCAGACGGGAGTCCCGTCGAAAGGTAATTTTTGCACGAGTCCCTCGACCATGGACGCGCTCAAAGGAAAGCTCACATTCCAATTCGGCCAAAATCTTTTCAAAACTGGTCAAAACCGGATCCAAGGCTGTTCCCGGATTCATGTCAGTGTCCACTTCTAAATTCCATTGCAACTCGTTCACACTTTCAGAAAGTGAAACAATAATTTCATTTCTGACTGTGGGATCTTTTTTTCTGGATTCTTCAACGACCTTCAAAGCTTGAAGTCCTAAACTTTTCCACACACTCATGAGCCAGGTTTGGCGAATTTCAAAAAGAATGGGTTTATCGCTCATCAAAGCTTTTACTTTGAGGCCCTTTGACCGACTGGGGATTTCTAGGATCTTCACAAATTTTTGCATGAGCTCAACTAGATCCACATTCTGAATGGGATCAAGGCTTGGATCTCGAGCGTAAAGAAGTAAATTTTGAATGATGTCCCGGCATTTAAGCACAGCCTTTTCGATCTCAAAAATATCAGGTCTCAATGGGTCTGATTCGTCTAGATCCATGCGAAGCATTTGAGCAAAGGTCAGAAGCCCAGCAAGAGGGTTGTTGAGCTCATGAGCCAGCGAGCTGCTGATGGTGCCCATTTCGACAAGTCTTGAAGTTTCAAGACGTCTTTTTTGCATTTCGATTTCATCCGTCACGTTCCGGTAAAAATGAGCATAGACCTTACCGGATTCAATCTTTTGCCCACGAACTTCCCACACCTGATTTTGATTCTGAATTTGAAAGACTTTTCCCAAAGTGCAGCCTTCACAAGGAGCCTGGCGATCAAATAAAAGCTGGTAGCATTTTTTGTTTTGAGAATCCAATTTGTGGTTGGACTGCAAGACCTGATAATCCTGATTGATCATAAGTAAGGGATCCGTCAAAGCTTCAAAGGTCTTTTCCCACTGCTTTTTAATATCTGTCAGTTGATCAAGGGCTTTCAAAGCTTCGATCCTTCTTGATACGGCTTCAGAAACCTGCTGTAAAAATTCATTTTCATCTTTGGTGAATGTTTTGGCTTCTGAAGCCATTAAAAACATCGAGCCTGATTTTTCATTTCTTTCGTACAAGTAAAGTCTGTGAACTTGATAATCCACCTTTGATTTGAGCTCTTGTAAAAACACTTCGTCATCGGGGGATTGCAATATGCGGATCCACTGAATCGATAGCACTCGAGATAAATTATCGTTTAGTAGTTGTTCCAGATCATTTAATTTTTGAGATGACGGCAATTGGACAAGGAGGCGCTGAAAAGCTTCCATTCGCTCGATGGAAATAAAAAGCTTTCTTCTTGTCTCACTTAAAAATCGAGCTCGTTTTTCCACGCGTGATTCCAAGTCCCCTTGCAAAGACTCAAGCTTTTTTATTTGTTCAGTTTGTAACAGCGATAGCTGCTCGACCTGATTGAGCTCTTGGGACTGGGACAGAGATTGTAAAAGAAACGTTTCGATTTGAGGATCTTGATAGGAATCGAGCAGCTTTTGAAAATCAAATTTCTTATTCAGCTGATGAACTTGATCAAACGCCAGACCCTTGTCGATCACACCAATCAATTGCAAATGAGGATTGTGAGTCTTCCAGTTTTGGAAGTGGAATTCAAAATTCTTTTCCTGAAGACAATGAAGGTTCGAAATTATGACATCGATTTTCTCTGGAATCAGCTGGTCGTTCGCACCATTTAAAGATTTTAAATTAAGTCCACCCCATTGATCTGCCAGTTCTTCGGGGCAATCCCCCAAAAATAAAAAACGAGAATTTAAAGACGGCATGTGGTGATCAATTCTGAGTGTGTTTCGATTGTGTAATCTGGATCCTCCAAAGGGCCTTTTGGGCTTTCTCCGACGTGCTCACCAAATTTAAAATAGCAAGTCATCGCACCAAGTTCTTTGGCGTCACGAATTTCCTGTGAAAGTCTGTTCCCAATGGACAGAAGTTCTGCAGGTTTAATGTTCAATGTCTCGATGATTTCACCGAAAGCCTGACGTTTTCTTTCTTTTTTCATTCCGTCCATGAAGAAACATTTCTTAAAATATTTCTCGACGCCCGTGATTTGGACTTTTTTACTTTGAGTGGCAGGTACACCCGAGGTGACAAGATAGAGGACGTATCGATTGCTCAAAGTTTTCAAATTATCGAGTGCTCCTTCAAGGAGCTCTAATTTCTGTGGGAGATCGGGGTTGTAGAATGTATCAATTCCGATTTGAGTGAGTTTTTCAATCTGATCAGGCGGACCCATGAGCTCTGCTAGTTTTCGAAAAATAAGTTGGTGACTCATGGAAAGTGCCCCAATTTTTCGAAATTGTTCGAAGGCACCGTACTCGCCAGCAAGGCCATGCTTTTTCATGGCTTCAAAAGTAGCAAGACTGGCCATCGGCACAAGCCCACCACTGGTATCAATCAATGTGTCATCTAAATCAAAGGCCAGAGCTTTGAACTTCATTCTACTTATTTCCTTTGATTAATTGAACCAGTCCCTGTTGAAAGTGAGGCCATACCAAGTCTAAATCAGAATGTTCTTTCTCTTCGATACAAATTACGGGAATTAGCTGATTCAGCCATCCGTACTGCCCCAGGCTTCCCGGTGTTGGGTAACCGATGTCTTCATGGGTTTCGTATTGATTACCCAATGATAAAACTTCAGCAATCGGCTTTCCAGGCGCACCGGTGTAAACAACACAGGGCTTCCAAGAGTGAAAATGAATGATGGCTTTGGGCTTAGATATTTCGATCAACTGAACTAGCTTTTGAACTTCAACTTCACTGGCAGGCCTTGGCCCGCTGTAGTATCGATCTTTCTTTTCAGACAGAGCCCAATCCGTGGAGGGAAAATTTCGATTTAGATCCACACCGTTCGCGTTTGTTCGTTGGTTGAGCTGATAGCCCTCGGGGTTCAGGCAAGGAATCAACATCCAAGGGTGATCGCTTGGGACCGAGTTTTGATCTAGCCAAGTTAAAAAATCTTCAGCTAGCCTTACGCCTTCAGGCTCATCGCCATGAACTCCACCAACAAAAAGGTAGGGTTTTTGATCTCTTCTGTGGAGATTTTGAAACAGTGAGAGTGATCGACCTGTGGACGATTTCACCCAATCGGGAAAGAACTCGATTGTCTGGTTTTTTGGTGCTAGAGTTTTTCCTTGCATCCTCTCATTCAAACTGATTTTTTTGAGAAAGAAAAGCGAGGACTCTGATGACTCAAGATTCAAAAGGTGGAACACGCAAATTGACTGCTGTGGTACTGGCAGCTGGCAAAGGTACGCGTATGAAATCCCCTTTGCCAAAGGTTCTGCATCCAGTCGCTGGTGTCCCTATGGTCCTTCGAGCGATTCATGGACTGCAGGTAGCAGGGGCCTCAGAGATCAGACTTGTTGTGGGTCACGGACAATCACTTGTTAGACAAGTGGTTGAAAGTACAGGCGTGCAATGTTTCGAGCAAAAAGATCAATTGGGAACAGCTCACGCTGTGACTTGTGCAAAAGTGGAAGACCTTGAAGGTGAAGTTCTCATCATGAACGGGGATCACCCTTTGATAACTTCAGAAGATATTCGAAATCTTTTGCAAAGCTTTCGTGAATTGAAAGCTGATGTGGCCGTTGTGACAGCTATCGTCAAAAAGCCAGGGGACTTGGGCCGCATTGTCAGACAAAAAAATGAACTCAAAGCCATCGTTGAAGCCCGAGATGCCTCAAGCGACACTTTAAAAATTCGTGAAATCAACACAGGTCTTTATCTTGTAAAATCAGAAGTTTTAAAAAAACTTCTTCCTGAAATTAAAAATGAAAACACAAAGGGTGAATATTATCTCACCGATCTCATTTTGCTAGCTCAAGAAGAAGGCTATTCCATTCAAGCTCTTCGCGCGAGCCCCCGGGTCGCTCACGGCGTGAATCAACAATCAGAACTTGCGAAAGCCAGTCTGTACATCTACCACCAAAAAGCAAAAAAGCTGATGGAAGAGGGTGTGCTGATGATTAATCCCAAAGCTGTCTACATCGAAGAGTCTGTGACTGTGGGTCCAGGCAGCGTGATTTATCCCAATGTGTTTTTGCGTGGAAAAACAAAAATTGGATCCTTTTCTGTGCTCGAGCCTCAAGTGTTTATTTCTGATTCCATCATTGGACAAAGTGTTCAAATCAGACAGGGCACTTACATCGAGAAGACTGAAATCAAGAATAATTGCACACTGGGTCCTTACGCAAGACTGCGCCCTGAAACAGTTTTGGAAGATGAAGTGCACATCGGAAATTTCGTAGAACTCAAAAAAACAAAAATGGGCAAAAAATCCAAAGCAGGACACTTGGCCTATTTAGGTGATGCTGAAATCGGTGAGGAATGTAACATCGGTTGTGGTGCGATCACTGTGAATTACTCTGTGGAAAAGGAAAAACACAAAACAAAAATTGGGGACCGTGTTTTTGTTGGTAGTGATGTTCAAATGATGGCTCCGATTGAAATTGGCAACGATGCAATTTTAGGTGCGGGCTCAACGATCACAAAATCAGTTCCTGAAAAAGCATTGGCTGTTTCAAGAGCAAAACAAGTGGTGATCGAAAACTATCAATCTCGAAAAAAATCCCCTCAACAGGAAGAATAGATTTTATGTGTGGAATTGTTGGCTACCTCGGACCTTTGAATCCAAAAGATGTGATCCTTCAAGGTTTAAAAAAACTCGAATACCGCGGCTATGATAGCGCAGGTGTTGCTATTTTAAACGATGGTATTGCCAAACGAGTTCGGGCCTCTGGAAAACTTCAAGCTCTTGAAGATAAACTTGTGAATGAAAAATTTAATGGCAGGCTTGGAATCGGTCACACTCGCTGGGCCACCCATGGGGCACCCACTGAGCGAAATGCCCATCCCCATCAAGTGGATGGCATCAGCCTTGTTCACAACGGAATTATCGAAAATGATCAAGACATTCGAGATGAATTGATCAAAGGTGGTTCCACAATTACTTCTGACACCGACTCAGAATTGGTGGCTCACTTAGTTGCAAACGAAGTCAAAAAAACAAAATCACTTATTTCAGCTGTGGAAAATATTTTGCCAAAACTTCGGGGAGCTTTTTCCATTGTTGTAATTTGGGATCAATCTCCTGAAGAAATGATCGCGTTTAAAGATGGACCTCCCTTGGTTGTGGGTCTGGGTGAAAAAGAAAATTTTGTGGCCAGTGATGTGCAGGCTTTATTAAAATACACAAAAAAGTTTTTGTACTTAGATGACCGCGAAATCGTGCGTATCAAAGGCACCCAAGTGGAAGTTTTCACTTCAGGCGGACAACCCGTTGTGAAAAAGCCTGTGGAAATCAACTGGAACCCTGACATGGTCGAAAAGCAGGGATTTGCTCACTACATGCTCAAAGAGATCTACGAGCAACCCCGAGCAGTGGCAGCGGCTCTTGAACCCCACATCAATTCACAAAATCATTCGATCAATTTAAAAGTTGAAGGACCGCTCGAAAATCAATTTCGTCAACTTTTGAAAAACTCAAAACGATTTATGATTGTGGCTTGTGGAACCAGTTATTATGCAGCTCTCACTGCAAAATATTATATCGAAAGCCTTGTTAAAATTCCTGTGGATGTGGATATCGCAAGTGAATTTCGTTACCGATCACCTATCCTTAGCACAGACACTTTATTTATGACGGTCTCTCAAAGCGGAGAAACAGCAGATACTTTAGCTGCGATTCGATTGGCAAAAGAAAAGGGTCTTAAAACTTTCAGCCTATGTAACGTTCGTGGTTCATCCATTGACCGTGAAGCTGATGTTCGCATGTACATGCAAAGTGGACCTGAAATCGGTGTGGCTAGCACAAAGGCTTTTACTTCCACTCTGACTCTGATGGCGTGCCTATCTCTCCAGTGGGCCAAAGAAAAAGATGTGCTGACTTCACAAGATGAAATTCTGATTGTGAAAGCCTTATTGGCAGCTCCTTCACAAATTGAAGGTGTTTTGAATTTTGATAAGTATTTTAAAGAAGCCGCTCAAAAACTGAAAAGCTACCGCGGATTTTTGTACATGGGACGGGGATCATCGTATCCCATTGCCATGGAGGGAGCTTTGAAAATGAAGGAGCTCGCCTACTTGCATGCCGAAGGTTATGCCGCAGGCGAGATGAAGCATGGTCCTTTAGCTTTGATCGACAGTCGTATGGCCATCGTTATGCTTTGTCCCCAAGACCAGTGGTATGAAAAAACACTCTCGAATCTTGAAGAGGCCAAAGCTCGCGGTGGAGAAATCATTTCTTTGGGCACCGGAGATGATGAACGACTTCGCACGCGAAGCCATTATTATTTGTCCTTACCGAAAGCGCATTGGATGGTGAATCCTTTGATTTCAACGATTCCATTACAATTGATGGCTTACCATTTAGCTTTGCATTTGGGGTATGACGTGGATCAGCCACGAAACCTAGCAAAATCAGTGACTGTGGAATAACCAACAAGCAGGCGGGGGCAGCTCACGAGCTCCTGCCATGTGAATTTCATAGCGGCATTGGAATGATGCATATTCAGAGTCAAATTTTTTGGATTCCACAATCGATTCACTAGGTAGCGCATAAAACTCAAGTTCAGAAGCTTCTGATCCAATCATGCTGCGCATCTTTTTAAAAAATGCAATCGACAGAGTAGACACTTTTTTTAAATACTCTAAAGAATCCACCTTCAATGCTTTTCGTAAGCAAACCGAAGTGGCCCAGTAATCGGCTTGTCCTTCGGTTGATGCCCACTCAGATCCATGATTCTTTTTGTAAGGAGCACCGCCAACAAAGTGACCCAGCTCATGGCAATAGATAAATAAAAACTGGTCCAGGTTTAATTGATCTTTAGAGTTTCCAAAGAAGTAATCAGAGCCAATCATTAAAGTGGCCTTACCTTGGTTTCGGCTGGCGCCTCCTAAATTTTCTGGAGACTTTTGATTCAATAAGAATTCAAAGTCGTGGATGCCTTGATCTGCTAATTCTTGATGAAATTCTTTTTTTAGAACTTCATGAACTTCAAAGGGATTAAAAGCAAAAGTGCTTTGGATCAAAAACAAAAGGGTGATCATGGAAGTTACTTACCACAATCACCCAATGAATTCAGAGGTCTTAAAATTTAAGTCGCTTTTACAAAAGCGTGCAGAAGTTTGACAGCGAACTAACTACTGTCGATCTAAAGAATAAGAAGGATACACCTGGCCATCTCGACCTAATTGCTTCAACACGATCAAAGCAGGAATCACATCTTCACAAACACGTGTTCTGTTATCAACGATTTCAATTTGAGCTTGTGATGAATCTAAATTTTTATAGATCTTAGAACCACAGCTGACTTCTTTTAAAGTAATTTTGACGGTTTTTTTGTTTTCTTGAACATAGATTTCACAGAAACCTTCAAGGTGATTTGAGATCGTAGCTGTTCCGGAATTTCCATTCAGATTTAATTGTAACTTAGTAAATCGGTTACAGAACGTGCTCACTTCAGGGTTTGGTTGATCGTACATACGGAAAACTTCAGTAGCGGCATGTGAAGGGGTTGAAATCAATGAAGAGATCACAACAAATAGGCTGACTAAAAATGACATAAAAAGCTCCTTTGGATTAAATCGGTTAGGAGCTTATAGATCAAATTAGATTTTATTTAAATGGGGAGGATAATTATTACCTTGAGCAGAACTGTAATCAGTTGCCGAGCTTCTGCGTGCTAAGAATCTGGTAAAACGTATACGTACGATTTACAAAATCCACAGTTTCACGGCCTCGAGCAAATCCATAACGAAGTTTTGAGTGAACTTCTTCGTTCTCTAATTCAGGCAAAACCTTTTCGATGTTGTGCCACTTGTAAGGATTCTGTCCACGGCTTTCTAAAAGCTCTACCACATCAAACATATGAGCGATCCCGATATTATATGATGCCAAGGTCATTATCAGGCGGTCATGGGGATTTTGAACTTCCGCCCATTCTTGCCAAAGATGTTTAATGTATCTGGAACCGCCCCAAATGCTTTCAAAAGGATCTTCGCGATCAGATACGTTCATGTGCTGAGCGGCTTGCAACGTTAGCTGCATCAATCCCTTAACGCCCGTGTAGCTAACAGCGTCTGGGTTCCATTGAGATTCTTGGTAGGCCACTGCAGCCAGCAAGGACCACGGCAACCTCACTTCACGTGAGGCCTCTTTGAAGGCTTCTTGGTATTTAGGCAGAATTTGCTGAGATTTTTTTAAAAATGTTCTGATGTCTGAAGAATTAAGTGTGGTCAGAGTTTTATCAAATCGGTGATTGATGGCCTGAAACTTTTGCTGACGTAAAGACTTTCGGTACCAAGAGTGAAGAAGGACCTTTATTTCTGGAGAGCTGTGGCGAATCTGCCACGCATAGTGCTGACCCGTTTTTGATTTTTCAAATAGTTTAATTTCAGGATGCATTTGAGTAGCCCAGGCCCCATAGCGAATCTCAGATTGCAAACAATCTACTTTATTTTTTAGAATTTTTTGAATTGTGATTTCAGCTTTGTGTTCACGCTTTTCGATTGTCATATCAAGCATGGATTTATTCTTGATCGATTTGATGTGACAGAAAATTCCAGTTTCCACTTCTTCCAAAAGGGGACCTTCGGTTGTGCCTTCCAGATTTAAGTTTTTTCTAGAGATCACTAACTGACCTTGACCTGAATTAAAATGCTCGATCAGCTTTTGTGCATTTTTAAATTTTTTAGTTTTAATTTTAAGACCTGTGATTTTTGAGAAGTCTTGTAATCTTTCTTCATCAATGCCCCATCTCGCGCCGCTGCCGATTTGCATTTGAGTGATGGGATTTTCTAAAATCAAAACTTCGATGGGTTCAATTTTCTTAGCTAATTCAAGTGCTGCTGATTGTTGATAAGGCAAAGGTTCAAATTGAGCTGTGGCTGATATGATCACTAATAGAAGTGAATACAGAAGCCATTTTTGAGCCATCACAGCCCGAGAGAATTGCGTTTTCATAATCAAAGTTCGTTAGCCTTACTGCTGAATTGATAGGCAGGACAAGACGCAGTCGTGCTAAATGGACAAAATACGTACGAATTTGAAAATTATTCTAGATTTCTGCAGTGGGAACAAAGGAATCAGTGCCTTTTCGCAACCAGTTTTGGAATGAATTTTGAGCCAGGTCCACTTGCATTTGTTTTCGAATGGATTTGTCTTTTTGTTTATCCACGATTGCTGGAAGCAAAGAAAAGTTAATATTGGTCGGCTGAAAATTTTCTGACCTTGTTAAATCTGTGATGGCCTCAATTAAAGAGCCCATGGCGGACTCCCTGGGAGGTTCAGTGAAAGCTTCGCCACGGATTTGTTGTCGCATGTAGTGGGCAACAAGAAGACCGATGCATGTGGATTCAAAGTAGCCTTCAACGCCGGTGATTTGACCTGCAAAGAATAATTGCGGATCTTTTTTGGATGATAGATTTCTGTTTAATAGTTTTGGAGTATTGATAAACAAATTTCTGTGCATGCTGCCGAGTTTTAAAAATTCGGCATTTTCGAGGCCTGGAATCATCCGAAAAATTCGCTGTTGTTCGCCGTAAGCCATGCGAGTTTGAAAACCTACCATGTTATAAGCCGTACCTTCTTTGTTATCTTGGCGAAGTTGCACAGCTGCGAATGGATATCGACCCGTTCGAGGATCTGTGAGTCCCACGGGTTTCATGGGACCAAATCTGAGAGTTTGAAATCCTCGTTCGGCCATCACTTCAATGGGCATACAGCCTTCAAAGAAGGGCGTGATTTCAAAATGTTTGGGCTCAATTTTTCGAGCGGCATTTATTTCTGCAATCAAAGTATTATAGTGATCTTTTTCAAGTGGGCAGTTGATGTAATCAGGTGTGCCTTTGTCGTACCGATCTGCCTTCCAGGCGATATTCATATCAATGGATTCGGTGTCGATGATGGGGGCTATGGCATCAAAGAAATACAAAAAGTCTGAACCGAAATGCTGTTGCATGGATTCCGATAATCCAGCAGATGTCAGAGGACCCGTCGCAATCACACAAGGTCTTGGCACATCATCTAGAGAATTCACAGTGCGGTTAGAAATTTTAATTCGAGGATGAGTTTTAATCGCAGTGGTCACAAGCTCAGAGAAAAGCTCACGGTCCACACCTAGTGCTTGTCCAGCCGGCACGTAGGCTTTGTGAGCGCAGGCCAGAATCAATGAGTTTAGTTTTTTAGCTTCCCACTTCAATTGAGCGGTTGCACTTGTCACAGACATGCTGCCAAAAGAGTTTGAGCAAACCAGTTCTGCAAATTTGTCAGTCTGATGGGCTGGAGTCATTTCTTTTGAGCGCATTTCAATGAGTTCGACGTCAAAGCCCATTTGAGCTAACTGCCACGCACATTCACTACCCGCAAGACCTGCACCTACAACATAAACCATGGAGTTCAGGTACAGGAATCGCAACATCGTGTCAAATCGAGGATCTTTTTGAAGAGTTTTATGTGGAAAAAGCGGGGGAAAGCTGCGAACTTCAAAAAACATGGCAGCAGACGAAGATTACACCACAAAATTCAAATCCGGCACCGAGCTTCTGCAAAGCCTCTTTGAGAGCGGAAAAAATCCACTTTCCGAGCAATTCATTCGTTGGAAAATGTGGTCCAAGTGGGAAGAAATTGTAGGACCCACGCTTGCAAAAAATACAGAGCCTGTGGGTTGGCAGTGGAACACACTTTTAATTTGGGTGCCTCATTCGACAGTCATGCAACAGATGCAGTTTTTAAAAGATAATATTTTGCGTGCTGTTCAGAAAGCCTATCCGCAATTGGCGATCAAAGATGTGAAATTCACTTTGGATCGCAAGCACACGCCCAAATCTGGGAATGAAAAAGACAACGCTCAAAATTTTATTTCAAAGATGTCGAAGAAATACTAAGGCTGATTAAGCCTGCACGGGGCCTTTTAAAAATTGGCTGATTTCATGACCCACAGAGAGATCACGAAGAATTCTTCTGTGACCCAAACCATCGGTCGCAATAAATTTAGCATTCGTCCAACTTTTTTGAAGCTCAGAAAAATCCTCAAAAGGAACTTCGCGATCTTCAGTGTCGTGAATGACCAGAAGATCCGTATCGTGGTTGAGTTTCATGTTTTTGAGACTTCCCATCTCTAACGAAACGCCAGTTTGGGTTTCAATGGTTTTTAAAAAGTGAACTTGGGAATTTTTTCCCAGTCCGATTGTGCTGTAGAAGCGATCAAACACGCCTACAATATTCGATGGAGAAGAAACCAAAACAATTTTTTTGGGCAAAGGAAGTGTGAGGTGTTGGTTGAGAAGTCCAAGAACCACTCCACCCAATGAATGACCAACGAGAGCGTGAGGTGAAATTTGCAATTCATTGAGGTCGGCAGCTAAGGCTTTTGCGATTTCTGGAGCACTTGTTTTAACGCCAGGAGATTGTCCGTGAGCAGGGCCATCCCAACCCATCACTTGAAAACCTTGTTCAATAAACAAAGGAATCCATTTGTGAAAGGCAACGGCTCGAGATTCCCAACCGTGGATAAGGCCGATAATAGGAGCTTGAGGATTTTGTCCCCAAAAGTAAACTTTGCGACCTGATTGAAGGGTTTCAATTTTTGCGGAGTTCATGATGTCAGTTTCTTTTTGGCTGAGTGGAATTCTACGAGGCCTCAAGAAAAGTTCCTGAGCCCACTTAGAGGCAAGGGAGGGGGCGATTGTTGAAGAGACTTTAAAAAAGTAAGGTATTAATGACTTCATACTAGACAGTGTCAGGTAAAAACTTGACATTGTCAAGATGGCCCCTGATGATAGTCCAGTGGATGACAAAATAAGGCTTAAAGATCAGATAGTTAGCGAGACAATAAAGATTCTCAGTTTGAGCGGAATCGAGGGCCTTAGCCTTCGTGAAGTCGCAAAAAGACTGAAGGTCACCCATCAAGCCCCCTACCACTATTTTCCAGATAAAAGCGCACTCCTTCTGGAAGTGAAAAAACAGGGCTTTGCCATTTTGAGTGAAAAAATGAAAACAGTCACTGACCAGCCGGCACCTCCATTTGATAGCCTGAAACAGATCGGTCACATTTATATTAATTTTTGTTTAGAGAATCCGGGCCTGTTTCGTGCGATGTTCGCACCCACTCCTGAAGGGCAGAACATTCGAGTTCCTGAGGCCGCGGTGGCCTTCAACATTGTGAAAAGTTCAATTGAGCGACTGCAAGCTCAAGGTTACTTCAAAGGATTTAATCCTGAAATTCAAGCCATGATCTGTTGGACTTCACTTCACGGTCTTGTCAGTCTTGCTATTGATAAGTACCCCATGCTAGGGGGCCAGCTCTCGATCTCAGACCTCAGCCATAAGATGATGGGTCAACTTCACCGCCTGATGGGCGAGTAATTTGTTCAACTTATCCGTCTAAAAAAATGACAGGCGCATATTAGAAATTCTTCTGTTAGGTTACGCCTCGTTCTTATCACAACAAATTTTTTCAGGAGATTGAAATGAAATCCAATTTTTTCGCATCGCTTGCGATCGCTACTGTCTTGAGTTCTGTGTCTTTCGCACAGTTCTCGAACTCTAACACTTCATCTTATAAGCCAGAGGAAACAGTGAGCGGCGTGAAGTTGTCACTTATGATTCCCATGCTGTTTGCGAAAGTGACTGCGAAAGCCACTGATCTTCAAACGGGTGAATCTTTCTCTGATTCAAACCGGGAAAGCGTTGATACTTTAGGTTTTGGAGTTGGATATTCATATGTCCCTGTCGAGTCTATTGGATTCACAGGCCAAGTGAGTTTTTTGACGATTGATAGCGATTCTGATGCTGAGGACGTTCGAATCATGAGATATGATGCGAACGCAACTTATGGTTTGAATGAAATGGTTTACCTCAAAGGTGGATTGAATTACGCAGACATTACAAATTCAGAGTTGAAAGAGTTCAAAGGTAGCGTTGGAGTCCAAATCGGTATGGGATTTCAATTCTCTAAAAATGTAGGTCTTGATTTAAATTACGGTCTTATGACTTTCGCAAACAACCTTAGTGAAGAGGGTGTTGTTGAAGCGAAAGCAGAAATCGAACTATCAGGTCTTGAGCTTGGTTTAACAGCAACATTCTAATTTTAAAATTTAAAGGAAATATTTATGAAAACAAATTTACTTGTAACATTATTACTTATCACTGCCATGAGCTCTGCGTCTTTTGCACAATTTGAAAACTCAAACACTTCAACTTACAAACCAGAGACAACTGCCGATGGATTTAAGATGTCTTTGTTGCTTCCTATTTTAACTGCTAAATTTGATGCCACAATCACAGAAGCTTCGTCTGGTCTTTCTGCTTCTGGATCTGATTCGGAAAGTATTGATTCAATAGGTTTAGCATTGGGAGTTGCCAGTATTCCTGTCAAAGCCATTGGATTTTTAGGTCAAGTTAGTTTTATCACGATTGATGGAACAGACGGAGCTAAAAATACGGATCTGATGAGACTTGATGCCAACGCAGCTTACGGTCTAAATGAAAATGTGTTCTTGAAGGGCGGATTGAATTACGCCACTTTCACTTCAAGCAATGCAAAAGATTATGACGGCGGCCTTGGTCTGCAATTGGGTGTTGGAGTTCAGTTAACTCAAAATGTAGGTTTGGATTTGACTTACACACGAATGAATTTCGAAGGCACAGTTTCTGAAGATGGTTTAATTGGAGATATTGATCTTCAGCTTTCTGGTCTTGAGTTAGGTGTTTCAGCTACTTTCTAATTTCAATTTTAAAGGACGTATTTATGAAAACAAATTTCTTTTCAACATTGTTTCTTGTCGCTGCCATGAGCTCTGTGTCTTTTGCACAGTTCTCGAATTCAAATACCTCGACCTACAAGCCGGAATCTGCAGCTAAAGGTGTGAAGGTTTCTTTGCTCCTTCCTGTATTGACAGCAAAAAGTAAGTTTACAGAAACATTTGAAGAAAATGGCATCACGGTCACCGACAGCGAAAAATCAAGCAGCAATGATTTCAGTGCAGTTGGATTTGCTTTAGGCTATACAAACCTTCCTGTTCAAAGCTTGGGCTTTGTAGGTCAGCTCGCTTATGTTTCTGTCAATCCAGACGACTCTGAAATCAATTTAGATATGCTCAGATTCGAAGGTAATGTGGGTTTTGCATTCAACCAAATGTTCTATCTTAAGGGCGGGGTTAATCTTCCTACGATCTTAACTAAAGAGCTCAAAGGTTTGGACGAAGAAATTGGATTTCAAGCTGGATTAGGCATTCAAATTAATGAAAATTTAGGTCTTGAGTTTAATTACAGCGTGATGAATTTTGAAACACAAGACAGCGATGATAACTCAAGCTTCAAATCAGAATTAGAACTTTCGGGTCTAGAAATTGGCCTAACAGGAACTTTTTAATTTTTTTGATCAGCGGTCACAGATTTTTTCAATAAAGATCTGACGTTGGATTTTCGCTGCGATCCACCCAGCATCACTTTAATTTGATCGTGAATGGATGGATCAGAAATGAGGGCACCGAGAGTGCCCTCAGCTTTATCAATTTTCGTAATGACACGATCAAATTTTTCCAAGGCTTGCTCAGATTTGGCTGCTACTTTTTTAAGAGAGCCCGAGCCTTCATCTAAATTTGTTAAAATTCTTCCCAGCTTATTGTCTTCACTAATTGACTTTGTGATGGCGTGAATTTGATTGATGATTTCGAAAACTTTTTCAGCTTCTTTGCCTTTTTCGCTGATAATATTTAACAGATCAGTTGATTTTGAAGCAGAGATCGTCGCCTGATCATTCAAACGAGCATTCCCGATGGGGCCAGGCGTGATGTAGATAAATTTGTCTCCCAAGGCTCCTTGAGTTCTGATTTCAGCTTCAGTGCCTTCCACTAAGTCTTTGAAGTTATCTTTGTGAATTTTCATTTGTACATCAATCATGCCCGATTTTGTATTATAAGAAATTTTTGAAACGTTCCCGATGGGTAGTCCTGCTAGAGAAACAACGGCTCCCATATTCAGACCTTGGACTTCGGGAAATTCGATATAAAGTGTTCCCTGGCTAGAGAATACTTTTTTATCTCCGCCCAGCATAATGATAGTGATCAGTAAGATAACAGTGCCTACGATCAGGAAGGCACCGGTTCTCATCAGATGTGATTTTGAATCGCTCATGCCACTTCTCCTTCGATGAATTTCATAATCTGTTCGTTCGGCTTATTGTAAAGCTCGCTTGTCATCACAGAGCTCGAAACTATTCCGCTGTGCAAGTAGACCATTTTATCGCAAACAGCCAAAGCTGTTGGCATATCATGGGTGACAAGAATGGAGGTCACACCCTTCTTCTTTAATTTTAGAATGTGCTCTTGAATCTTTTTAGTATTGTAAGGATCAAGTCCAGCTGTGGGTTCGTCGTACAAAATGATTTTAGGGCTCATCATCAGGGCTCTTGCTAATCCCAAACGCTTTTGCATTCCACCAGAGAGTTGAGATGGTAAGTTGAGCTCATTGCCACTGAGGCCCATTTCTTCGAGAACGTCTTTAATTTTTTTATTAATTTCAGAATCTAAAAGTTTGAAATGCTCTTTCAGAGGGTAGGCCAAATTCTCTTGAACGGTCATGGAATCAAAAAGTGCTCCACCTTGAAAAACGTAAGCCACCTTTTGACGAAGAGGAATCATTTCTTCTTCACGAAGATTGTGAACTTGAATTCCATCAATTTCAATTTCACCGCTGTCGGGCTTTTCTAAACCAATCAGGCTTCTTAAGATCACAGATTTTCCAACACCTGATCCACCCACAAGTCCCAGGCATTCGCCCTCACGCACGTAAAATGAAACATCTTTGTGGATTAATTTTTTACCAAAGGACTTTCTGAAATTCTTAATATTGATCATGCCCATCGTTCAAGCACCCAGAAAAGTTTAGATAGAAAATAATCACCAACTAAAATAAGAATCGAGGACATGACCACCGCATGGGTCGTGGCTTGGCCCACTTCTTTAGTTCCTGATTTAACATTCAATCCAAAGTAGCAAGCAGGAATTGTGATAAACAAAGCAAAGAAGATCGTTTTAAACATTCCAGAAAGGTAGTCATAGAAATCTACAGTTGTGACAACTTTTTGATAATAGAAGTGGGGATCAAGTTTAAGCTCAGCGGCTCCTACATAAAGTCCGCCGGCATTTCCCACCAGATTTGCCACTGCGACTAGCAGTGGAAGAGCAATCAAACAGGCCAGAACCCGGGGAATCACAATGACTTTAATAGGTGAGGTACCTAGAGCACGGATCGCATCAATTTGCTGAGTCACTGTCATGGATCCAATTTCACTGGCAATACCGGCACCCACACGGGCCGCGATCATAAGGGCTGTGAACACAGGACCCATTTCGCGTAAGATTGTAATCGCCACTAGTTTTGGAACATAGAGTTTGCCGCCGAATTTTTCTAAACCTAAACCATACTGTAGTGACATCACCATACCTGTGCTGATGGCAGTGATAACAATCAGAGGTAAGGACTTCCAACCGATAATCGTGATCTGCTCACTTAAGAGTTTCCAATAGATTTTTCCACGAACTGTATTTTTGATGATTTGACCAGACAATTGAACAAGTCCACCTGCGAATAGCAGTGCACTTTGAGTTCTTTGCAAAACTGTTCCGGTCAATGCGCTCACGGGACCGCCAAGCTGGATTGAAACCGATCAAACACGTCTTCTTCTAATGGATAATTTTTCTTCAAGCCACCATAGGTCAATGTGACAAAACACTCTGAAGTTTTAAAAGTATGAATCAACATTTGAACTTCAGAGTTGTCCACAAGACCAGTGGTCATGACTTTGTATCCATCGAAAGCCTGAAATGCTTTTGGCTCAGACTTGATAATTTTGTGATTATCAATGCCTCGGGCGGTGTCTAAGGCGACTTCTTTAGTTGTCAGCTTTGAATCTTTACATTCACTGAGGACAGAAATGGTATTGCCTGTTTTTTCGCTGATCCAAGAAAAGTCAGAAGTCTCGCTATTGAGATCAAAATACGGTGAGGCAGGAGCTTGAAATTTCAAGTCTTTGGCTTTCTCAGCGGGACCCAATGGCACTTTCACAGAAATGCATGAGGTGAGAAAAAAACATAAAATGACGTAGAGGTGGTTTCTCATAAGTGTTTGATCGGAAAATGTTGAGTCTTTCAAGAGACTTGAAACTCAGAACCAGACCATTTTTGATATGTTGGAATTTTGTCGGTCCAGTCATCAGGCCTGTGATTTTTTTTCCTAGCCGTGCATTGAATGTGAAATGGCGATTGGCATTAGTTGTGCTTAATAAATGAAGTGCGAGTCGATTGTTCAAGGAGTGAACTTTGGTCCAGCTATTTTTAAGTCTTTTATTTCTACCATTTGTCTGGGCCCAAGGTCCTGCAAAAACTCAAGCTGAAATCAGTTTGCAAAACGATACAGTTCATTTGGAATTTTCAGGGCTTCCGCAATGGAAATATCAAATCAATCGTCAGCAAAATAAAATCATGATGGAAGTCGAACCATTAAATGAGTCTGCCTTCGAGCAACTTCAAAATTTCAGAAGTCCTGTCGTCAAAAATGTGATCGTAAAAAGAGGCGTCCCTTCAGGACGAGACACCATCGAATTTCAATTGGCCACTAGCAAAATAGATTACTTTGATTACCTGACTGATGAGCCTTCACGATTGATTGTGGATTTTTATCCGAGCCCTGAGGATTCAAAATCAAGTCTGAAAACTGAAACCACAGCTAAGCCAGCAGTTGCTGGAAAGACGGCCGAGAAAAAACGCGAACCTGCAAATGATGTGGTCGTGGTCGATCCGAAAGGTCCCTTGGCTGGAGACCCCACACGAGTGAACCACGGACTCTTTGATGGAGCTGATCCCAAATTTGAAAGATTTGTCATCAATGATTATGAAATCAAAGAAGAATCCATCATTCAAAGTCGAGATCGATTTTACATTCGATTTCCTTGGTTGTTTGAAGCTCCTAGAAAATGGCAGGACGTCCTGACCTCAGAGAATATCTACCAAGTGCAGCCAAAATCAGAAGAAGAAAATAAGCAGATGAGACTTTTAGAGAAACTGTTTACTAAAAATCGAAATCTTGTGTTTCTTCAAACGGCCAGCTGGTTTCTAGATAAGTATCCCAAGTCAGAGTACAAAGAAATGATTGCCTTTATGAAGGCTGAAACTCGGGATAAAATTTATCGTGAATCCAAAAGACCCGAAGATTTCAACCTTGCGATCTTGTCATTTCGATCGGCACTGGATGAATTTCCCAAAAGTCCTCTTGCTGAAAAGGTCTCTTTGCAGTTGGGAATTAAGCTTTACGAAAATAAGGATTATTTAGCTTCACTCAGAGCTTTTAATCAGCATCTGGAAAGCAATCAAATCCAATCAAAGTCTGAACTGTCGAAGGATCTTGCAAAGCTGGGAATTGCTTTGAGTTACATGCAACTTCGAAAGTATGATGAATCCCTCCAGCAATTGGCAGATTTAAAGGCCAAATCCACAAACCCTGAAATTCAGCATGAAGCCACTTATCGGATGGGTGATATTTTTGTACAAAGTAAGAAATATCCTGAATCCATTGAAAAGTACGCGGCAGCTCAAAAAGAATTTCCCATGTCCCAGAATCGTTTTCCTAATTCTTTCTTTAACAAAGCAGAAGCTCAGTTTTGGTTAGGTAATTACAAACAATCACTCACTGATTTCAGAGACTATATCATTCGCTTCCCCTCTGATGCTCATGCACCTTTGGCTTTGACTCGAATTGGTGAAGTTTTAGAAATTCTAGGAGCTGATAAGTCACGAGTCATGGGAGCCTACCTCGAGGCTTACTTTCGTTACGGTGAAAGTCCGAATGCGGTGGTTGCAAGAATTCGCATGAATGCAGCCCGCATGAAAACCATGAAGCCCAAGGAAGTGGACTTAGCTGTTAAGGAAATTTTAGACCTTTCAAAAAAGATGAGCTTTGAAGATGCCGACAAATTAGCCACGATTTTGATTTCGGAAGGTTACAATGCCCGGGGTGAGTTTGATAAAACTTTAGATATGCTGATTAATTACTATCAGCTCAATCCCTTGATGACTCAAAGCGAACAGTTCTCAAAAAGAATTGTTGCGACCATCAATCAAAAGATGTCAGGACTTGTCGAGAGCAAAGACTTTATTGGTGCCTTGAAAACCCATCAAAAGTACTCTGATGTCTGGCTTAAAAAATCAGACAGATTAGACACTCGCTACTTTTTAGGATCTTCGTTTGAACAGGCTGGAGTTCCTGCAGAAGCCGAAAAATATTACCGTGAAGTTCTCAATCGACTTTTGTCATTTAAAGGAACACCACGAGAAAAAGAAATCCGTGTGGTTCAGCAATTGCCTAGTACAGAAGTCATTTATTTGAAACTTGCAAAAACCTTGTACAGTCAAAAAAAGTATCAAGAGTCCTATGAAACTCTGAAGCAAATCAGACAAGCTGACACTCTCAGTGAAAATGATCAGATCGACCGAGTTTCTTTGTCAGTCAACTTACTGATGGAAAAAGAAGAATTTGATTCAGCAAAAAGATTTGTTTTAGAACTTCTCAGAAATTGGAAGGGCGAGCCCAGTAAAATGAGCCAGCCTTATTTGCGATTGGCAGAAATCGAAGAAAAAACAAATCAATTTGACCAAGCATTTATCTCTCTTAAAAAAGTCGATGACCTTTTTGAGGACACCAAGTCTGCACCAAATGAGACACATTTTAAGTCCTTAGAAAAGCGTTTCGAGTTGGCAATTAAGCTGAATCGTCAAAATGAAGCCATTCAGGCGGCTGAAAAAATAATGAAGAACTACGAGGAAACGAAACCAGTGGCTTCGATTCGTTACCGTTGGGGACAGATTCTGGCCTCACAGGGGAAACTGAAAAAAGCAGAGGAAGTCTGGGCGAATTTCAAAGGGACTCAATCTGATTTTTGGAAGAATTTAGCCACTGAAAAAGTGAACAGTGAAGCTTGGAATGAGGATTACAAAAAATATCGCAATCGAATTCCTGCCATGAGTAGCGAGGGAACAAATTGATGGATTTGCTACAGATGAATTTCAAGTCAAAGGCCCTTTGCTTTCTGAAACAAGAAGTTGAGATGATTTTAGATACGCCCTGTGCTTTATTTCTTCAAGGACCTGAAGGCTCGGGTAAAACTTCCTGGGCGGAAGCGATTCTGAAGTATCGTGGGGCCTATGTCAGTCTCGATGCACAGAGTGCACCTAAACTTGCTCGAGAGTGGAAGATCTTTTTCCAAAGTCAGCCAACGGCTGGATTTTTGTTTGAAAATATTGATCAATGGAATGATTCTCAGAAAAATTCGCTTCTGGTGACATTGGGACAGTTTGATTCCATAAGAAGAAAAATCGTGACCACATCAAAGCATGATCTAGAGCCCCAGCTTAGTTTTCGGCTTGGTACACGCAAAATTCAAATTCCTGCAGTGACTGATTGCACAGAAGATTTTTCAGAAGTGATTCAGTTTTGGATGAAGGTTCACTGTTTAGTGATTGGAACAATTGTTCCCGTTTTTTCTTCTGCAGCATTGCAAAAGTTGAATGAATCCAACTGGGCGGGTGGTTGGTCAGAGCTCATTATGATTCTTGAGCGCGCGATCAGCTTTAAAGTACAGGTCATTCAGCCTGAACACATTCAATTTGATATCCATGACAAAGATCAATCCTACCTGCAAGCAGGATTAACTTTAGCGGAAATGGAAAAGAAGTTGATCCTTCAAACTCTAAAGCTGACAGCCTCAAATAAATCTCAGGCCGCTAGGATCTTAGGAATCAGCATTCGTACTTTAAGAAACAAATTAAATGAATATAACGACAGGAGACCCCATGAGCTTGTTTGATAAAACAGTCAATGGTCTACAAACTTCACTGAATATGAGGCAGCTGCGACACAGCATCACCTCATCCAATGTGGCCAATGCAGAAACGCCTGGCTACCAAGCTCAAAAGTTAGACTTTGAAAAGTCGCTGGAGAGAGCTTTAGATCTTGATGGCCTGAAAGATGTTTCAACAAGTCACAGTGATCACATGACTGTGGGTGGGCACACGGCAAAAGTAAAACCTGAAATTTACAATGATCCTGATGGTGTGATTAGCAACGATGGTAACACAGTGGATATGGAAAAAGAGATGGCTGCACTTTCTGAGAACGCCATTATGTATAAAGCAGCTCTTCAATTGATTAATAAAAAATTAGCTGCATTAAAATATGCAGCGTCAGATGGAAGGTAGGTTTTAGATGGCTGATTTCATTTCTGGAATGAGAATTTCAAGTTCTGGTATGGCGGCGCAAAGAATGCGTTTGAATACCATTTCTTCAAATCTAGCGAACATCAATACCACTCAAACTCCTGAGGGCGGACCCTACCGGCGTAAGGATGTGGTTTTTCAAGCCATGCCGGATGCTAAAAACTTTGGTGAAATATTTTCATCCGCTGATCCCAAAGGAAGTATGCAAAGAGTCCAGGTCGTGGATGTGGTTTCCGATACGAAAGCCCCGTTGATGAAACATCAGCCAAATCATCCTGATGCGAATGCAGAGGGGTTTGTGGCCTATCCCAACATCAATATGATGGAAGAAATGACCAATATGATACAGGCGTCCCGGGCCTATGAAGCCAATGTGAGTGCCATGCAAGCCAGTAAAGACATGGCTTTGAGCGCTCTCGAAATAGGACGTTAGAACGGTTTATGAACTGGATTTTGTTCTTGTGTGAATTTTGACGCTACAATGTAAGTAGAGCTGAAAGGTAGGACCATGGAAGGTTTTACGATTAAAAATGCAAATCGGTATCTCGAGACAGGAAGTCTCAAGTCACCACTCTCTTCTGGGCAAGAGAGCAAATCTATTTCCTCTTTGAGTGAAAATTCAGGTGATGTCAGTTTTGCTGACACTCTGAAAAACGCCATCAATCAAGTGAATGAAATCCAACAGGTGTCGAATAAAAAGATGCAGGATTTATCAGTTGGAAAAACAGACAACGTTGCAGATGTCATGATCACAGCAGAAAAAGCAGACATCGCGTTGCGTGTGATGGTGCAAGTTCGAAACAAAGTGATCGATGCGTACAACGAAATCATGAGAATGCAAGTTTAAGGAGAGATTCAAAGTGGATAAAATTTTAGGTGGATTGATTCTTCAATTTCGTGAGTTTTTCAAGAATCTAGGCCCGACAAAGAGAATGTCAGTTTTAAGTGTCAGTGTGATTGCTGTCGCTGCACTTGCAACCATGGTCTTCATGGTTTCGGGTCGCGATTACGCAGCCCTGTTCACAAATATTCCGAATGAACAGGTCGCCACGATCGTATCTAAATTGAATGAAAAGAATATTCCCTATCAACTTAAAGATGGCGGAAAAACAGTCACTGTCCCAAAAGATCTACTTCATTCAACCCAGATGACTTTGATGTCAGAAATTGGATCTCCAAAGCTTGGAAATCTTGGTCTTGAGATGTTTGATAAGCAAGATTTCGGAATTAACTCTTATGCTCAGAAAATTAATTTTCAAAGAGCCCTACAAGGTGAGCTCATGCGAGCTATCAATACTTTGACGGCTGTTAAGCAATCAAAAGTCATTTTAGCTTTGCCAAATAAAAAGACATTCTTAGAAGAAGGTGGAAAACCTTCAGCTTCCGTTATTGTTGAACTTCATCAAGGAAAAGAACTTTCTGCTGAGCAAACTCGAGGCATCCGATTTCTGGTGGCCAACGCAGTTGAAGGTATGGATTCAGACCGAGTGGCCGTTATGGATGAGCGTGGTAAAGTTTTGACCCGTGAAAACAATGGCGTGACGAGTGGTACTGACGAAATTTTAGACCTCAAAAGAAAAATTGAAAATGAGATGGAAAATCGAATTGAAACCATCTTAGGTAAAGTGGTTGGTCAAGCTCGCGTGGTTGCAAAAGTGGAAGCCACTCTACAGCACAGAACGATTTCTTCCGTTGAAGAATCAGTAGATCCAGAAAAGACTGCCATTCGCAGTCAGCAATCAGAAGAAGAATCTTTAGATGGCTCACGTATCAATCCTGCGGGAGTTCCAGGATCCAGATCCAACCTTCCAGGTGCTGAAAATGCTGAGCAAGTGGGATTCAAACAAGATGTAAAAAAAGAAATTAAGACCACAAATTTTGATGTTCCTAAAACGGTTCGAAATATCAAAGAGTCTGCTGGTAATCTTGAAAAACTCAGTGTTGCTGTCGTTGTTGATGGTGTGTTGCAAACTTTGACAAAGGATGATGGCACCGTTGATTCAAAATGGACGCCCCGTTCAGCTGAAGAGCTTGCGAAGTATGAGTCCATTATTAAAAGCTCCATTGGCTTTAATCCAAGTCGTGGTGACACGGTCAAAATTGAAAATATTCAATTTCAACCAGAAGACTTTTCTGAAGCTGAAAGACTGTTAACAAATCTGGAGCGCAGAAAACTTCTTCATGCCCTGTTTAAGTGGGCACTTTTAGGATTCTCTTTAGCCCTTTTCTTCTTCATCGTGGTCAGACCCTTCATGCAATGGATCACTGACAGCTTTCAGGACACGGTGGATGAAATGCTCCCACGAACCATTGAAGAGCTTGAAGAGCTTCAATCTGTGGACAGCACTTTGCCAGGTATGAGCTCTGCATTGCCAGTCTTACAAGAATCTATTGATCCAGAAAAGGCAGAGAGTGAATTGCTGAAAGATCGAATCTTAGGAATTATGAATTCTGATGAAGAAAAAGCAGCGAACGCCTTTGGAATGTGGCTTGTCAGGAAGGACACTTAAAGTATGTCGATCAAAATTTATAAAGTTGATAATCTTGAGTACGAATCCCTGAAAGGCTTCGATAAGGCAGGCATCCTGATTAATTATTTAGGATCCAGTGCTGTTAAAGTCCTTTTGAAAAAGATGGACGATGGTGACATCCGTAAACTTTTAAGTGTGATGAACAAATATCGAGTCGTTCCCATTCATGTGACTAAACGTGTTTTGGAAGAGTACTACGAAATGATTTCAGAGGCAGAAGAGTACATCTTTTCTGAAAACGTGGCCAGCAAAGATATGATCGTCGATGCATTAGGTGAAGACCGAGCCCGGGGAATTCTTGGAGGTCTTAATATTGCCTCTGGTGCTGCAAGAAGTTTAGAGTCTCTTGAAATGGTGGATGCAAAATCTTTGGCGACATTCTTAGTCAGTGAGCATCCTCAAACTGTAGCTGTGATCTTAGCTCACCTTGAGCCCGAGAAAAAGGGCGAGGTTCTGAAGCGATTGCCAGAAGCTTTACAAGCCGAAGTTGTGCTTCGTATGGCCAATCTGGAACACGTGGATCCAGAGCTGATCGCAGAAATTGATAAGGTTTTGAAGAATCAATTAGCGAACACAGCTAGTGTTGAGCAAGGCACTTTGGGTGGCGTTCAACCTGTGGCAGAAATGCTGAACGTGATGGATAAAAATACGGAATCATCGATCATGTCGAGATTAGAAGAAAAAGATCCTCTGCTTGCAGAGGAGATCAGAAAATTGATGTTCGTCTTTGATGACATTATCAAAATTGACGATCGTGGTATTCAGGCTCTTCTTAAAGAAGTGGCGAACGATAAACTTCTGTTGGCACTTAAAACTGCCAGTGAAGAAATCAAAGCGAAATTCTTCAAGAATCTTTCTCAGCGTGCGGCAGAAATGTTACGTGAAGACTTGTCCAACATGGGACCATCACGGCTTTCAGATGTTGAGGGCGCTCAGCAGGAAATCGTAAATGCGGCTCGACGGTTAGAGGCTGAAGGTAAGATCCTAATTGCAAGAGGCGGTTCAGAAGATGCCATGGTCTAAAACGATACTTAAAAAAGCCCAGGCCAATGAACAAGTGCTTGAGTACAATCCGATTACTTTTCAGTTGGGAACGCCTTCTCAGGCGATTGACTATCTGGAAAGTAAAAAACACGGATCTGATTTTCGCTTGAGCGATGTCGTCAGACAGCAAACAGGCGTGGAAGAGCTTGAGCTTCAATCAGATGAGCAACGGGTTGAGGATCGAGCCCTTGAGAAATTGAAGACCATCCAAGAAGGTGCTTACGCTGAAGGTTACAAATTGGGTCAAGATGAAGGCCAGAAGAAAGCCTTTGAAACCTACTCTAAAGAGATCACTTTGCGACTTGGAGAGATGGAAACTCTCATTGATGCCTTCGGAAATATGAAAAAAGAGCTCATCAGTCATAATGAAGCGCATATCATTCAGTTGTTATTTCACTTGTCGTCGAAGCTGGCTCAAACTCAGTTGGAATTTGATACCACTCCACTTTTGAACACCATCAAATCAGCTTTGGATTTGGCTCAAGAAGAAGAAAACATCGTGATCCATGTTTCAAACAAGCAGATTGAATTTTTAGAAAAATTAAAATCTGAAGGCAAAGTGGAATTTGATTTTTTAGAAAAAGTAAAACTGATCGGCAACGAGAAAATTGCGCCCGGTGGCTGCATCGTTGAAACCAATTATGGTGAAGTTGATGCACAAATCGAGCAAAGAGTTGAGCAGTTGTGGACTCATTTAAAAGACAATATGCCTCGGGTGAAAACCAAATTAGAAAGTAAATAATGTCATTTCAATTGGATCTGAAAAAGTACGATAAACTTTTAAACACTGTCCATCTTTCAAGAGACAGTGGAAAAGTCACAGAAGTCCGTGGACTTCTAATGAAGGGTCACTTGCCGGGTGCAAGCCTTGGATCTTTAGTTAAAATTTTTCCTCAAGGACAAGACCGATTTTTCCTAGCCGAAGTGGTGGGCTTTCAAGATACCAGTGTTTTAATGATGGCCTTGGGTGATATGCGAGGCGTGGCACTTGGATCCAAAGTGATTCTAGCAAGAACTGTGGCCACCATCAGAGCTTCCGATGAGCTTTTAGGACGAGTGATTGATGGTCTTGGTCAGCCCATTGATCAAGGCGTAGAAATTGAAAATTTTCAAGAATGGGCTTTATACAAAGAAGTCAGAAACCCACTCGAAAGACGACCCATCCGTGAACCTTTAGATCTTGGGATTCGCGCGATCAATGGATTGTTGACAGTGGGTAAAGGGCAACGCCTTTCGATCATGGCAGGCTCTGGTGTTGGTAAATCAGTGCTCTTAGGTATGATGGCCAAAAATACTGTGGCTGATGTCAACGTCATTGCTCTGATCGGTGAACGGGGCCGTGAGGTTCGCGAATTTATTGAAAATGATTTAGGTCCTGAAGGTCTGAAAAGGTCAGTGGTCGTTTGTGTGACCAGTGATCAAAGCCCGCTGATTCGAATGCGAGGGGCTTTTGTAGCGACAGCGTTAGCTGAATATTATTCTTCTAAAGGAAAAAATGTTCTCTTGATGATGGACTCAGTGACACGTTTTGCGATGGCACAACGAGAAATTGGTCTGAGCGTGGGCGAGCCTCCCTCAACTAAAGGTTATACACCAAGTGTTTATGCAGCACTGCCAAAGTTGCTCGAGCGTGCAGGATCCTTTGAAAATGAAGGCAGTATTACGGGTCTTTATACAACTTTGATTGAAGCTGACGATAACAACGATCCCATCGGGGACGCAGTTCGATCCATCGTGGATGGACACATTGTTTTGTCCAGAGATTTAGCTCACAAAGCCCATTACCCTGCCATTGATATTTTGCAAAGTTCAAGTCGAGTGATGAAAAGTTGTGTGAAGCCAGAGCAAGTGAAATGGGCGCAAAAAATCCGAGAAATTTTGGCCGTTTATAAAGATGCCGAAGATTTGATCAACATCGGGGCGTACAAGACGGGAAGTAATCCTAAAATTGATCGTGCGATTAAGTGCATCGATCAAGTGAATGATTTTTTAAAACAAAATGTGGATGATCCCACTCACTATCAAAATACATTAAGGCTGATGCAACAAATTATAGCGAGCACATAGAGTGAAATTCAAATTCGGCTTAGAAAAAGTTTTGAATCACAGAAAAATCCTCGAGGATTTAGCTCAGCGAGATTATCAAGAAGCACTTTCTATTTTAAATCAGAAAAAAAATGAGCTGGAAAAAATGATTTTACGAATTTTGGAGGCTCGTGTGGAAATCCACCAACTCGAAGTCCAGTCTGGATTTGACATGATCGAGAGAGTGAAACAAATACAAGAATTCATAAAATTCCAGGACATACGAATTGAAAGACAGCACCTCTCAGTCCAGGAATCTGAAAAATTGGTCGAGGCGCGACAAGAAATATTGCGGCAAAAGGCAATGGATAAGAAAATATTAGAAAGGCTGAAGGTAAAGAAAAAGACCGACCATCAGTCCAATGAAAGACGCCTGGCACAAGTTGAAACTGATGAAATGGTCAGCATGAGATTTAAGAAGCAAGAGGGTAAAGAAAAGAATGAGTAAAAACGGGTACGATCAATTTTTTAAACAAGCTCGTAAAGCAGCAGATGCAAATCCTGCGGCCTCTGTTTCACAGAAAGCACAACCACGCACTAATACGCCAAAAGTGGATGTGAAAATGAGCCTAAAAAAGAAAAAGAAATCAGCACCATTTCCGGTGGGTGCATTGTTCACATGTTTAGTTGGTGCAGGTGGTGCGCTTTACTTTTTTGAAAATCAAGATCACTTACTCAAAGTGATAAGCGCGGTCGAAATTTCCTTCTTCCCCACAGCTTCAGCTGAAGAAAAACCAAAAGACATGGTCGCACCTTCAGAAATCACTCCCACAGCAGCAGTTTCTGCAGAGCCCACAGGTGAAGAACTGAATCACTTGATGAAGCTTGTTGAACGCAAAAAAGAATTAGATTCGCGTGAAGAAGAGCTGACTCGTGTTGAAGGTGAGCTCAATCAGCAAAAAGAAGAGCTGCAGAAAAAAATTGCAGAACTTGAAAAAATGCGTGGCTCAATATCTCAAATGTTAGAGAATCGCGTGAAGACAGACGATCAAAAGGTTGAGACTTTAGTTCAATTTTATTCCAATATGAAGCCTCCACAGGCCGCTAAAATCTTTGAAACCATCGATGAAGATTTAGCAGTTCAAATTTTAGGTCGAATGAAAAAGAAGAGTGCAGCGGATATTCTAAACCTCATGAAGCCTGAAAAGGCACAGATGTTCACAGAAAATTTTGCGGGCTATAAACGCTCTGCTGCTTCTACAGAAACTAAACCCGAAACAACAAATCCTCAGGCACCAGTAAATGAGGAAGAACCGATGGCTCAAAAGCCATAGAAGGAGAGGGATCTTTGTTAAAGGGACTCAATGGAATGAGTCCACCTGTGAATCTAGTTCCGGCAGACTCAAAGATTGTTGAGACTGACTTGAAAGAATCAAAGGGTTTTTCAGATGTCTTAAATCAGAAAGACATAAGAAAGCCAGTTGATGTCAAACCCCTGAAAGCTCAAGCTTCAAAAGTGAAAGAAGCAGAAAGCCCGAAGGAGCAAGTCGAAACAGCTGACGAGCCAACCGGACAAGTGAAGAAAACAGGGGACTTAAAAGTACGCTCCCAGAAAGAGCGAGCAATCCGAAAATTCATGGACTCATTCGAGGGTGAATTCGGAATACCACCACAGAAGATGGTGGACGCAATGGCTCAGCTAACATCTGTCGAGCTTGAACAAGCGCCTGAAAAAACGGTGAATCAAGTCATTTCGCAATTGAACTTGAAGCCCGAGGAGCATGTCCAAGCCAAACAAATGTATGTGGGTCTTCTTGATCAGTTACAACAGATCGAGATGCGGGCTGAACTTCCTGTTTCAACAGATCATCTGCTTAGTCAACTTTCAAGTGATCGCATGCAAGTGAATCAGTTGAAAAAGGATCTGACATCTCAAAAAATTGGTGACCTGAACCAAAAGTTTTGGATGGCTGATGTTGCGAAAGCTCCATCAATTGCAGCTATGCCTGTTGAAGGTGAATTATTAACCAAACAAAAAATTGAAAAGCTTCCCATGCAGGACATCGAGCTTGCGCTGAATACGTTGATGCAAAAAATTGATCCCAAATCAATTTATCAACAGCAGCCACTCGAAGTTCCAGGTGGGCAAGAACAGCTTGAGCTGAAGACAGTGGAAGATCTTTTGAAGGTCATTGAGCACAAAGTTGAAACCGGAGAAGTAGACCCTGAGAGTATTGAAATTCAAGAAATCAGAGTTTTAGCTCCGTTGTTACAAATGAAGGCATCTTTGCCTACAAAAGAATTTGATCCCAAACTTTCTGAAAAAATATCCAATGAATCTTTGTCAGTTCTTTCGCCAGAATTTGATAAAGGTTCCATGAGTCCAGAAGGACTTTCGATATTTCAAAAGGTGATGGGTTTAGATTCATCCCTGCCTGAGCAAGAGCAGAAGTCTTCGACCGGTCAAGAGGGTTCACAGGCGCTCGCAAGCGCAACCTTGGCCTCTCAAGATTCATCACTGACAAAGACCTTTGAGCTTCCTCCGTTGAATCAGCTCACGCCTGCACCCATTCAGATGGGTCCAGTTGATAAAGCTGAAAACAACCAGCTGCTTTTAAATCAAGCCCAAGTCTTGATTCAAAAAGGTGGCGGTGAAATGAAGCTTGAAATGTCTCCGGAAGGCATGGGCTCAGTTCAAATGAAGCTGAAAGTGTTGGATGGAAAGGTCGAGCTCCAGTTATCAGCTGAAAATAAGGAAGTGAAGAAAGTCCTCGAGAACTCCATTCAGGATTTAAAGGCTTCTTTGGCAGCTCATAAACTGGTCGTCGATCAAGTCAGAGTTGATGTTGTGAATCAAACTATGGGATCATCAGATGTAAGGCAGGATCTGCAGGGCCAGATGAACGATTTCCTGAACCAGCAACAACAGCGGGATGGAACTCGACAATTTTGGCAGCAGTTCAATGAGAATTTTGG
>CAZPBD010000029.1:0-31197 GCA_964584655.1 uncultured Pseudobdellovibrionaceae bacterium | reverse complement strand
GCTTTTGAGCCCAGCTTGCGAAATCGACCTCTGAAATCAATCCAGAAATCCATGAACCCAACTAGCACGAGTACCAATGATTGAAAAATAAACAAGATTCGACTCATCCCTCGAACAAACCATCCTGTTCGAAGAACAATGAAGAAACTTTCCAAGATCGCCATTCCTTGGAGAAAAAACAAAAGCCCACAAACATAAACGATATTTGTTGAAACGACTTTTCCGGGCCAATCTAAAAAAGAGCCAAGAAAAGAAATCATTCCAACCCACACCATTACATCTGGGAGTTTGAATTCTAAAAATCGAATTTGGCCGGCGAATCTTTCACGAGGAATGCGGAAAAGTCCACAAACCCAACCCTCGAACACGAGGCCGTGAGCCAAAATCAATATCAGAATCATGAAAGCCAGAGCCGGCAAAATTTGCAACAAAGCTTCTGAGTTTTCACGGAGTGGGTGACCAACAGGAGTCGATGTTTCGATAAACGTTTTTGAACTTTCCGCAAACTGACTGTAGGTTGTGATTCCCTTTGTACGAAGCTCATAAATAGCTCCGCCTCCAAGAACAACAAAACTAACAGCCAAGCTCAAAATCGAATTCCAAACCCAGCGAATTCCTCTGGCTTCAAGCTCAGAGAAAAAACCTATCAATACCCAAACAGATGCTGCCACATATCCACCGGAAAGCGCGAAAGCTGGAGTTAATGCCAGTCCCGTTAACCAGTAGGCGACAGATCCAAATCGTATCCAAAGTACACGAAGAAAAGGAGCTCCCAAAATACCCGTCAGCAGAGTTAAAAAAACTCCGGCTAAAGCTAATGATAAATTTGAGCGGCTAATTTTTTTCATGAACTTATTTATTACTCACCACGGTCTGAGCGATCAGAGCGAGCGGCTGCCATAGCTTGCTTACGCAGCTGAGCCTTTGCTTCTCTTTCACGTTCACGAGTTGCAGTTTCTGCTAAACCTTTTTTAAAGTTCTCGTAGTGTTTTGCTAAAGGAATTCTTTCGTCTAAACGAGTGTGCACAAATCTGAGCACTTTTTCGTTAATACGCATTGTTCGCTCGAGCTCTGCGACTGAGTTGCCAGATGATTCAAAGAGAGTGTGAAAGAAAATAGCTTTTCTATTTTTGCCAATAGGAGTTGCTAGAGTTCTTTTTCCCCAAGTATCGAGGCTGTGAACAGATCCATTGTAACCTTCAATTGTGACTTTGTTTTTTTTGAACAAATCTTTTTGTTGGTCTACGGTTGCGTCCGGATGGACAATAATAACGGCTTCATAAAAACGCTTTTGTGCGTCTGACATTTGGATCCCTTCGGTAAATGCCCATTCCCCCATGGAAAGAGCAAGGATTTTAGCTTGTTAGGGGTTAACATGGTCTTATCTCTCAAGCAAGTAAACTGATTTGGACTTGGCCGAGTTCTTTTCGACCTGTAAGCTTTCCATATGGTTTTAATGCTGAAAGGACTGGAAGGTCCCTACAAAAATCGATACTTCGTTCTTAAGGGCGGCATGACCATTGGCCGAAAAGCGGGGGATATTTTACTTGAAAACGACCCCATGGTTTCCTCCCTTCACGGTCGAATCATAGGCCGAGACGATGGCCGATTTATGCTTGAAGACGCGGGGTCCCAAAACCAATTCCTCGTGGATGGTCAACAGGTTCCAAAGGTGGATCTCAATAACGGGGTTATATTTCAGGTCGGTCAAAGTATGTTTGAGGTTTTGGCCGTCAACCCCGAGGACGTCGAAAAACTCTCACCTGAAAAGAGCTGGAAAGAGATTATCTTCGGTTTGCTCGAAAAAAATCACGGAATGAGGCTGGATCTCCGACCCCTCAGCCCAAGCGTTCGGGTGGATTGCCTTTTGGGAGCCAATGCTGATGATTCCTGGTTTTTAGGTTTTGGTCCCAGACTTTTTGGTCCCCTTTGTGAGGATATCGAAATTTTAGAGAAAAACTCGGCAGATGTCGCTTTTGAAATTAGGCAGGGTGACTACGCCCCTTGTCTGACTTCTAAGACCAACGAGCTCTATTACAATAAGAATTTAATCAAGCTCGGCGAGAAAGTGAACTTGAAGGACGGCGATGAAATTGGGCTTGGAGTCAGTCTTTACAAAATAAGGTTTATAGAATGAACGAAGTTAAAAAAGTTGTTGGCACAATTGCTGGACCCGATGGGGCTCCCATTTATTATGAGTCTCGAGGTGAGGGACCAAAAACATTAGTTTTTGTTTATGGCATCGCCTGTTTGATGAATCATTGGCACTACCAAGTGGATCATTTCGCAAAAACCCACCGAGTGATTACCTACGATCTTCGGGGGCATCACAAAAGCACACCCATCACAGATTATACTAATCTCAATATGACCACGTTGGCTCAAGATCTGTTGTTTTTATTGGATCATTTAAAGGTGAAGAATGTCACAGGTTTCGGACACAGCTTTGGAGTTCCAATTCTTTTAGAAGCCCATAGGCTCAGTCCTGATGTTTTTGAAAAATACGTGTTCATCAATGGGTTTCAAAAAAATCCAATCAAAAATATGTTCGGCCTCAATGCCGTCGAGCCTTTCTTTTTCTTTATCAAAAATCAGTTTAATAAAAATCCCATCTTCTGGAATTCTTTGTGGAAAACTCTTGTGGATAATCCTGTGGCTATGCAGCTCGCAGCACTTGCTGGCGGATTTAATTTAAAGCTCACGGAATTTAAAGACATCGAAGTTTACGTTCGCGGTGTCGCACAACTTGAGCTTGAAGTTTTCATCCCGCTTTTTGAAGCGCTCATGGCCTTCGATGGCTCTGATATTTTAACCACGATTCAACAGCCCACTTTTGTTGTTGCTGGGCAGAATGACAATATCACTCCTAAAAGTTTCCAAGCTGAGTTTAAAGAAAAAATTTCTCACGCGGAATATCTAGAGGTGCCCTATGGTTCTCATTGCACACAGCTTGATTTTCCAGATTATTTAAATCTTAAGGTTGAAGCATTTTTAAAATCTTAAAATAAAAAAACGCCGCATTTTGAATGCGGCGTTCGATTTCTTACTCATTTACGTAGTTTTATCGGAAAGCGATTTTTGAAACATCAAATCCGTATTTGTTGTAGCTTTCATCCGAAGTAAATACGATTCGTACTGTGTCTCCGGGAATAGCTGCAGAAAAAGATTCGTCGTTATTTCCGGTTAACTTTTGAATCAGCTTTCCTTTTGCGTCATAGAGCTCAACGAAGTCGTATCCATTTTCCATATCAAATCTTGAAAAATAAACGCTGATTTCATTGGCTCCATCGACCTTCAAAGTCCACTCTTGTTTCGTATTATCTGCATAGGGGTGAGCTGTGGATGCCGATTGTTCTTTTGATGACCAGAACTCTGGATCATTTAAATCAGGGGCAGGAATTTGATTCATCAATGCATTGTAGGCATTAACAAAACCTTTACTTTGAACTTTTGTTTTTAACGAAGCCAAAGGTCTTGCCGTCTTAAGAAGTCTTTCCTTCAATTGGATACCGTTGAGGCCTGGCTCTTGTGAAGCCAACAACACTGCAACACCCGATACGTGAGGAGCAGCCATCGATGTGCCTGACCAAGACTCGTAACCAGTCGTTGTCACACTCACAACGTTCACACCGGGTGCGCCGATATGAACTTTACTTCTACCGAAGTTAGAAAATGAAGCCACTTCGCCTTTGTTATTTAATGCTGCAACAGAGACGATGTTTGGAACATCGTAAGTCGCAGGGTACGTTGGGTTAGAATCGTTGTTGTTCGAGTCATTACCTGCAGCTGCAATAAATAAGGCTCCACGCTGATTGGACTGTTCAATCACATCTTTGAGAGATTGAGTGAATCCACCACCACCCCAAGAGTTAGAAAGAATTTTTGCACCCATTTTATTTGCGTAATTAATCGATTGAACGGCGCCTTCTAAAGTTCCGCTTCCGCTTGCGCTCAGGAATTTAATTCCCATGATTCGAGCTTTCCAAGCCACTCCAACCAAACCAACTCCGTCATCACCACGAGCGGCAATCGTGCCCGAGCAATGAGATCCATGACCCTGATCATCCATTGGATTTCCAGTCGGCTTTGTCGCATCCACAAAGTTAGCTCCGTGAATATCGTCTACGATTCCATTCTCATCATCATCAACGCCTGCTTGTCCGTTGGCTTCAACATCATTGATCCACATGTTGGCTTTTAAATCCGGGTGATTATAGTTCACACCAGTATCGATAACCGCAACCACCACATCTTCTGAACCAGTTTGAATGTCCCAGGCTCTGACTGCATCCACATCCACACCCGAAACACCAACAGTGCCAGCAGAGTCCGCAGCACCCGTGTTTGAAATTCCCCAAAGCCTGCCCAGCAAAGGATCGTTTGGTGTTTTATTAATTCTGTAAATGTAATTGGGCTCAACATACTCAATGAGAGGGTTTTGAGATAAAGTTTGAATGACTGATTTTTGTGTTTCAAACACGGGGCGCTTGATCACAACTAAATCTAAATCAGAGATTTGATTTTTTACGAAGGCCTGAAGGGATTCAGACAAAACAGCTTGAGTCATCTTTGCGTGTGCAACGGCAGGTTTGAGTTTAACAATAAACTCACCTGGTACAGCCTCTGGTTCTTGTTTTACTTTTTGCGGTGCTGCGAAAGCACACATTGAAGTCACAAGTCCCGTTAATAAGATGCTTGCGGCTCGTCCATGAAACCGATTCATATCCCCTCCTGTGGTGGAATTCCTCTAGTTCCAAAATGGTACCGCCCTCAGGAAGAGCTCTGAATCGTTTTCTTACGGCTCAATGAAAACCAGTTTAAGGTCGTGCTTATCCCGCCTTAATTTTGTCATTCAAATCAAAACTAAGCTGGACGGGCTCTTGATGAGTGCTCACCTCTGCCCATTCGTCTGGCTCAAAATCATTCAAAAAATCCAGCTCTGTGGAGCTTTACTTTGAAATTTTACCCAAGTATTTAATGAAAGCCTTCTTCGAGCTGTCTGAGGCCTGAGATCTGAAGCCCATCTCTTTCATTAGATCACCGATTTTTTTCATCTCGAACCTCCTCTGTTACTGGTGTGATCCATGCGCGATGTGACGTGGGTTAATGCTTTCTGCGCGTCAAACTTATGAACAGCCCAAGATTCTTTTTCACATCCTATTTCAAGCTCGTGGCAACAGGCCTTATGTGGTAATCACAAGGTTTTGGAGGAAATTTCTATGAAAGCATTCATCAGTTTAGTTTTGACTTTAGGACTTGGTTTTTCAGCTCAGGCTGGAATCTTTGATGGAACTCCGTTAGATCCAAGAAGTTCTGTTGAAAAGTGCCAGGATTTTGTCGAAGAGAATTTCTCTTCGGGCGCTGAGTTCTTAGCTTCCTGTGGCCGCATTACAACAAACTCGGCTTTTAAGTGTTTAAAAACTGTTGCAAAGAATACGGGCGGACTTTCAAAAATTCAAATCAATGCCTGCAGTTTTGTGAACAACAAAGAAGCTGAAAAAGCTGTCGAAGCCACAGCAGAACAGTTTCCAATAAAAAATGAGATGCTCATGGCACTGACTTTTACTGACACCAAGCCAGAGTTGAAATGCGTAGAAGGCGTTGTTGAAAGACTCACAGCAATCTCTGCCTCTACAATTATGGAATGTAATCAGGAAAACGCTTGGGAGTTAACA
Organism: uncultured Pseudobdellovibrionaceae bacterium; assembly: GCA_964584655.1. Lineage (GTDB taxonomy): Bacteria > Bdellovibrionota > Bdellovibrionia > Bdellovibrionales > Bdellovibrionaceae. Next base: position 25,522 of record CAZPBD010000029.1, on the reverse strand, counting down.
AAAAGAGTCGCTAAAATCTTAACGATGTAATCTGGTCAGAATTGATGACAACACTCAACTGAATTGATTTATAGTTAAGTGTTGTCCTGTGATTTACTGACTTTGCTTTGAATAATACTTCAACCAATTTTCATTGGATCTATAGAAAAGCATTGGTAATTGATCTTCATTAATCAGCATTCTTGCGTATTGTCCTGCTGTACTGACATAAAGATTCCCACTATTGGGAGTCTCGATGGCCTCAGCAGGAAGATATTGAAAGCTCGTTGTTGACGATCTGCTTTTCGATTTTAGGTAAAGCCCAAAATCAGCTGGCGAATAATAGGCCACATAAATTTGAGATTCAGAAACTGCAATTGCAGGCCTGCTTGAGTTCACGGTTACCGAACCTACTGAGTCAACGATTTCACTTGTAAAGGCCGAAGCTCCCGTTGTTACACAGGATGCAACGCTGTTTGCACACGTCACATATCGGATTCTACCTGCGGTTGAGTCTTGATGAGCGATGTGAATAAGGCCCGCATCATCGATTTCCAAATCAATTCCGTCGGCACGGTTGTTGGCTGCTTGATCGCTTGAATCCAATGTTAAACAGCTCCATGTGTAATTCAGTGCGCTTGAGTCTGCTGTTCCAATGGCAAGCCTGAGGTATCTAATTCCTCCGATTGTTGCTTGATAGGCGATCACAGGTTGACCCGAGGATGTCCATTTGAATCTTGAATAGCTTCCGGCTGTCGTTCCCACTCCACAGGAAGCTCCTGGGCCATCTACAAAAAATCTTCTCCAAGATCCATTCGCTGCTTTTTTTGCAAACTTCAGTCGAAGATTTGTCGAATCAAAGTAGGAAATGCCAATTGCATTGTCGGTATGAACGTCCACAGAAGAAAAAGTTCCTACGATATTTCCAGTGGCTGCGCCATCAACAGTTTCCACCGCAAAGCTAGTCCCTTTGTCAGAAGATCTTGCTAGCATTAAAAAGCCACGGGTCGCTGTCAGAGCATCTTGAAATGCAATGACCGGATTTGAACTTGTGTCGAAATCAAGAGACGGGTGCTGTCCAATTAGAAATGTGGTCGCGCCCTGATTCGAGTTGTAAACCAGCTTCTCACCGAAGGCAGGCGCACTCGTTGGTCCCGCACGTACACCATAGTAAAGCTTTGAGTTCGGCCCTGCAGTTCCGGGCTCAGTAAAAAAGTAGGCATATCCGACAGTTTCATTTGCAGCGACTGCTGCATCAAGAACTGGCGCGACCGTTGAGGGAAACACACTCATTGTTTGATCAACGAACGTATGGGCAACATAGCCCGTGCTTACAATATCAGACTCATAAGCAGAGAAAACTTTCACATCATGACCGACTGCTCCCGCTGCGGCTCCCGTAAGAACCGAGTAGGCTCCCCAAACAGTGAAGTTGGTTGAATCATATTTTAATCCTCCAGAAAAGGAGGCGGCTGCGGTTTCAATCGTGTTAGTATTGCCAGCTGTCCAAGTGGCACTAAACGGTGATTTGTTTGTTTTGGCGATAGCAGTCGCAGCACCGGCTGCTGTATTACCTAACATTAAAAATTGTGGTGTATTTGAGTTAATTGAGTTTGAAGTCGTAGCAGCAATACTAACCCCATTAACTCCATAACTGGCCGTTGTGTTCAGTTGAGTTGACCACGCTGTCGTCGTGAATGCAGCACATGTATCGGTCCCTCCCTGGATAGCCGTTACTGTCTGTAAATTTGGAATTGCTGTCGAGAAAGCTCCATAAATTATTTTTTCTGTCGATGGATCAATGGCAATCGTGGACCGACCACCTACGTTTGTCGTTGCTACTAACATTCCTGTTCCAGGCAAACAAAGTCCTGAACAACCCGCGATCATATCCAGTCCTGCCCAAGTCGTGCACGCGCCTGTTGTGTCGACGGCTGTGCAAGCTAGAACCCAGGGCTCAAAACCATTTGCTGGCGTATTGTCTCCCTCTGAGTAAGACATAATTGTTAAATCTGTCGAGGGACATTGAACCGCCTCTGCAGACGTTACACCCGTAGTTCCACCAATGGTGGGGGGACCACTCAGAAAAGTATATCCAGCAGCGGTAACGTTGATAGGTGTTGTCCAGGTTCCCGCTGTGGATCTCATGGTATATTTTAAACGGCTATTAATTAAAGTTGTCTCGTAAACACCGAAGTAAAGATGAATTCTTCCTGCATCATCAGCCGTAATATTGATTCCTTTAATTGGATACTCGAGTGTGGCAACGGCGATGCCTGCAGGAATTGAAGATGTTGGTACGGCATCCTCGAGGCTCCAAATTCCAGTTTGTGCGTTTCGTGTTCCAATTCTAATTCGTTTTCCAGTTGCTGCACTATTTCCGTGGGCGTATGCCACAACTGGATAAGCTTCCGCTGTTCCAATGGCAGGAACATAAATAAGGTCAAAAATTTGTGGGAAATTAGTTGAGGCAATATTTTGTGCCCCAATACAAAATGCCGTCGCAGCGCCACAGGTTGCAGTTGTTCCGTAGTTTGAATCAACAATTTCAATGTTCCAATTTCCCAGAAGATCCATATAAGCATATTTCAAGGCGCCCGCTGGTGCGCCAGGAACTACCTGCTGAGATCGATCATAGTATAGAATGGCAGGTAAACCCGTTGTTGGATTTAGAACGAGCTCAACCTGACCACCGGTAAGATTATTAAAATTAAGTCCAACACCTGCCGAAATAATCTTTTTAACAGATGTCGTAGTGCTTGATGCAGACTCATTGGCGACCAAACCATCAGCACTTTGACCGTTACAACCACCAACGATTGCCGTTAGTAAAAATAGATAAATAATGTTTTTAAATTTTTTCAAGTGAGCCTCTTTCTTAAAATAAAAATCGAATTTCGAATGGAAATTGTGTGTTGATCAGTGTTTCTGTTGCCTTATTAGTTCCTCGCGTACCGTTGCCCGAGTAATAGTTCGATTCATACAAAACATTAAGCCCCAACGAGACCTGAACATTTGGGTTTAAAAGATATGTGGCCTCAAGTTTTAAATCTGGCGCTAGAGTCCAAAGGCGTGAGCCTGTTTGTTTTCCGTTTTCATATTGATAAATTGGCAGCAGAAGTCCTACCTCTAAACCAAAACCCAATTGTTGATCTGGACTCCATTGCTTTCGGTAAGCAGGTCGCAAGCTTGTTTTTGATTGCCTTGGGTGCATTTGGTTCGGTGTGGTTTGAGTCGCTTTTCTTTCTCGGTGTTCAACGCCCAGATAAAATCCAGGAGTGAATTCGAAATCGAATCGAATGAGATTCAAAGTTGCTTTTGATTTTTCCGGGGATATCCCAAATGGAGTTTCGGTTTTACTTAAATAGCTGCCGATAGAAGCGCGTGCATTTTTGTTAAAAACCACTGATTCAAAGGCGAACTGAAAACCCGAGCCAAGCTCTTGAGAGCTGCTTGAGCTTTTGAAGCTATCACTTTCTAGGTCGTGATTAAAAACCTCATAGGAATGGCCTATGCTTAGTTGACTCAATTTTTTTATTTCCTCTTGAGCTGTCGATAGGCTTGATACAAAAAGACAAAGTGCAAAAACTTGAAGTTGCTGCCGCATGTTGATACCTCGTTGATATCTACATGTTGTCATAAAAACCGGTCGGTCTTTATTTAATAAAATTAATTTGGGCTTTGGACTGCTCGACTCGTCTTAAGGCAAGTCGAGTGTAAGTGCCTAGAATACTAAATTTAATCACCAAGTCCGGCAATTTCACCTTCAGTAACAGAAATTTTTCTCATCAATTCACTGATAGCTCGCTCGTCTGAGCTGATGGCATTTTGTTTATTTCTGATTTGATCTTCTAAGCTATCAACTCTTTCGTCGAGGTCTTTTGTTTTTGCGGACATCATATCTCTGGATCGAGCCGATGATAGCTGAGAGGCTAAAACGATTCTTTGTCCTTCTAAGTACATGAGCTCATTTTTTGCTTGGTTAATTTCTCTTCGCTTTTGATCCACCTGATTATTTAAACCAGGGAGTTGTCCTTGAAGATAACCTTTGCGTGCTTTTGAGTAAGCACCTTTGAATGGGGCTTCTAGGTCTGAGGGACAAATTGTATTATAAGCTGCTCCCGATGCGCCCAATTGCTTTCCTGATTCAGGAACGCAGAAAGCACGAACACCTTCAGCATGTTTTCGAAGAAGTCCCTTCACTGCGCTTTGATCACAAATGTCTGTGGCAAAAGCTTGGCCCTCTTTACCCGTGATGAATGCTCTCTCGGGATGGCAATAAAGATCACGTCCACGTTTGAATCCAAGATCCAGCTGATCTTCATCAATATCCGCTTTTACTTTTCGACATTGTTTAAGTTGGGTATCGTTTGCAGGGTACTGACCTTTAAGCGCAAGGCTTTGTCCACGCTCGAACCAGTTCACCTTTTCACAAGTATTCCGAGTCATCCAAGCACATCCAGAGAAAAAAACTGAAACAGATACGACTATTATTAGGGCCAGGTATCTGTTTGTTTTTATCATGCGAGATCTCCACCTTGAATTTCTGGTTTTTTGTTTAAACTTGCCTTCAAAAATTCTCGGTTCATTTGGGCTATGTTGACAAGGCTGATTTCTTTTGGACAAGCCGCAGAACAAGCGCCTGTGCTTGTACAAGCTCCGAAACCTTCTGCATCCATTTGAGCGACCATTTTAAGAGCGCGTTTTTCGCGCTCCACCTGACCCTGAGGAAGGGCTTTCAAGTGGGCAATTTTAGCAGAAGTAAACAAGGCTGCTGATCCATTTTTGCATGAAGAAACGCAAGCACCACAACCAATGCAAGTCGCATGAGCAAAAGCTTCGTCGGATTCTTGCTTAGGTACGGGGATCGCATTTCCATCTGGCGCATTTCCTGTGTTCACAGAAACATAGCCGCCTGAAGAAATAATTCGGTCAAAAGCCGAGCGATTCACAGCTAAATCTTTAATTACAGGAAATGCAGAGGCTCTCCAGGGTTCAAGCGTGAGGGTCTCGCCGTCTTTGAAATTTCTCATGTGAAGCTGACATACTGTTGTGGATTTCAAAGGACCATGGGCATTCCCGTTGATCATAAAACCACAAGATCCACAAATGCCTTCGCGGCAGTCGTGATCGAAGGCCACGGGATCTTTTCCTGATTTGATTAGTTCTTCGTTTAATTGATCCATCATCTCTAGGAATGAAGCATCCGTCGAAACGCCTTTAACGGGGTACTCTTGGAAGCTACCAGGCTCACTGGGTTTTTTTTGTCGCCAAACTTTAAGGTTCAGATTTATCAACTTTTCCATTTTATCACCCTTTTATTTGTAACTTCGAGTTGCAAGCTTCACGTTTTCAAATTTGAGTTCTTCTTTATGAAGAGCTTGTTTTTCTTTTTCACTCTTCCATTCCCAAGCGAAAACGTTACAGAAATTTTCATCGTCACGCTTAGCTTCGCCGTCTACCTGGAACTCTTCACGGTAGTGTCCACCGCAAGATTCTTTTCTTTCCAAGGCATCCCGACACATGAGCTCACCAAGTTCGATGAAGTCTGCCACTCGTCCTGCTTTTTCAAGCTCTGGATTTAAGTAATTGGCATCGCCTGGAACTCGCACGTTTTGCCAGAATTCTTCGCGAAGCTTAGGAATTTCTTCTAGTGCTCGCTTCAAACCTTTTTCGTTTCGAGCCATTCCGCACTCATCCCACATGATTCGGCCCAGTTGCTTGTGGAAACTTTCCACAGTTCTCTGGCCTTTGATGTTCATCAATTTAGAAATTTGTGTGTCGATATTGTTATGAGCTTCTTTGAATGCATCATGAGTTGTCGCAACAGGTTCAATTTTGTTGTTCGCGATATAATCACCGATTGTGTAAGGCACAACAAAATAACCGTCTGCCAAGCCTTGCATCAACGCTGAAGCACCTAAACGATTCGCACCATGATCAGAAAAATTCGCTTCGCCTGCAGCAAATAAACCAGGAATAGTTGTCATCAAATTGTAGTCCACCCACAGGCCGCCCATTGTGTAGTGAGGAGCTGGGTAAATTTTCATAGGGACCTTGTACGGGTTTTCGCCGGTGATTTTTTCATACATCTGAAACAAATTGCCGTAACGTTCTGCAATTTTGGCTTCTGTGTTTCTTTTAATTGAGTCTGCAAAATCCAAATACACTGCTGATTGACCAGGAATCACGCTGTGACCTTCATCACATCTGTATTTTGCTTGCCTTGAAGCAATGTCCCTTGGAGCTAAGTTTCCGTAGCTTGGATAAACACGCTCAAGGAAATAATCTCGTTCAGATTCTGGAATTTCCAATGGAGATCTTCTGTCGTCTTTAATTTTAGAAACCCAAACACGCCCGTCATTTCTTAGGGATTCTGACATCAAAGTTAATTTTGATTGATTGTCACCGTGAACAGGAATGCAGGTTGGGTGAATTTGCGTGTAGCAAGGATTTGCAAAGAAAGCTCCGCGTTTGTGCGCACGCCAAGCGGCCGTTACCGCACAGGCCATTGCGTTCGTTGAAAGATAAAAAACATTGGAGTATCCGCCCGATGCCAAAACCACAGCATCAGCTTCGTAATGCTCGAGTTCACCTGTTAACAGGTTTCGCATAATTACGCCGCGAGCTTTTCCGTCGACAACGACCAAATCCAACATTTCTCTTCGAGTGCGAAGCTCAACAGAGCCCGCATCCACTTGTCTCATCATGGATTGGTAGGCACCCAACAGAAGCTGTTGTCCCGTTTGTCCACGAGCATAGAATGTTCTTGAAACTTGTGCGCCACCAAACGATCGATTGGAAAGTGTTCCGCCGTATTCGCGAGCGAATGGAACACCTTGAGCCACTGCTTGATCGATAATTTTCACAGAAAGTTCTGCAAGTCTGTGAACATTGGCTTCACGGGCTCGGAAGTCTCCACCTTTTACGGTGTCGTAAAAAAGTCGGTAAATTGAGTCACCATCGTTTTGATAATTTTTAGCTGCGTTGATTCCGCCCTGAGCCGCAACAGAGTGAGCACGCCTTGGAGATTCGTGAACACAGAAGGCTTTCACCTTGTAACCGAGCTCACCCAGCGAAGAAGCAGCACTTGCGCCGGCAAGGCCCGTTCCAATTACGATCACCGAGTGTTTTCGTTTGTTGGCTGGGTTAACAAGTTTCATATTGAACTTGTGGTTGGTCCATTTGGTTTCGACGGGTCCGCCGGGAACTTTACTGTCGAGAGATGCCACTTGAAGACTCCTTAGTTAGCAAGAAAAACGTAAATTGGATTAGAAAGAAATCCGACCGTTACAACACCAGCATAGGTCCAACTGGCCAACTTGATTTTGGTTTGATAGGCCGGGTGAAGAAGGCCAAAGGATTGGAACACGGATCCAAAGCCATGGCTGAGGTGAGTGCCCAAAAGAACAAGGCTCACGATGTACCAAACAACGGCGAGAGGCTCAGAGAAAACCTCGACCATCAATCTTGCAAGATCCCGCATCACAACACCATCAACTGTTGTGTCGTAATGATTTCCAAATTTGAAAGTCAGCAAGTGAATAATAATGAAGGCAAGAATCACTGTTCCATGAATGGCCATCGATTGTGATGCAAGTGTTGCGCCTTTTGCACCATTTGTACTGTTCGCAGGCTGAGTTCCTTTTGCCTTTCGATTGGTTAGGCTCAAATTAATTGCCAAATAAACATGCAAAACAAGAGCGCCGACAAGGGCCGCTTCGGTTGCAAACAGCAAAGGCTTGTTTGAAGTGATCGCATGTCCGTAAGCATTATAAAGATCTGGACTGATCAAAATTGTTAAATTCCCAAGCATGTGAACAAACACAAAGCCTGCCCAGACAAGTCCCGAGATTCCCATTAAATACTTTTTTCCAACTGTGGACGAAAAAAATCCCGACATAGTGAGTGAACTCCATTTTCAATTTACTTTCATTATGTACTCTTTTACAGTGCACTTTGTCTATGCTTGAGGGCTTTGGTCTTGGTTGTTTTGCGAAACGTCATACTTTGCCAAATTGAATTCTAAAAAAGGGGCCTATTGTGAAAATTTTTGTCTGCGTAAAGCAAGTTCCTGATACAGAAACAAAGTTAAAAATTAAACCCGATGCTTCTGGTATTGAAGTCGCTGGCATCAAATGGGTACTCAATCCCTACGATGAGTACGCGGTTGAAGAGGCTATCAAAATCCGTGAAATCAACCCCGGATCTCAAATTCATGTCATCACTGTTGGACCCAAAGAGCGTGCGGTTGAGTGCCTCAGAACTGCTCTTGCTATGGGTGCTGATGAAGCCATTGTGATTCATTCAGCCGACCCCGTGGATGCCTACGTAACAGCAAAGGCTTTGTCATCTGTCATAAAATCAGAAGGTTCCGCAGACTTGATCCTTACTGGAAAACTTTCCATCGATTCCAATCAGTCTTCGGTCAGCCAAATGGTGGCTGAATTTTTACAAATTCCTCATGCCTCTGTTGTCTCAAAACTGCAATTGTCAGATCGCTCTGTGCAGGCGGACCGTGACGTTGAGGGCGGCTCAAAGGAAAAAATTAAATTTGATCTTCCGGCACTTATTGCTGCCAATAAAGGCCTCAACACTCCAAGGTATGCAAGTTTACCTGGCATTATGAAAGCTAAGAAAAAGTTGATCAAAGAAATCGACATTTCAACTTTGGGAATTTCGGATTCAGACAAAAAGGTTGTTTACAAGAACTACTCCCTTCCAGCTGAAAAGCCTGCGGTTAAAATGATCGCTGGTGATGCGGCCGCTCAATCTCAAGAACTCGTGAAGCTACTTCGAGACGAAGCCAAGGCACTTTAATTTTAAATTTTTAGGAGAATCACATGTCATCTGTTTTAGTTTTTGTTGAAGTTGCAAATGGTAAATTAAAACGAAGTTCAGTTGAGCTTTTACAGGCCGCCGTCAGATCTGGTCAAAAGACGATGGCCCTTGTTTTCGGCTCTGCCGCCGCTTCTGTCGCTGCCGAATGTGCAACCAACGGCGCTGCTGAAGTTCACATTATGAAGGATGCAAAACTAGATCAGTACAACTCTGAACTTTTTGTTGCAGCCCTTTCTGAAATTTCAAAAAAATTAAATCCTAAAGTGATCTTGGCGTCGGCTTCATCTTCTGCGAAAGATGCATTTCCAAGATTGGCCGCTCGGTTGGGCGCTGGTGTGGTCAGTGACGCAACGGAAGTTCAAATTTCTGCTAACGGTGCACAGGTGAAAAAACCACTTTATGCAGGCAAATGTTTTGTCGAAGCTGAGTTTCAAAATTCAGCTATCCAAATTGTTCTTGTTCGAGCCAATCAAATCCCAATTTCTGCGGTCACTGCGGGTGCGGGCACAGTTGTGGAGCATGCACTTCCTGCTCTTGATTTAAAAACAATTCTTCAAGAGGTTGTAAAGGGCACAAGTCAAAAGCTAGATCTTTCAGAGGCCAATATTATTATTTCTGGTGGGCGCGGCCTGAAAGAGGCCGGGAATTTTAAGCTTTTGAATGAGCTCGCAGATGTTTTAGGCGCAACTGTTGGTGCGTCTCGTGCGGTTGTTGACGCTGGTTGGGTTGGACACGATATGCAAGTGGGGCAAACTGGAAAAACTGTTGCTCCGACTTTGTACATTGCCGTCGGCCTTTCGGGCGCGATTCAACATCTCGCTGGAATGAGTGGCTCAAAGGTCATCGTTGCGATTAATAACGATGCGAATGCTCCTATTTTTCAAAAAGCAACTTACGGCATTGTCGGCGATCTTTTTGAAGTCGTTCCAAAGCTAACCGAAGAATTTCGTAAGGTTTTGGGTCGGTGAGAGCTTGGATTTTAGGTCACCTGGCTTGGCTCCTTTATAGAAGTTTGTCTTTAACTTGGCGGGTTTCTGTTCAAGAACCCGCTTCGATGACTCAAAGATTAAAAGAAAAAAAAGCTGTTCTGCTTGCTCATTGGCACGGCGATGAACTCGCGCTCATTCAACTTTCTAGTCGATATCAAATCGCAACACTTTCTTCGCACAGCAAAGATGGTTCAATTATGACGATCGTACTGAACCGATTGGGTGCGAAAGTTGTTCGGGGATCCTCAAGCCGTGGAGCCGTCAGTGGATATCTGGGGCTCGTTCGATTGATAAAAAAGGGTGCGAATTGTAGTTTTGCAGTGGATGGTCCAAGGGGTCCCTATCATCAAGTGAAGCTGGGTGTTCTAGAGACATCAAAAAATTTGCAGATTCCCATTTATTGCGCCGGTATTTTTTGTGATCGCGCTTGGGTTTTTGAAAAGTCGTGGAATAAGGCTTACTTACCAAAACCCTTTGCAAAACTTAATATTGTTTGGACAGGGCCCATTGAAATTCCAAACAAAGAAACCGAACTCGATGAAAAATGGACGAACAGGGTCGCTGATCAGATTAATGCCGCTCACCAGCAAGCCCAGGGTTTCATTGCTGAATCATAAAGCTGCTGCTAGCATTTTAGTGACCTAAGGATGGGGGCTTCATGATTCGATTATTTTTAATCACTTTGTTTCTGACACAGTTTTCTTTCGCTCAAACAAACACGGTCTTGGCTGACGTGGGCGGAAAAAAGATTACTTCTGAAGAATTCAACAAAAAGTACAAAGAAGTACTGGATGCTGTCAGCTCAAGCGGCGGACCCGTTCCAAGCAAAACCGAATTTTTGGAGGACCTGGTTCGATACGAACTTGGCCTTCTCGAGGCTGACAAAAGAAACTTAAAAAATGATGCCGTTTTTCAAGAACGCTACCGCCAAGAGCTTTACAAAGTTTTATTGGAAAAAGAACTTGGCGAAAAAGCACAAAGAATCCAAATTTCAGAAGCAGAAATGAAGGCTTGGTACGCAAAGAATCCTTCGATTCGCTACAGTAATATTTTGGTGGACGTGAAGCCTGGTGCAAGTGCAGAGCAAAAAGAAGAAGCTCGAAAGCGCGCTCAAGAGATTTTTGCTGACGTTAAAAAATCAAAAAGACCCTTTGATGAGCTCGTCAGACTTTACTCTGATGACACTTTATCAAAGCAATTTGGTGGCGATGCGGGTTTCCAATCTCCGTTGACTGTCATGCCTCAGGTTTATGCTGCTGCCAAAGCTGCAAAAACTGGTGAAATCGTGGGCCCCGTAGAAACACTTTTTGGATTTCACATCATGAAGGTGACCGGCCGAGCTTCCTTTGAACAAGCCAATCGAATACAAATTCGTCAGGCTGTATTCAATGAAAAGCGTAAAGATCTACTCGATGATTATTTTGCCAAACTTAAAAAGCAATACCCTGTTAAGACCAATCAAAGTCTGATTAAATAAGTCTTGCGATGAATAATCCGCTGAAAACAAAAGTCTTTCATCAAACCCTACTTGTGGGTTTGATAGCTTTTTCTATTTTCGGATGCACAGCTCAAAATTCTCAAGTGAATGCACAACAGGCGTTGGTCAAAGTTAATTCTCGAACCCTCACGTTAAAAGATTTTTCAAACCGATTAGGTCGGAGATTGAAAGATTTAGATTCTTTGTCTGCTAAAAGTAGCGAGAATTTAAGTTTCATCAAAGAAGAGATTATTAAAAATTTCATCACTCGATCTTTAGTGCTGGATTATGCAGAGGCAAAGTCTCTGAGTGTTTCAAATCAAGAGCTTGATGCAGAGGCCGCACGCTTAAGATCTTCCTATCCAGATGATGTGACTTTTCGAAGAACTCTTGCCGAAGAAAATATCTCCTTTAGTGAGTGGCAAGAGCAACTCAAGGCTCGCTTAGTTGAAAAAAAGGTTTTTGATTTAATCTCAGAAAAAATTAAGCCCCCAAGCGTGGAAGAGCTGAGGCTTTATTATCAACAGAACATTGAAAGTTTTAAAACAAAAGAGCGTGTTTATCTGCGACAAATTGTGGTTGAAGAGCAAGGCAAAGCTGACCATTTAAAAAACGAGCTTAAAAAACAAAATCTCGAAACATTGGCAAAGAAGTACTCCATTGCACCTGAGGGAAAATCGGGGGGACTTGTGGGTTGGATTGGCAAGGGTGAGGTCGATTTCTTTGATCAGGTCTTTTCATATAAGTTAGGAGCGCCAGGACCCATATTTAAAAGCCCCTTTGGCTTTCATATTGTTCAGGTTGAGCGCAAATCTGCTCCAAGTACTTTGGCCTTCGAAGAAGTTAAAGTCCGAATCGAGAGAACCCTCAGAGCTCAAAAAGAACAGGCTTTATTCACTGAATGGCTTGATGCACAACTCAGAAGCAGCCGCGTCTGGAGAGACTATAATTTGATCAACTCCGTGCGGGTTGATACAAAATAGTCATGTGGATATTCTCTCTTCTCTTTATCAATTTTGTCTCATTCTCTAGCATCACTATTGACCGAGTTGTCGCAGTCGTTAATAACGAAGCCATCTTAGAATCTGATCTTGCAACACTTGAAAAAAAGGCCCAGAACCCAGCCTTAATTGAAGAGGTTCTACTTCAAAATCAAACCGCCGCAGATTTAAGAAAAAATTCTGAGTCCAGACTGAATTATTTAATTAACGAACGTTTATTAGACTCTCAAGTTAAACGACTTAGCCTGACTGCCAGCTCAGAGCGCATCGATCAAGAAATCAAACAAATGGCTCAAAGATACAAAACAACTCCAGATGAAATTTTAGCTGCTGCGAAAGCAGATATGGGTTTTACAACTCAAGATTACCGTGCTTTTTTGAAAAAACAGATCGAAAGACAAAGTCTGATCGAATCCGAGATCTCATCTAAGGTCAGGGTCTCTGACGAAGAGATTTACGCAGAATTTAGAAAGATCAACCCAAGATCGAAGAGTAATTTAGGTGAAGTGACCATCGCACACATCTTTTTCAACACGAAAAAAAGCGGTGTTGATAAGGCAAAAGAGCGGGCTGAAAAAGCTCTAGAAAAGTTAAAATCAGGGGAAGCCTTTGCTGCGGTGGCCGAGCAAACCTCAGAAGACACTCAGTTTGCCAATGGCGGACTCTTGGGAACTTTCGGACCCGATGAGCTCATTCCTGAGTTCGAGCAAGCACTGTCCAGTTTAAGTAAGGGCCAATTCTCTGGCGTAGTTCAATCCAAAAGAGGAATTCATATTCTGCAATTGATTGATTCCAAGGTTGGTAAAAATGCCGCCTTTGAAAAAGAGAAAGATAAAATTCGCGCCTACTTGACTGAAAAATCCTTCGAAAAGCAATTTGCCTTATGGCTGAAAAGATCCCGCGAAGAAGCGACAATTAATTTATTTGGAAAAAAATGAAACGTATCGCAATCACTTCTGGTGATGTGAATGGTGTGGGCCTCGAGGTGACAGCTAAGGCTCTTCACTTACTTGGACCTCAGAAACAAACCCAGTTTTTTTTATTTAGATCTCAAAGCAGTGAGACTTCACAACTTAAACACATTGATAAAAAGTTTAACCGAGTCGTTGTGCACAGCTTAAGCGAAGCACTCTCTCAAAAATCAAAAAGCACCAAGGATCTTTTTGATATCGTACATCCTCAAAAGGCTCCTCACTGGGTCTTTGATGCAGCAACGGCCTGTCATAAAAATCAACTCCAAGGACTTGTCACAGCTCCTTTATCTAAGACACTGATTCAATCCTGTGGATTTAAAGCCAAGGGCCACACAGAGATCCTGCAGGCCGTTTCAAAAACTAAAGAGCTTAATATGGTGTTTGTTGGTGATCAGTTCTGCGTGATTCTTGCAACCGGACACATTCCTTTAAAAAAGGTAAGTGCGGCACTCACAGAAAAAGTATTAAGCATAGCAATCAGTCGGGGTCTTCTGCTTAAAAAGATTTTACCTGCCAAATTTAAAAATAAGCCAGTCGCCCTTCTGGGACTCAACCCCCATGCGGGCGAATCCGGCGTTTTGGGAAACGAAGAATCTTTGCTGTTTAAAAAAGTATTAAAGAAATTTCCTCAAATTAAAGGGCCCCTTTCTCCGGATGCCGCTTTCCTCAAGCAAAATTGGGATCTTTATAGCGTCTACGTTTGTTGTTATCATGATCAGGGTTTGATTCCGTTCAAACTTGTCCATGGGACAAAATCTGGGTATCATCTGACCTTTGGGCTTCCTTACATTCGCACCAGCGTGGATCACGGGACAGCTTTTGATTTGTTTGGTAAAAATAAGGCCGATTGTTCTTCGATGAAAGAAGCAATCTCAGCCTGTCTTCAATTAACGAAGTGAGGAATTATGCATAAACCAGTTATCTTCCGAGAGTACGATATCCGTGGCGTTTACAATGAAGACTTCGATAAAAACTTTGCCTACAATCTTGGAAAATCCTTTGTTACGTACTTAGCTGACTCTGGTGTAAAAAATCCTAATATTACCTTGGGTCATGATGCCAGACTTTCCTGTGCCGAGATCATCGAAAATTTATCAAAAGGAATTCAAGAGTCCGGCGGTCATGTGACACTCTTGGGTTTGGTGACAACTCCTGTTTGTTACTACTCGACCTTTGCTTTAGAAAATATTTCTGGCGCCATCATGGTCACCGGAAGTCATAACCCACCTGAATACAACGGATTCAAGATTTCAAAGGGTCAGTGGACAATCTTTGGTGAAGAGATTCAAAAACTCAAACACATCATCGATGAAAAAAGGTTCACTGCTGGCAAGGGAACAGAAAAAAAACACGACATCAAACCTTCTTATTATGCCCGGTACAAAAAAGAATTCTTGGACCTAAAGCCCATCAAAGTTGTTCTTGATTGTGGAAACGGTGCTGCTGGATCAGTCGTACGCGGATTGTTTAATGCCGCTGGCCTTGATCCCATCATTATGTTTGAAGAACCAGATGGAAGATTTCCTAATCATCACCCAGATCCAACCGTAGAAAAAAACTTGGTCGCTTTAAAGCAAAAAGTTTTAGAAACGGGTGCCGTTTGCGGAATTGGTTTTGACGGAGACGCCGATCGAATCGGTGTTGTGGATCACACGGGCAAAATGCTTTACGGTGACGAGCTCATGGTTGTGATCGCTCGAGGTATCTTGGCTAAAACCAAAGGGGCCAAGATCATCGGCGATGTGAAGTGCTCTGATCGCATGTACTCTGATATTGCAAAACATGGCGGCATTCCCATCATGTGGAAAACGGGTCACAGCTTAGTAAAAGAAAAAATCAAAGTTGAAAAAGCTCCCTTTGGTGGAGAGATGAGTGGCCACATCTTTTTCGCAGATCGAAATTATGGTTATGATGATGCTCCTTACGCTGGACTTCGATTGATTGAAATTCTGAGCCAAACCGGAAAAACAATTCCACAACTGTTGGAAGGTTTGCCTCCGGCGTTTAATACTCCAGAAATCAGAATTGATACCACTGAAGAGAAAAAACTTTTGATCGTTGAAAAAATGATCGAGGCCTTTCCTGGTGGTGCAGGTGCCGATTACAAAGTAAACCTGACAGATGGTATTCGACTCAGTTTTGAAAATGGCTGGGCGCTTTGTCGGTCTTCAAACACACAACCTGTTTTGGTTGTGCGTTTTGAATCGAACACGGCTGAAGGACTACAAAAAATTCAAGGCCGAGTAGAGGCTGTCGTAAATAAATACTTATAGCTCTAGCTTCAGCTTTGAAACTTTTGCCATTCTCTTTATTTCATCAATCTTCTTTTTTTCTGGCAGAGAAAACTCCAGTTTTTCTTTGTCGCTGATCTCAATCAAATTGTTCCAAGATACATCTATGTTCTCTTGTAAATTTTTGAGTGTCTCTTTGAGGTAACCCTCACTCACTTTGTAATCCAATAGTTCTTTTGACGTTTTTAATCGATTTGTTCCTGGCAAAAGTGCATACCAAAAATAACCACCTTCATCCTTCCAACTAAATAAAGAGATCCCCTTCATAAAATCATTTTTAGAAATGGGGTATTTAGGTGGAGCTAAGTGCGGTCCACAGTAACTTCCCAAAACTTCTTTCACTTTAAAAGCTTGATTCAGTTTAATTTTCTGAGCATCCGTGCAATTCCAAAACTCATAACTGAGCACTTCGCAGACACTATTGTTTTGATATTTTTGAAGTTTCAATTTTTCGAGCTCTGAAAGGTATGTGCCCGAAGCCTTCGCTAGTTCCAAATTACATTCTGCATAGGAACGACTCGCGAATAACAATATAAAGGTGAGCTGAATAACAATTTTAATCTTCAACATTTGTAAATGGTGACAACTTTGCGAGGTGCCATCAACAAAATAAAAAAGGACCCGCTTTTGGCAGAGTCCTTTTTTTATATTCAATCTTTTCTCTCAAAAAAGATTACGGCTTAAGCAAGAATGCCAAAGCGAATGCGAAAAGAACAAGAGACTCGATGAACGCGAGACCGATCAACATAGGTGTGAAGATCTTGCCATCAGCTGCTGGATTACGAGAGATACCCTCGAGAGCCGCAGATGCTGCTTTTGCTTGTCCAAGTGCTCCACCTAGTACGGCGATGCTCATGCAAAGACCTGCTGCTAAAGCATACATACCTTTTGAGCTGTCGCTAGCTGCTGCTACTGCTGCAACTTCTTGAGCTTGAGCGCCCACTGCTAAGAAAAGAGTAGATAATACTGCTACTTGCTTTTTCATTTTAAATTCTCCTTGTAGTAACGAGTTTAGTTTCTTAATGATCTGACGCTTTAGCTAGGGAAATATAAACCATAGATAAGAGCGTAAAAACGTAAGCTTGAATAACACAGACGAGGAATCCCAAAAGATACAAAGGGATCGGGGCGATAAAAGGGACTAAATCTAAGAAAATTCCGAGAACTGTGTGATCACCCTTCATCACGTTAGCTAAACGCATACCTAAAGTAATAGGTCTGATCATGTGAGAAATAAGTTCCAATGGAAGCATCAATGGTATTAACCACCAAACGGGTCCCAAGAAGTGCTTCAAGTAATGAGTTCCACCGTGCTTGAGACCTACAAAGTTGTAGGCAAGAAAAGAAAAAATACCAAACGCAACAGTCGTGTTCACGTTTTCTGTGGCAGCTGACATACCAGGTATTACACCGATAAAGTTATTCAGCAAAATGAAGAAGAAAAAAGAAGCTAATAGGGGAACATATTTGTCACCGTCGTGACCGATGATTTGTCGTGACAGCTTGGCAATAAAATCCGTCATCACTTCCGTGATTCCGCGAACAGAGATCTTTCCATGAGGAATCACAGCTGCTTGGCCAGATCCAAGTTGCGCTCGGGCCACGAGCCCAAAAACCACTGAACCTGTCGTCGCGAGACCAAGAGTTGCCACGTGAACATAGTCACTGCCAACTGCTGGAATAAGTTGTGTCCAATTGAAAGACATGTAGATCCTTTGCTTGAATCAGGACTTTCTACATTTTCAAATCAGGGTCTGCAAGATTTTTTTCTGAATTTTTAGAGTCTTGGGCGGTCATCTTCCTAAGACTAAGTATGATTCTCACAACCCAACCAATAAATCCGAGCAATAGGACAATCACAAGAAAAAGGCCTTTTGACGGGTAAAGCTGCTCAATTTTTTGCCCTAACCATAGGCAGACAAAGGTAATTCCACCCAGTTCTAACCCCAGCCCCATAAAAGTCGCATATTTTTTCATTTTCGATAACCCTTGGCTCCGGGTTGGTTTTTGGCTCTCTCTTGGATTCTTTTAATCCTCAAATCCAAGTATTCCTTCGGCTGATAGATCTCTTTTATGGACTCTAGCGTCGCAAGAGCCTTCTTAAAGTCTCCACTTTCCTCGAAAGAAAGTGACAGCACCAAATGGACATTTTCCAACAGGGATTTTTCAGGAAATCGATCGGTTAATGATTGAAAAATTTTGGCTGCTTCCACAAACTTCTTTTGAGCAACAAAGACGTTTCCATTCAACAGCAACGCATGAAACTCAGTTTCTTGATTGGATTTCAGTTTTAGAATCTCGGTGATTTCGCTAAGAGTTTGGAAGTAGTTTCCAATGTAATAATAGCTTCTCGCCACTGAAAGTTTATGTTCAGCTTTTTCTGATTCTAATCGACTGCTTGTTGCAAGTTTCGAATACTCAACTGCGGCTCGGTCATAGTCTTGAAGGCTTTCGAAATAAAGGCTTGCGAGTTGTTTTTGTGCTTCCGTTCGATCGGCTTCATTCGGCGAATATTTAATAATTTTTTGGTAAAACTGAGCGGCTCTCGCATAGTCTTTAATTTCGAGGAATGAAAGCCTTGCGCCTTCTTTCATAGATTGAATTGCGGTTGGTGAAGATGTGTCCCTCAAAATCACTTGTTCAAAGAGTTGAACAGCTCTTCTAAAATTACCCAGGCTTGCATTTTTTTGGGCCTCTTGAAAATCTCTTTCAAGAGGTCCCGAACAGCCTGCTAAATGGAATAATAGAATACAAATTGCAAGATTAGTGAGTTTCTTCGCCAACGCGATCCTCATCTAAGATCACTGCTAAACCTGTTACAAATTCCTGCTTCTCATCCAAGTTAATCAAACGAACACCTTGTGTGTTTCGACCCAAAACAGAGATATCAGAAATTTTCATCCGAATCACTTGCCCTTGATCAGTCGACAAAATCAGTTCTTGAACAGCTGATACTTTTTTCGTTCCGACGACTTGGCCCACTTTGTCTGTGGTTTTTTGCGTGATAATTCCAGAGCCACCGCGACTTTGAATTCTGTATTCGCCCGTTTCAGAACGTTTTCCATAACCCTTTGTCGTTACCATTAAGATCGTATCGGTTGTGTTTTTCTCTAGGATTTCCATGGCAACCACAGTGTCTTTATCGGCTAATGTGATACCTTTAACTCCTCGAGCACTTCGACCCATTGGGCGCACGTCATTTTCATTGAATCGAATCGACATGCCTTCCCGGGTGGCGACAAAAATATCACTTTGACCGTCAGAAATTTTACAATCAACGACTCGATCTTCAAGATCTGTCGTTAAAGCAATAATTCCCGCTTGTCTTGGATTGTTGAATGAATCCAAAGAGGTCTTTTTAATAATTCCTTTTTCTGTCAGCATCACAATGTATTTACTCTCTGTGAATTCCTCGACAGGAAGAATTGAACAAACCTGTTCACCATTTGTTAATTGCACAACGTTGGCTAATGACTTTCCTTTTGAAGTTCTTGTTCCCAGAGGAAGCTTATGAACTTTCACCCAGTAGACTTTACCTTTGTCTGTGAAAACTAAAAGCATGGTTTTTGTGTTCGCAGAGAAAATATCTGTAACGTAGTCCTCTTCGCGAGTTTCCATGCCTTTAAGGCCTTTGCCTCCACGCTTTTGCACGCGGTATTCAGCTGCAGGAATTCGCTTGATGTAACCCGTGTTCGTGATTGTCACGACCATTTTTTCATCTGCAATTAAATCTTCGTCTTCGATATCTGTTAAATCACCAGTAATTTGAGTTCTACGATCGTCTCCGTAGCGCTCTTTGATCTCTTCAAGTTCAGAGACAATGATTTTGTAAATTTCTTTAACATCTGCAAGTACAAATCTGAGCCATTCAATTTGTTTTGTGAGCTCTGCGAGTTCATCCACTAATTTTTGGCGCTCAAGGCCTGTCAGTCTTTGGAGTCGCATTTCTAAAATAGCCTGAGCTTGAACTTCAGAAAATTGAAATTTGTCCTGAAGAGCAATTTTAGCACTTGCCGCTTCTTTAGCAGCCTTAATGGTTGCAATCACGGCATCAATATTATCCAGAGCTTTTTTCAAGCCCTCTAAAATATGAGCTCGCTCTTGTGCTTTTTTAAGATCAAAAATGCATCGCTTTGTCACAACATCGCGACGATGTTCGATAAAAGCTTCCAGCATTTGTTTGAGGTCAAAAATAAACGGCTGATTTTTAGCATCCAGCGCAAGCATGATGATACCGAAGCTGACCTGCATCTGAGTAAATTTATATAAACGATTCAAGATCACACTGGCATTTTCACCGCGCTTACATTGAATCACGATTCGCATGCCTTCCCGTGAAGACTCATCACGGATATCAGAAATTCCTTCGATGGTTTTTTCACGAACGAGATCAGCCATGCTTTCAATCATTCGAGCTTTATTCACCTGATAAGGAATTTCAGTGACCACGATATCTTCGTGATCTTTTTTCTGCTCAATTTCGGCAACGGCTTTAAGAGTGATAACACCGCGACCTTTTTTGTAGGCCTGTAGGATTCCCTCACGGCCTGCGATGATTCCACGAGTTGGAAAATCAGGTCCTTTAATAAATTGCATCAAATCATCAACGCCAGCAGTGGGGTTGTGAATCAGATGAATACAGCCTGAGATCACTTCCTTCAAATTGTGCGGAGGAATATTTGTCGCCATACCAACAGCAATACCCGCTGAACCATTGACTAAAAGATTAGGAAATTTCGCAGGTAAAACGAGTGGAATTTCTAAAGAGTCATCGTAGTTCGGTCCAAAAGGAATCGTTTCTTTATCGATGTCGACGAGAAGTTCTTCTGCAAGCCGACTCATGCGAATCTCTGTGTACCTCATGGCTGCAGGAGAATCTCCATCAATGGATCCAAAGTTTCCTTGGCCATCTTGAAGTGGATATCTAAGGGAAAAGTCTTGAGCCATACGAACCATCGTATCGTAAACAGCAGTATCACCATGTGGATGGTATTTACCGATCACGTCTCCGACGATACGAGCCGATTTTTTATACGGCTTATCGTAGTTATTGCTCATTTCATTTTGAGCAAAAAGAATTCGTCTGTGAACTGGTTTTAAACCATCACGAACATCCGGCAGAGCTCGGCCCACGATCACACTCATCGAGTATTGAAGATAAGCTTCGCGCATTTCTTTGTTGATATCGACTGTCGAAATACCTTTTTCTGGAATTGTCATATTTACCTACACATCTAAACTTTTAACGAAGAGGGCATTGTCATGAATAAATTGACGACGAGGCTCGACTTGCTCACCCATCAACACACTGAATGTTTCATCAGCTGCTAAAGCATCATCAACTGTCACTTGTAATAAAGTTCTGTTTTGTGGATTTAACGTCGTTTCCCAAAGCTGCTCTGGATTCATCTCACCCAGTCCCTTATATCGCTGAATGTACTGACCCTTTTTAGAGGCTTCCATGATGTGATCATAGAATTCAGCGTAAGTTTCGAAAGACTGATCATTGTTTCCAATTTTAACTGAAACTGGAAGTTTAGAAACTGCCTGCATGCTTTTCCAAATACTGAGTAACTCAATAATCTCAGATTTTTTGATAAAATCTGTGGATAACTTTGTGGTTTTCCGGTCAGCATATCTGACTGTCGATAAATGAGCTTCTAATTTTTTAGTTTCTTCATTTTCCAAAATCTCAAATTTGTATTCAGTGATACCCAAACTTGGATTTGAGAAAATCCAATCTTTGATTTCATTGCCAATCTTTTCTAAGCCCTTTTCGGATTCTACTGCTTTTTCAAGATCAGCGACTTTGCTGACCAAGAAGTACAAAATATCGGAATCATACTTAGTTTTAGAAGCTTTCAAAAGCTGATGAAATCGTTGAATTTGTAAAATGAACTTTTTAACATCAGCCTCTTCACGAGCGGCACCAGGAAGAGTGAAGTAATTCACACCTGATTTTAAAAGGTGCTCAGTCAATGCAGCTTCATCTTTCAAGTAAACTTCGCTGTTTCCTTTTTTCGCACGGTACAAGGGAGGTTGTGCGATGTAGATATACCCTTTTTCGATGACTTCGGGCATTTGTCTGAAGAAGAATGTCAAAAGCAGTGTTCTGATGTGGGATCCATCCACGTCCGCATCCGTCATGATAATCACTTTGTGATACCTGATTTTGTCGGCACTGACGTTATCTTTTCCGATTCCTGTTCCAAGTGCAGAAATCATCATACGAATTTCTTCGTTGGATAACATTTTATCAAATCTCGCTTTTTCAACGTTTAGGATTTTACCTTTGAGCGGAAGAACGGCTTGAGTTTTTCTGTCCCGAGCTTGCTTTGCAGATCCACCGGCCGAGTCTCCCTCGACCAGGTAAATTTCGCAAAGTGAAGGATCTTTTTCTTGGCAATCAGCCATTTTACCTGGCAGTGAACCACCATCAAGGGCTGTTTTTCGTCTAGTTAATTCACGAGCTTTTCGAGCTGCATCTCTGGCACGGGCCGCATCCACGCATTTTCCGATAATACTTTTAGCTTGAGATGGATTTCGATCAAACCAATCAGCTAATTTCTCATTTACTAATTGCTCAACGATACCTTTGACTTCGGAATTTCCAAGTTTTGTTTTTGTCTGTCCTTCAAATTGTGGTTCGCGGACTTTTACAGAAATAACTGCAGCCAGACCTTCTCGAATATCTTCACCTTCTAAAGAAACTTTCAAATCCTTCACTAGATTTTTTTCTGTGGCGTAAGAATTTGTTGTTCTTGTGAGGGCTGATCTGAATCCCATCAAATGAGATCCACCTTCGATGGTGTTAATATTATTACAATACGTAAAAATTGATTCTGAGTAAGAATCATTCCACTGCATTGCAATTTCCACATCGACAGTGTCTTTTTCACCTTTGAAATAAATGACTTCATTGTGTGATGCTTTTTTTGAAGAATTCAAATAGGTCACGAATTCTGCAAGGCCATTTGCATACTGGAAATCTTGTTTCTTTCCTGATCGCTCGTCGGTCAAAGAAATATGAAGACCTGCATTTAAAAAAGCAAGTTCCCGGAAACGATTTGCGAGAGTGCTGAAATCATAAAGCACAGCTTCATCTTTAAAAATTTCACGATCTGGTTTGAAAGTAATTTTTGTACCAGTCTTATTTGTGGGCTCACCTTTGATTAATTCTGTTTGTGGAATTCCTTTAGCGAAAGTCTCAGACCAAGTGAAACCTTCACGAGACACTTCCACATGACAACGGGATGACAAAGCATTTACTACTGAAGCTCCAACGCCATGAAGACCACCGGAAACTTTGTAAGATGAACCATCAAACTTTCCGCCGGCATGAAGAACAGTCATCACAACTTCGAGTGCTGATTTTCCACTTTTATGCGCACCAATTGGAATTCCACGGCCATCATCTTCAACGGTCACGGACTCGTCTGTGTTCACAGAAATTTTAATGTGTTTACAAAAACCTGCTAAAGATTCATCAACAGCGTTATCCACGATTTCATACACAAGGTGATGATAGCCTTTGAAACTAGTATCACCGATATACATACCGGGTCTTTTTCTAACAGCTTCAAGTCCTTCAAGAACTTGAATCGAATCGGCACCGTAACTTTTATTTTCTGAGTTCTCTGTCCCTTTTTCCTGTACGGACGTCATAGAATGCGACCCTCTTTCAATTCAAAAATTTTGGACTCACTGATGTTCACATCCTTGGTGAACTGCAGATCCGTCGTCGTCAAAAAAATCTGTGTTTTGATACCGTGAAGAAACTCAATCAGTGAATTTCTTTTCGCGATATCGAGCTCAGATAGCACATCATCCAAAAGCAAAATTGGATAGGTTCCGTGAACCTTTCTATGATACACGATTTGAGCCATTTTGAAAGACAATATCATCGCTCTTTGCTGACCTTGCGAGCAGTAAAATCGGGAATCATTTTGGTTGTAAAAAAATGTAATTTCGTGCTTGTGCGGACCCACCAAACTGCTGCCAATACTGAGTTCTGCATCGCGTAGTTCTGATAACCTTTGATGAATTGCATCATTCACTTGGTCAGCAGTGTAATTTGAGCTTTTTACTTTTGAAATCGAGTATTCCACCGAAATATCCACAGGCTCTTTGACGATAAATTGCATTGCTTCCTGTAAATCCGGCTGCAAACCTCTCAAAAGTTCAATCCTTGCCATTGTCAGCTCAACAGATAGCCTTAAATAAATGGGCTCTAAACTTTCCAGCAGTGCTAAAGTTGTCTTTCTGTCGGTTTGGCCTTCGCTAAAGTCCTTTAGAATTCGGTTCCTGGTTTTTAGCGCTTTGCGAAAATCGGATATCAAAGTTGATCCTGAAAAGTGAAGAGCGGCGACAGCTTGATCCACTAAAATTCGGCGCTCGTCTGACCCGTCTTTTACCGAAGATAAACTTTCCGGACTAAACACGACACAAGAGATATTCTCTCTTAGTGCAGCCAGAGTGATCTTCTTTTCATTCCAAGTTAAATTTTTCCGACTTTTTAAAATCTGTAATTTAACTTTGAAATCCAAAGAGTTTTTTTCAAGTTGCGCTTCAATGAAAGATCCTGGTTTGCGAAACTGTATCAAATTTTCATTGTCAGCAAATCTGAAAGATTCATTTAGAATGAGAAGGGATAAAGCTTCTAAGAGATTTGATTTTCCTTGGCCGTTTTGACCGATGAAAAGATTTAATCGATCTGCAAACTTAACTTCAAGATTTTCAAAATTCCGAAAATCCTGAAGACGTAAGCTTTTAATTTTCATTAAATTCTCATAGGCATAATCACACAAGTGTATTGCGCATCTTCATGTGGTCGCAAAAGTCCAGGTGATAAATGATCATTTAATTCAATATCAATAATATCTTGTTTAATACTCATCAGCACATCCGTGATGTATCTTGCATTAAAACCAATTTTAATATCTTGGCCCTTGTAATCAATTTCAACTTCTTCTTTCGCGTCTCCTAGTTCTGGATTGCTAGAAGAAATTTCGACTTTCCCTGATGAAAAAGAAAATTGAACAGCTTTTGACTTTTGATTTGCGAGCAAAGCTACTCGTTCAAGTGATTGTAAAAATGATTGGCGAGGAAGGCTGATTTTTAATGGCAATTTTGTCGGAATAAATTGCTGGTAATTGGGATATTTTCCCTCGATCAAACGGATCATTAAAATCGTAGAATTCGCTTTCAAAATAAATTGGGATCCTTCAATTGCGATCTCAACTTCAGTTTGCAACGGCTCTAGAATTTTTTTAATTTCGTGAAGACCTTTTCTTGGAATAATAACACCTTGTTGAACAGGTGAATTAAATTTATCAATTTTTTTATTTATTAAACTCATGCGGTGACCGTCTGTTGCAACCATTCGCAAACCTTCAGAACTCACTTCGAAAAACACGCCATTCAGGTGGTATCTTGTTTCGTCACTAGATACGCTAAAAATAGTTTTATCGATCATCTCTAAAAATATTTCGGATCCAATTTTGTTAAATGATTGTGGACTGTAGGCAGGGAAAACAGGGTAATCTTCAGAGCTAACACCTACGATTTTTGATAGGTATTTTCCTTGTTTAATTTGCAGCCAATTGTTTTCTTTTTTAATTAAATTAATAGGGCCATCCGAAAGTCGTTTAACAATTTCAAAAAGGTTTCTTGCACTCACTGCAACCTTTCCGGGCTGATTTATTTTTACATCAACTTCATCAGTAAGGCTGACTTCAAGATCTGTTGCAAAGACTTTAATTTTTTTTTGTTCGGCTTCTAAAAGAATATTTACAAGCACTGGCATTGTATTTCTTTTCTCAACAATATTTTGAGTTTTGCCGATTAAATTTAACAGGTCTTTTTTCTCTATATCTATATTCATATTTATATCGCCTTCTTAGTAGGAGCGTGGAAAACCTAACAAACCTTATAAGTACATGTAACTTCTAAATAACTGCTGTGGATAGAC
>CAZPBD010000028.1:27165-31393 GCA_964584655.1 uncultured Pseudobdellovibrionaceae bacterium | reverse complement strand
CTCAAGATGTGAAAGAAGTTGGGAAAGTTGGAGATCTCGTAACGGTTTCCGAAGGATTTGCTCGTAACTTTTTGTTTCCACGTAAAATGGCAGCAGAAGCGACTGAAAAACGAGTTAAAGAATATGCTCATCTTAAGCAAATGGCAGAAGCTAAGAAAAAGAAAGCCCATGCTGAACGAAAAGTGATGCTTGATAAAATCAACGGCACAACTTTGAAATTCAAAATGGCAGCAGGTGATTCTGATAAGCTTTTTGGAACAGTGACAACCACTGATATTTCTAAAGAACTTCAAAAATCAGGATTTTCTGTGGACCGCAGAGACATTCTTCTTCAAGAGCCCATCAAGGTTCTTGGTCAGCACAAAGCCACTGTTAAATACGGTGAAGGCTTAGAAGCTGGCATTATGATTTCTGTAGAACGAACTTAATTTTTTTAAAATTGATTTCAAATTTAAAACCCAAAACGTCGAAATGCGTTTTGGGTTTTTTTATTGGTGAAAACTGTTTTCTTGTTTTGCGTCTTCTAAAATCAAGTTGTGCAAAAGATCTGCGACAATTTCCCGTAAAGAATCTAAGGTCAGTTCCTCAGAATTGAGATCGTGTTGACTGAGAAGTTTTTGAAGCTGTGTGTGCTTGATGCTGTCTGGTAAATCGAGCGATGCGTACAACAACTCATACAGAGTTAATCCATTCATTTTCCGCCTCCATGCAGAAGTCCTACTTTTAAGACAACTTCATCTGACCAAGCGGTCAAAAAGTTCGCAAACAGTTGTCTTCTTTCTAAAGAATTTTAGACAGAGGTCTGGACACGGTAATGATAAAGATTCAGGTTTTAGAAACTTGCACCAGGTGCAAAGTTTTTGGGTTTATTTGAACCTGGATAACTAGGCGGAGCTTGCGGTGGAGGCAATGGGCTAATGGAAGACCCCTCAGCATCGCGGAATCGTTGAAATTGACCTTCGAAATTTAGTGGGACGTCGCCGGTTTCACCATTTCTTTGCTTACCTACGATAACCAAAGACTTTCCCTTTTTTTCAGGATCTTCTTTATCGTAATACTCTTCACGGTAAAGCAGCATGATGATGTCAGCATCTTGTTCGATTGATCCAGATTCCCTTAAATCGCTTAGCATAGGGCGACGATCTGTACGGCCCTCGACAGACCGGTTTAACTGAGCAAGCGCAATCACGGGGATTTGGAGCTCTTTTGCGATGGATTTAAGTTGTCTAGAGATCTCAGAGACCTCAACGGCACGACTTTCACGTTGTTGCTTCAACTGCATGAACTGCAAGTAGTCGACCACGATCATATCAAGCTCGCCTTTGGATCTCAAGCGACGAGCACGAGCACGAACTTCGTGTGGACTGATACCAGCAGAGTCATCCACGTATAGCTTTGATTCGGAAATGGTACCTGCCGCAGCAATCAGGCGCGGCCAATCGGCATCTTGAAGTCGACCGTTTCTGAGGGATCCCATGTGGACGCGGGCCTCAGACGACAAAAGTCTGACCATGACGTCTTCTTTACTCATCTCGAGGGAAAAGAAAGCCACTGATTTTTTAGATCTCATCGCCGCGTGGGCTGCCAAATTAATTGCAAAAGCTGATTTTCCCATGGAAGGACGAGCGGCGACCACAATCAGCTGACCCGGGTGAAAGCCTGAAGTCATACGATCCAGCTGAGTAAAACCAGATGGAATACCCGTGATTTCTTCTTTTTGTTGATAAAGGGTTTCAATCTTTTTGATTGAGTCCTTCACAATTTGCATGGAATCCACAAGGCCTTCATGCAATTTGGTTTCAGAAACTTTTAAAATTTCACCTTCTGCGATATCCACAATGGTTTGCACATCTTGGTCGCCCTCATAGGCCCGGTCGATGATTTTTGTGCTAGTCGAGATGAGCTTTCGAAGGAGTGCTTTTTCTTTAATAATTTGTGCGTAAGTCGTGATGTTAGCTGATGAAATCGTTTTTTCTAACAACTGAGCCAAATAGATGTATCCACCGGCAGAATCAAACTCCCCGCGGGTTTGAAGCTGATCAGTCACTGTGACAAGGTCGACTGGCTTACCTTTGGTTTGTAGATCCCTGATGCTGGCGTAAATTTTTTGATTGGCAGGGCTATAGAAATCAGTTTCGTCGATTTTGTCAGCGATCAGGTCAAAGGCATCTTGAGAAAGCATGAGTCCACCCAAGATGGACTGCTCGGCCTCTAGATTTTGTGGAGGTACACGTAAAGCTGTACCAGATGATGAGAACCCTTGATTTCCAGTCGCCACAATCCCCTCTTCGTAAGCGATAAGTATCTAAAGTCTGAATATAAAATTTTGCGAGTCTTAGCTAGATGAAAATTAAAATGGCCCGCTGATGTTGTAAAATTAAATCGGCTTTTTGACTTTTATTTTATAAATATCGATCTTCTTTTTAAGAGTATTTCGATTGATACCCAGCATCTGAGCGGTTTTTACTTGATTGCCGTTAAAGGATCTTAAAGCCAACTCAAGCAATGGTCTTTCCACTTGTTCCATAACGATGTCATAGAGCCCGTTCAATTCAACATCAGCTTCTTTCTGCTGCGTGAAGAGAACTTCCAGTTTGCTTTTTACAAGTTTTTCCAGGCTTACAGCTTGGAGATTAGCGACAAAAAGATTTTCAGAACTGTTCAAATTTGGTGTCATTATTTTCTATACTCCGCGTGTGTCGGGAGACCAAATATACTTATGCAGCTGGATTTGCAACCGTGCTTTTGATTTTTTTTGCAAAATATTTTCTGCCAACCAAGTTTCGCGAACTTGGCCGAATGATGGACTGTATAAAACAATAAATTTTTGGAATAAATCATGTTGACGACAAAAATTTTCTGCCCATTCAAAATCTTTTTCAGAACAAATCACGAATTTAAATTCTGTTGAAGGCTGTGCCCACTGCAAATTTGCCATTAAAAATGTATCGGGTTCTCCGCTGTCAGGAGTTTTCACATCGAGAATTGTTTTCACTCGAGAATCAACAAATTCCATGGACTTTGAACCACTGGTTTCAAGAGAGACGAAATAATTTTCATCACAAAGTTGAGTCATTAATGGCAAAACTTCTTTTTGTAACAAAGGCTCGCCACCCGTGATGCAAACATATTGAGCCTGATAACTTTTTATTTTTTCAAGCAACTGTTCAGTGGGTGTAAATTGACCTTCGTAATAGGAATACTTCGTATCGCAGTAAGTACAGCGAAGATTGCAGCCAGTGGTTCTGACAAATACTGTCGGATTTCCCACATACGTGGTTTCGCCCTGAATGCTATAAAAAATCTCATTTATTTTGATCATAACAAGACTCACGTCTTGCTGAACTTACAGACTGAAGTCAAGGTCTGGATAGCAGAGCTACCGGATCCCTGGGGTTTTTAGTAAGTTATTTAAATGAATCACATTTTCAAAAAATTTAAATCCGATATTGTGGCAATTTCCTACCTGGCGCTTGGGCTGTTTGTCGCTCTTTCTCTTTTTAGCTTTAACCCAACGGACCCCTCTTTTAATTCACTTGGAAGAACCTTAGTCGCTAAAAACTATTGTGGTGTTTTTGGGTCTTTTTTGGCGGATCTTTTTTATCAATTTTTTGGGGTCTCTGCTTGGCTCTTTGTTGCCGGTTTTTTAAGAATTTCTCTGAGAACTTTTCAAGGCGAAAATGTTCAACTCAAAAATATCAGATCTATTTGGGGCGCGATGCTTTTGATCACGTGTTGCAGCCTTCTGTCTTTGTACTGGCCAGAAATTAAATTATTCAACGAACAAATTTTGATGGGCGGACTGCTAGGACTGGGATTCTCTCAAGCTTTATTGAAGGCCTTTAATTTTATTGGTGTGCAAGTTGTGCTTTGGTCAGCTTTTTCAATTCTTGTGGTCTTTTACTCGGAAAGAAATGTGTCAGAAATTTTTGGATTTTTCCAAAAACTCGTGACTGATTTTTTTGTGAGCCTGAAAAAAAGCATGACTTTGCCAAAGCTTGCGACTGAAGGGGTCAAGGCTGCAAATTACCAAGCTCCAAAACCCAAATCGGACAAACATGAGCCCGCGCTGCTCTCACGATTTTTCGAAAAGAAGAACGTTTCCACAGAAGTTGTTACCACCATGGTAAATGAAAACGAAGATGATGAATTTTCAAGTGATGAGGCCGCCCCTTTTCAAAGTGCAAAAGCCATAGCAGCTCAACAGCTAGAATTTAATGTAGCAAAA
>CAZPBD010000028.1:0-27065 GCA_964584655.1 uncultured Pseudobdellovibrionaceae bacterium | reverse complement strand
TATCTTTAGCTTTGAGTGCAGATTCCATTCGTTACGTGGGACAAATTCCGGGCCGAGATGTGGTTGGAATTGAAACATCAAACGCGAAGCGGGAAACCGTTTTTTACAAAGACTTGGTGGCAGAGGAAGATTTTTGGCGGGATGACATTATTTTACCAATGGCCTTAGGTCGTCAGGTGAACGGTGAACCTAAAATTGTGGATCTTCGAAAAATGCCACATATGTTGATTGCGGGAACAACGGGTTCTGGAAAATCAGTATTCGTAGGATCTATCATCACAGGGCTGCTCTTCAGACATTCACCAAAAACTTTGAAACTCGTTTTGATTGATCCCAAAATGGTGGATTTGGCTGCTTTCTCGAAGGTTCCACACATGGCATTGCCGCACATTACAGATTCACGAAAAGCAGTGGGCGCACTGAAATGGGCTGTTCGTGAAATGGAAAAGCGCTACAGATCTTTGTCAAAATTTGGAATTGAAAAGATTGAAAAATTTAACGAAAAAATTGTGAAATTGTCGGCTGAAGAAATTCAAGAGCATGAAAAAATAAATCAAGAATTTGAAATGGAAGCTCGCACTCGTGGGGAAACTTATCACTATCAAGTTTTGCCGTACATCGTGATTATTGTCGACGAACTTGCAGATCTTATGGTGGTGGCAAAGCAAGATGTCGAACATCCGATTCAACGATTAACACAAATGGCCCGAGCTTGCGGTATGCATCTCATTATTGCCACGCAGTCACCACGAAAAGATGTTGTTACGGGTTTAATCAAAACAAATATTCCAGGCCGAATCGCGCTGAAAGTCGCATCTAAAACAGATTCTCGAATTATTTTGGATGCTTCTGGTGCCGAAAGACTTCTTCCAAACGGGGACATGTTATTTTTAGCTCCGGGCGTGAATACGCCGCAACGGCATCATGGACCGTTTTTGAAAGATGTCGAAATTCAAGCCGTAGTAAAATTTTGGGCCGAGCAAGGAGAACCTGAGTTTGATCCTATGGGACTAAAAATATTGGAAGGCGGTGACACCACTTCTTCCGATGCGGGTGGCTCGATGACAGAGGGCTTTGAAGATGAAGAGCAAGATCAGATGTATGATCAAATTTTATCTTGGACCTCTTCACAAAAAGAAGTGAGCGCATCTTTGCTTCAAAGAAAATTTCGGCTTGGGTATCCTCGGGCTG
Source organism: uncultured Pseudobdellovibrionaceae bacterium (assembly GCA_964584655.1). GTDB lineage: Bacteria > Bdellovibrionota > Bdellovibrionia > Bdellovibrionales > Bdellovibrionaceae. The sequence continues at coordinate 25,874 of CAZPBD010000028.1, read as the reverse complement.
CAAGATTGATAGAAATTTTTGAAAGCCAAGGGGTTGTAAGCCCAGCCAACGGCAGCAAGCCGCGTCAAGTTCTAGTGAATAATTTAGCAGAAAGATAGTCCTCGAGCGCTCACCTGGATAAACATGAATATGAGCTGACAAGGGCTCAGAGAGAGCGTACTTTTCTTTTTTGTCGCTTGGACAAAGCTTTTTAGGAAAGGCCGCTATGAAAATATTTATTCTTTTCATTTTAGCATTTCAACTGAATGGCTGCGGAGTCAAAGGCAAGCCTTTACCGCCGCTTAAAAAATCGGAAGAAGTTCAAAAGCTTCAACCCTGAATGGATCGGAACATATGAATATCAAACGGATCTACTCGGGCGCAGGAAATACTTTTGTCATCGAAATTTTAAAACCCAGTGATATCAAAATGACAGCAGCCGAAGTCACACCTCTTTGTGAAGAACACAAGGTGGATGGCTACTTGGGCCTCGAGCAGAAAAGTGCAAAAGAATTTATTTGGCATTTTTTTAATCGAGACGGTTCAGAGGCAGAATTCTGCGGCAATGCGGCCAGGTGTGCGCAAGCTTTTGTCAATCAATCCCTCAATCTTTTAGATGCTCACCACGAAACAAAAGCAGGCACAGTTAAAACTTGGACCGAGTCTAAAAATCATTGGGTTTTGATGCCGACGCCAAAAGTGATCGCAGAAAAACACTCAATTGATCTCGAAGGACAAGTCTTTGTGGGCCTTTGGTGTGATACAGGTGTTCCTCATTTTGTAACGGCGCAAAGATCTTACCGATTCGATCTCTGGAAGCAAATTTCTCAAAAATTAAGAACTCACCCTTCTTTGCAAGAGCGCGGAGCTAACATCACTTGGGTGGGAACCATGACCCAGGGCAGATCCCTTCAGGCTGTAACCTATGAGCGTGGCGTTGAAGATTTCACTCAGGCCTGCGGAACCGGTGCGATGGCGGCGGCTCTTTTTTCACAGATGAAATGGCCAGCCGAGAAAATTTTTAAAATTATGATGCCGGGTGGGGCTCTCGAAGTTAAAAATCAAGAAACCAGTTGGATCATGACAGGTGCTGTGGAAAAATTAGCGGATATCTAAGGAGCGCATCCATGCCAAAGAAAATTTCTGGAGTCATCACAGCCCTCGTCACGCCTTTCGATGACAATGGGAACGTGGATTTTAAATCTCTTGAAAACTTAGTGGCTCAGCAACTCAAGGCCGGTGTTCAAGGTTTTGTTGTGAATGGTACGACGGCTGAAAGCCCGACTCTTGAAAAATCAGAAGTAAAAGAAATTTGGCAACTGGTCCGTGAAAAATCAAAACCAGAAACAACTTTGATTTTAGGGACTGGATCCAATTCCACTGCAAAAACAATTGAAAATACAAAAGTAGCAGTTGATCTAAAAGCAGATGCTTCTTTGGTTGTCGTTCCCTACTACAACAAACCGCCACAACGTGGCCTGTTTCAACACTTTAAAAAAGTCGCCGAAGAAACTGGTGCTCCCATTCTGCTTTACAATGTGCCTGGGCGTACAGCTTGTAATATGTCTGCTGAAACTACGATTGAGCTCTCATTTATTAAAAATATCATCGGAATTAAAGATGCCAGTGGTGATATGGATGCAGCTGAAAACATCAGAAAAAAAAGCCGTGAAGGATTCGTTTTACTCTCTGGCGATGACGGAACCTATGTGGATTTTCTCACTTGCGGTGGAGATGGAATTATTTCCGTGGGCTCCCATATTTTGCCGGAAATATTTGTAAAACTGACAGATCTTGTGAAATCAAAAAAGTATGATCAGGCAAAAACCTTGATGGACACTAATAAAGATCTCATTGATGCCTTGTATGTCGAAGCCAATCCCATTCCAGTGAAAAAAGCTTTGATGATGATGAAGTTGATTTCGACAAGCCAAATGCGATTGCCATTGATTTCGGCACAAGCCTCGACAGAAGAGAAATTGAAATTTGAAATGCAAAAAAGAGGAATTCTTTAATGAAAAAATTAAAGATTGGAATTTTGGGATCTTCGGGAAGAATGGGCCAAGAAGTCCAATCACTTGTTAAAGCTTCAGGTCATTCGCTGGGACCTCAAATCAGTTCAGACAATTTCAAAAAATTTCTCTCCGACAAAAAAAACCCAGGTGTTGATGTCTGGATTGATTTTTCCACGCCTGAGGTTTTGACAGCTTTCTTAAGTCACCTCGATCAATTTCCAACCGCTCTAGTCAGTGGCACCACAGGAGTCAGCAATCAGCTTATGACCGAGCTTAAGAAAAGATCCAAAAAATCTTCTGTCTTTTGGGCTCCTAATATGAGCATTGGAATTGCGATTGTGACTCAAATGATTGAGAGCTTTAAAAGTTTGAATGATTTTGATTTTCAGATTGATGAAGCCCACCACAAACATAAAAAAGACAGTCCCAGTGGAACTGCCATTTTATTGCAAAATAAATTGCAAGAAGTTGTCGGCAAAAAGAAATTACCAAAGCCCTTGTCCACTCGCGGTGGTGGGGTTTACGGTGTTCATCGCATTCAAGCCCTTTCAGATGAAGAAGTGATTTCCATCGAGCACACAGCCCTGAATAGACAAGTTTTTGCAAAGGGTGCTTTGTGGGCAGCATTGAAAATAAAAGATCTGAAGCCGGGTTTTTATGAAATGAAAGATTTGTTAAAATCATGATAACAAAAGGACTTGTGCACGTTTTTGTTCCGGCTGTTGATGGAATTGATGGGCTCAAGCGAAAAGTTTTTCAAATCAGAAAGAATTTTAAGATCAGCAAATCGTCCATCGTTTATAAACGATTTGCTCAAGCATTCCAAAGACAACAAATCGAAGCCGTCATCGAAATTGAAATCGAAGAAGAAACTCTTCCGGTTCAACAAATGAGCAAAGAGTTCGCAAGCCTAAATGCGACACTGCTCATTCTGGAAGGACAGCTTCGCGTGGACCCAGCGCTGACCATTCCTCACCCTCAATTAGTTTTGGACTCCTTTTTGTTGAAAATGTCAGCAGAGATTCAGCCTTATTGGGAACACCGCGTGAGTCAAAACACCCTGCAAGGACTATCTTCGCAGTTTCCAAGCCAAGATCAGGCAGAGTTTTTGACTCAGGGGTCAGAGTTGATTAACTTCACAATAAAGGGGCTCTCATGAAATTTTTTATCGACAGTGCAGACGTAAATGAAATTCGCCAGGCCAATTTAAAAGGCTGGGTGGATGGTGTGACCACGAATCCAACTTTGATCGCAAAAAGCGGAAGATCGTTTCGTGAAGTGATCACAGAAATTTGCAAAGAAGTGAAGGGCCCTGTTTCTGCTGAGGTTTTATCAACTCAGTCAGAGGACATGTTTAAAGAAGGTTTAGATCTAGCAAAAATTGCCTCAAACGTTGTGATCAAAATTCCCATGACTGAAGATGGCCTTGTGGCTGTTAAAAAATTAACAGCGGAAGGAATTAAAACAAACGTCACTTTAGTTTTTAATCCCTTGCAGGCATTGCTTGTTGCAAAAGCAGGCGGCACCATGGTGTCTCCCTTTATTGGAAGACTGGATGATATCGGAGTTGATGGTCTTGCGATGGTGGAAGAAATTATCCACATCTACCGACAGTATGATTTTACGACTGAAGTATTGGTGGCAAGTGTACGTGGTCCTCTTCACATTGAAAAAGCGGCCCTCATGGGTGCTGATATTGTCACAGTTCCCTATAAAGTCATGCAAGCGATGACCCATCACCCGTTGACTGACAAAGGTTTGCAACTTTTTATGGAAGATTGGAAAAAATCAGGCAAACTATAGTCATGAAACAAAATCTGATTGTTCTTTGTTTGTTAATACCATTTTTTCTAGGTTGCCAGACGGGAGTCTTTATCAATGATTCCCCTGCAGCTGCGACCGATATTCGAAAAGCGTTCATCCAAGTCATGGGAGAGCCCCGAAGCTCAAGTTACAACGGTCAAGAGCTCATCTCCAAGTTTCACGACAAACGAGGTCGAGTCGACGATAGTCTAGCAAAAGCAAAATCCCGATTTTTTACCAAGCTGTCAATTTTAGGCGATCGTAGGCCCTTCAAAATCAAAATTGAGTGTTTTCACGAGGTCAAAGTCAGCCCACAGCAGTACGAGATCATCGGCGAAGACCTCGAGCTTGCTCAAAAGACTGCGACCACCATTGAAGAAGCCCTTAACCAAAGTCTTAAGGGTCGCAACGTCATTGACGACTTCCGTGCTTACTAAATACCATTAAAGATGACTACTCATCCGTTGATGAAGGGAATTCGTGCGGGAGCTCATCTTAATTTATATTACAGGTCTTTTATCGGTCACGCTTTTCCCCGAGCGGATTTCGATGACAACTTTTTTAAGTGTCTCTGAACCCATTCAATTAAAAATGGATGAAAGATCTCCGGTACTTGCTGCAGAAAAAGATTTGATTACGTACCTGACACAATCAGAAACCAAAACACAAAGTGAACTGCAAAATTTAAATCAACAGTTAAGACCCGTGCCTGTGGTTCCCCAGCGAAATCTGGCTGACTACTCAACTCACCTGCAGGATATTCAGTCAAAATTAAATACTCAATTGGTGGGCCCCATTCAGTTGAATCAAGGCTTAGCATTGACCGGTGAAGATCGACTGGAAGTTTACCGTGAGCACCAAGGAAAAATCTTTGAGCGTGGTGATATTGATATTTCTGCCGGCACTTACAATATCTTGCTGGAAAAAATGGAAGGCTCTTTGTGTGCAAGGCTCACGGGTGACCGTTATGAAGTGATGGGTCGCGGTTGTGTTGCGCTGTCGGGTCTTCAAAATATGAGTCGCTCACTGTCTCGTGGTCCACTTTTAAATATTTCGAAATACCAAGATGTTGTTGCACTCTCGGAACAACTTGTTGGCGATAAAAAATCAAATCTCATTAGCTCTTATGAATCTAAAGAGCTTCCGATGGTAGACACCCAAAAATTGAAACCGTCCATGGCCTATAAGATTTATGACTATTATGATTCTGAGAATCCAGAGCCTCGGGTGATAGAAAACACGGTTGTTAGCAACTCTGTTGATGGAGCCGAAGACGAGTCCTCATACATCATCACAAAAATTGCGGCTGCAGGTTACATCCCGACACGAATTATCGGCGGAGCCGGTGTGGCAAAGCGAGGGGCACCTCTTCAGCGAAAATCGGCTGCGGAGGCACTCAATGCACTCGCCAAAGATGCCGGTTATACTGAAGGTGAGACCATGAGCCGCGCTGTTGCTTTTGGCCGTGTATCAAAAGAGGGACAAACAATTGCTGGAGCCACGGTTTCAATTGAAGGCCGGGAAGACTTAAAGCCTCTGTATTTTAATGAGCTCTATATCCCTGATGTGAATCAAAAAGTCACAGCCTCCCATGGGATCTACGCGATCATGAACGTGCCTGACGGTGAGTATGCTCTTCGTGCAGAAGTCGCAAATAAATTTATTGGATTTCAGAATGCATCACTTCGCGCAGGTCAAGTCTCTTTGGCAGATATCGACTCTACATTTCGAAAAAGAGAAGTCTCGATTTCAACGTACGATTTAGTTTCGAAAGTTTCTCAAGATTCTGTTGTGACTTTGCAGGCTCATGAAGAAGATTTGATTTTAGCAAATGGACAAGTGGATGTTCTGCTCAATGAATTTAAAGACAACAGCTTTGCGCTGGTGAATCCAATCAACAGAAATTATCTAACGACACAATTTTTGCTCGAGCCCGGTCAGAATGAATACAATTTGCCGCTGGTTCATAAAGATTGGATGGAAGCCTTGCTTTCTCAAGCTAAACTACGATCTGCTATTCAAGGTCGCATAGTCATGGGACTTGGACCACAAGAGCCATTTAAAGCATTTGCTGTTGGCTCTGAAAAAGCTCAAGTGATTTATTTTGATTCAAATGCACAAGTTGTAGAAGGTGCCTTCGGCCCTGCGGGTGGTGGCTTTTTGATCATTGATCCGGAAGAACATGTGGTTGAATACGCCATTCAAAAGGCCACACAAAAAAATCTTCGCGTGGTTTATATGCCGACTCAACCCGGAGTCTTAAGCGTCATTCGCTAATTCTCTACATCGCAGATCTAATCACTTGATTACATCTTAAAGACTGCACAGCTGTTGCAGATTGGGCTCGGCCCCAACCCTCAACTTTGGGAAACTTGGCTGCAGCCTTCGTAAACCAATTGATATAGTGCTTTCCTTCCATGAAGGACTTGTTGATCAAAATTTTGTTCGTTACGAATGGGCTGTAGTCTGAGTAATTTAAACTTAAATCTTTCACGAGACTATTGAGGTCACTGTAGGCTCTAGCAGGATTTTTAACGTAAGCTTCGTGATCGACCATTTGTACTGGTAAACTTAATGGCGAGCTATCATTTAAAGCTTTGTTCAACAAGCTTCTGACAACCTTGATTTGTAAAGCAGCTTCAACGGGGTCTTTCGCGGCATCAAACAGTCTGAATTCAAACTTCTTGTGTGGAGTGACTCGAAATTGGCGAGACCAGCCGTCTCCACCTGTGAATCTTGCTTTGACCACATCAAAATCCGGTTTCACAAATTCTGTAGGAATCACAGACCCTAAGTAATTTGAGACATCAATTTGAGTGTAACGTGTTTTTCGGTTCTGTCTTGAGTTGAAATAACGGGAATCATACAGAAGCTTAGATAAATCATCTTTTGATCCATCAAAATTTCGAAGTTTTAAATCAAGTTCTGTTGTCACGTCCACGGGTTCAGCAGATCGCAATCGATTGATGTGTTGGAACATAAAAGAAATAATTCCGCGGTGCTGGTGAAACAAAGTCAGAAATCGGGCCAATGCTTTGGGGTTTTTCTCAAAAATTTCAAAATCGATATTAATATGTGAGCCACCCATTTTATAATCTGGCACCAGAGATTCGCTCTCCATCATGGTATAAACAGCTTTGATATCTTCTAAAGTTGGGTTGTATTTTGGAGACACGATTTCAATGTGACCACCACGTGCCGTTTGCTCTAAAATATTTCCGTCTTGATCATAATTACGACCCACCCCGTCCCACTCAACTCTCCAAGTTCGATTTTTTGCATCTTTCAGTTCGTAGGCAACATTCAGGCTATGACCGTGGGATCCAGAGCCCAGTCTGGTGACTTCGCCGCGACCGCCTGTGAACTGCTCTTGAAGTGATAAGGCAACACCTTTGATGCGAGCTTCGCGCTCTTCAGGAGTCATATCAATAACGGTTTGCAACCAGCTGCCATTATTATGAACAGCTTTCAATTTAAGTGGCATTCGTGCGGTAAACTCATTGCCTAAATCAATTTTATTCACATCAAGACCGCCGGGTTTAATTTCAACTGTCAAAGGTGATGTCACACGATCAAAAGATCTTTTAGGTGTGATGTAGTTTTCGATATCCGCAAGTAGATTTGATCCTGTCACCCAGTCGCTAAGTAAGGTGGAGACGCCTTGGTAGGTTGGATTTTCCATCGCTGCAAACTTGGCAATAAATTCTTTTCTTAGCCTTGCAATTTCTTGCTTCTTACCCTGAGCGAAAGGTGCGCTTTCCCAATTCCAAAGGGGGATAAAATAAGTAATAGGAATTTGACGTTCATGCTTTTTTAACTTTCTCCAGTTGTTAATTATATTGTCATAAGTTTCAGAGTCTAGACTTGGATCAATTAAATTCAAACTAGCTAAATCCCAGCCCTTAGGAATTAAATTCCAGTCATGAATCGATTTCAAATCACCCATGTCATTGGTTGCTAATCGAGAAGCGTACACAGCTTGAACGAATCGTCTGACGACTTCATCCTTCATTCCCGTTCTGAATTCAACGCCGATGCTGTTTCTGTAGAATCGGTTCTTTTCTAAGCGAATGGGACCACGGCCTGTTGAGAGATTGGCAATATCATCTTCAGTAGGGATAGCTTTGTGTTTCGCACCTAAAATACCAGTTTTACCCTTCAGTCCCCTGAGCACTAAGTAGGCAAGGATCATGCGGCTGACTTCTGCAGCCTTTCCGTTATAAACTTTGAGCTCATGTGGAAGTAACTGAATTTTCGGCATCACAACACGTTGATGTCCGGGGGCCTCGAACAATTCAAATTTTGATCCCATGATAGTTCTAAACCAAAGCATCTGTTTTTCAAAATCGGCGTAATTATTTTGCGGCTTAAAAATAACTTCCCATCCGTCATTCAGTTCTCTGTGTCCTTGGTAGATATACTTTTCAGCTTCTCCGAACAGCGGAACCCAATTGTCATAGTAACCAAACAGCTTGGTCTTATCGGCGGCGTTTCTTTGGATATCCCAGAGATGTCTTCGAACTGGTGTTTTTAGAAAGGAGAAAACAGCGATTGGAAAAAGTTTGCGAGCAACGCCAATTGCATTATCGAATTCGGTCTTTTGTGCGTCGTCTATAAAATGGTTATTTGCATCGAGACCTAATTCCATTTTAGACCAGTCAATTGCTCGAAGCACCGAAAGGGATTCTTGATCTAATTCTTTTACTTCTCCAGCTGAATCAATAACAGGGTCCTTAGATAAGTGACTTCTGTCTAAGACGCCTTTGATAAACCAAATGAATAATTTGGGGTTACCTTCAAGTTTTGTAAAAAAATAATCAGAAGAAGGGGACATGACCCGAAGAATTTTCGACGATGAACCTTCTTTTTCTGCACCAAAAGAGATTGGTATCTTTCTGTCAGTACCAAGCACTGTTAGCTCTCGGGCCTTCAAATCGATACTTTGATCAAACATACTGTAAAACACTTCGTACGCTTGAAGATCCATTCCTGGGCCCGTACGGCCTGCCGGGTTTTCGTCATTAAATGTCTGCGCAAAAACTAAATTTGCAAAAAGGAATACGAATAGAGAAGCTTTAGAGAGATGGAATTTCATCAGAATTAGACCCTCAAATCGTTACGGGAACCCACTTGATTTAAAACTCAAGTCGCGATCCCGCTTCAGTCTAAGCAGATGTTGTTCCTGCTCAGTTGAATTGGATTTGATCTGGTGGTTAATAACTGTCCAAAGTGTTTCAACTTGTTACGTTTAAGGTCACTTCACGCAAGAAATAGTAATAAAAAGTCCGCCATGGTCCTTGAAAATGGCGCCGTACTGCATGCCGCCGGCCTTGAAAGCTGCAAAAGTTGAATTCAATTTTACGTAGCCTGATCTTCTGTAGTCCTGCTCGTTGATTGAATTAAATGGCAAAAGGTAGAACTCCTCAGAAAAGATATTCACCGGATGTTCTTGAACAACTGTTCTGACTGAATCTGCTCTTTTGTGTCCCGCACTTTCACATACAAGATTGGCTCTTTTTTCAATGACTGAGTTGAGTTCGACCTGACTCAACCGATTCTTTTCTGAACCAAAATAGGCAGCGATCGGTTGACCCTTATAAACTGCGGAAAATTGGACTGTTTCGACGAGCGTGTTATTTGTGTCAATCGCTGTGTCTAATGAGGCTGCGAAAGTTAGGGAACTAAGAACCAGGGTTAAGTTAACAATAAGTGCTTTCATTTTTGGCCTCCAAAAAATAATCGTTGTGACTTCTAGCTTTGTTCGTACGAATTAATTTGTGCAGAGTACACTGCCAATCATCCAATGCACATGTGGCTCGGTCTCAATTTTGGAAGGCTTCCCTGAAGAATCAAGTATTGCCATTTCAAAATAACCACTCAAGTGGGCAAAATTGTACCCCTGTGATTTAATATTGTTGGATTTTGCTGATTCCTGATTGTGCCCGACCCACTTCAGTGCGTTTTTGAAACCAGAAACTTTACACACGGTATCTTCTGATCCAGCTCTTACGCCAAGATTTTTTCCATCCACAATTACGTGTACGTTTTTAAGAAGCGCCAATGCACCGCCGTCTTTTGGAGTGACTTCAGCTTTAAATGTTTCAGGGGATCTTTTTAATTGAGCTGATAGCGCAATTACATCATCCGAATAAACTGCTGCCTTTTTTCCGTCAACAGTGACCAGTTCTGTCACCTGCTTCGTGTAACCAGTGTGCGCGTAAATCATAGTTAATACTAATAAAAGATTTTTCATAGAACCTCCATGCTCTTCATTTGCAAGTTATGAGCACTGTCTCAAAGTGAGAATGAGCTGTTCAGCTTCAATCTATGGAGGTGATTAATTATGAGTCCGTCAGGCTTTTAAAAAATTCCCCGCGCTCTTCAAAGTTTTTAAACTCATCGAGACTTGATCCGCCCGGACTTAATACGATCCAGTCTCCAGATCGGGATTCATTTTTAGCAGATGTTAAAGCAAGTTTAAGATTAGGAAAAGTGGTGCCAGTGAGCCCGGACTTAGCCTGAGCAAGCGCTCCACACTCACCAAAGAATAAAAATTGGATATTCTTAAATCTGGATAGAGCACTTAAATTTTCCCAAGGTAAATTTTTGTCTCGGCCGCCAACAAGTAAATACATTTTCGAACCACTTTGAACGGATTCGATGCAAGACTTTGCTGCAGCTAAAACACTTTCTACAGTCGTGGCTTTGCTATCGTTGATGAACTTGACGCCGTTTTTTTCACCTACAAGTTCAAGCCGGTGAGAAAGCCCTGGGTAATTTTCAATGGCCGTGATCGCAGGCTTTGGAAATTTAAAATGTTCAGCCACACTTAAAGCAAGTGCTAAATTTTCGCGGTTGTGGAGACCCACCATTTTCATGGGATTATTGAATTTCGTAGAATTGACGGATGTGACTTGTGATGTTTTTCTGGCCGTACACCAACGCTGTATTTCTGAGTTATCAGCATTTATAAAAAAAGGCCCTTTGGTTTTTCCGAGCAAAGTCCATTTGGTTTGATAGTAGGTCTCTAAATCAGGATATCTTTCTAAATGATTCGCCGAGAGTGCTGTTAAGATAGAAGCTTCGCAATTAAGTGAATTGAAGTTTTCCAACTGGTAACTTGAAAGCTCTAAAATAATCCATTCGGCTTTTTTTCTAAGACCCGCATTGAGCTCGTAAACGTAATCCGCCAAAGGATAACCAAGATTGCCGCCAACATAATTTGAATCAGACATAGATTGAACAGCAGCTCCCAAAAGTGAGGTCGTCGTGCTCTTTCCCATGGATCCAGTAATTCCGATGGTCTTTTCATGAGTTAGGCATTGAAAAGCCAAATCAAGTTCGCTGGTTAATGAGCAGCCTGCTTTGATTAAATTTTGAATCCAAGGTGTCGACAATGGAACACCTGGGGAAACAATCAAAGTTTTGGGATGAAATTTTAGAATTTGATCAATTTCACTGAAATCAGCTGAGGAATCTTTTTGATCATAGGTTTTAATCTGAGTGTTTTCAGGGAAGGCCTGCATCAACAGGCGGTAAATGGCCTGACCACTTTTGCCAAGTCCTACGATAAGTGCTGGAAATTGTATTTTCATCTTGGATTTTCATACTAGGCGCACTTAAGCTAATTAGCAATGTCAGAGCAATTTAGAACTGCGGATTATACAGCTATTATTAGTGATCTTCATTTAACTGAAGAGCAACCCGTACATCCTCTTTATCCTTTATGGAAAAAGTATAAAACCAAAGAGTTCTTCTTTGATGATGACCTGTGTGAGTTTTTTCAACTGATCGAGAAAAAAGCTGGTGGCCACAAGGTTGAGCTAATCCTGAATGGTGATATTTTTGATTTTGATAGCGTTGTTACTATCCCCGATGACCCTACATTTCGAATCAGTTGGATTGAGAAAAAAAGGGGGCTTGAGCCTCGGGCAGAAAAATCCAGATTCAAAATTAAAAAAATCCTAAGTGATCATGTCACATTCTCTGAGGGTCTTTCCCAGTTTATTAAGCGGGGAAACCGAGTTGTTTTTGTTTTCGGCAATCATGACTTAGAACTTCACTACCTAGAAGTTCAAGAAGAGATCCGCAAAAGCTTGAAACTTTCTCCTTTTGAGCAAGAGCGTGTTCTTTTCGTTGAATGGTTTTACATCAGCAACCAAGACACACTGGTTGAACATGGCAATCAGTATGATCCTTATTGCTTGTGCGAAGATCCGATTAACCCCTTTGTGAAATCCTACAATCACATCTCGCTGAAGCTTCCGTTTGGGAATTTAGCCTGTCGATATATTATGAATGGTCTTGGATTCTTCAATCCCCATACAGATGGGGGCTACATTATGACTTTAAAAGATTATGTCTCCATTTTTTTAAGATACATGGCACGTGCACAGCCTTTTTTGGTTTTCACTTGGCTTGAAGGTTCAATTTTGACTTTGTGGGAAACTTTAAGAGCTCGCATGGCCGTGCCATTGAGAAATGCTTTTACCATCGAATCCAGAGTTGAGAAAATGGCTGAAAAAGCGAATGCAGAACCTCATATGGTTCGAGAGATGAAAGAACTGATCGTGGCTCCAGCTTCTGCAAATCCTTTTTTAATTGCCCGTGAGCTATGGTTGGACCGGGCCTTTTTAATTGTTATCTTTGCTATCCTCATTTTTTATATTTTTACTTTCTTGAAGGCGATTTTTGGAATTTCACTTTTTTGGTCGTTTATTCCAATGGGATTACTTCTTCCCTTCTTCCTGTTTTATTCCAGATCCATCACTTCTTTGGTTTCATCCTTCAAGGAACCTGACGATCGAATTTTAGCAATGACTGCGATCATAACAAAAGTCAGACGTGTGGTTTACGGCCACACACATTTGCCACGACATGAAATCATTGGATCTGTTGAACACTTGAACTCTGGAACTTGGTCGCCAGCTTTTGCAGACGTTGAGTATAAAAAACCTTTGGAACAACGAAATTATGTTTGGATCTCTAAAACCGAAGGCCTTCGGAAGGCCGAACTGCTGAAATTTGAAAGAAATATGAAGCTGCAGCGCGACACTGACGCTTCATGAAGTTGTCAAACACGGCCTTAGTCGCAGACACTTTTTATGTTAAGAAATGTTTATGGAGGATTCAATGGAAGTTCTAGTAGTTACAAGCAAAGTAAAAAAGATCATCAAAGAACAAGGCGGAATGAACACTTCTGCTGCGACCATCGAAATTTTGAGCAAAGCTGTTGAAAGACTTTGTTTAAAAGGGATCGAGCAAGCGAAACAGGACGGTCGTAAAACTGTCATGGATCGCGATATCGTGATCGATCACATTTAAATCATTTTTAAAAAATCATCCCAAGTGATGATCTGAACACCCAAAGTTTCAGCTTTTTGAGCTTTGGATCCAGGGTCATCTCCTATGATTAAATAATTCAATTTTGATGAAACGGAGGAGAGTATTTTGCCTCCGTTTTTTTCTATTGTATCATGGGCCTCTTCCCTCTTCACAGGCAATGTTCCAGTCACCACAAAACTTTTTCCAACCAAGGGCCCCGATAAATTTCTTTGGCTGGTTTCAAAACTCACTCCAAGTTTTGTGAGCTCTTGAGCTTGCTTAACTAAGCTTTTATTTCCCAACCAACTCAATATAGAGTCAGCAACCTTGGGTCCGATTTCAGGGATCTCGAGTAATGACTCGGAGGTGGCCGACAAGAACCGGTCTAAAGTGATGTAATGATCAGAAATAAGTTTAGCTGTTTGCTCACCGACAAAACGAATTCCAAAAGCATAAATAAAACGGGCCAAAGTTGTTTTCTTGCTGTTCTCGACACTTTTTAAAATATTATCCACTGACTTTTCACCCTGTCGCTCAAGAGAAAGCAAATCCACTTTTTTCAGTTTAAAAAGATCTGTGTAATCTTGAACAAGTTTTTCATCCACCAGGGTTTCAATCAGTCTGTCGCCCACTTTTTCCATATTCATCGCGCGCCGAGAGACAAAATGTTTGAGGGACTCTTTAAAAATGGCAGGGCATAAAGTATTCACGCATCGACTGACAACTTCACCCTCGAGTTTTTGGGTCTTCTCACCACAGCTGGGACAGTTTTTGGGGATCACAAAGGGTTCTGAATTTTTCGCTCGTTTGTCGAGATGAACTTCGACTATTTCCGGTATGACGTCGCCAGCTCGCTGAACTGTGATTGTATCACCGATTCTGACATCTTTACGATCGATTTCATCTTGATTGTGCAAAGTCGCATTCGTCACCGTGACTCCGCCAACACGCACGGGCTTCATGATCGCAACAGGAGTCAGTGCACCCGTTCTACCAACTTGCACTAAAATATTTTCGATCACCGTTTGAGCTTGCTCAGGTTTAAACTTTGCAGCCGTGGCCCACCTAGGGCTTCGAGCCACAAGGCCAAGTTCATCTTGAGTTTTAAGCGAATTCACTTTGATCACTACGCCATCAATATCAAAAGGAATTTTTGTGCGCTTCTGATCAATGGATTTGTAATACTCGATCACCTCATCGGCGGACTGGCAGGTTTTAACATAATCGAGTGCGACCGGAAGGCCGACACTTTCAAAGTAGGTTTCAATTTCAGAGTGTTTTTTAAACTCAATGCCATCAACTAAGCCCAACCCATAGGCAAAAAATCGCAAGGGCCGTGAAGCTGCAATTTTTGAATCCAATTGGCGAATGGTTCCAGCGGCGGCATTTCTAGGATTGGCAAAAGGGTTTTCACCGTCTGCTTCTTGTTGCTCATTCAGTTTTAAAAAATCAGATTTAAAAATCAAAACTTCCCCGCGAACTTCTAAAAGTTTGGGTGGATTTTTAGTTTTCAATTTTAAAGGGATCACAGAAATCGTGCGAACATTGTGAGTGACATCTTCACCGGTGGTTCCATCTCCACGAGTGATCGCTTGAACAAGCACTCCGTTTTCATAAATAATTTCCAGCGCTAGGCCATCAAATTTCGGCTCGCAGTAATACTCGATGGCGACTTCAGATTTTAAGAACTTTTTTACACGAGCATCGAAATCAGTCAGATCTTCAGCAGAGAAACTATTGGATAAAGAAAGCATCGGAGATTTGTGATTTACTTTTGAAAAGTGAGCCAAAACCGATCCACCCACTCGAAGTGTTGGAGAATCTGAAGTTTGAAGTTCAGGGTGCTTAGCTTCTAAATCCTGAAGCTCCCGGAATAACTTATCGAACTGAGCATCTGAAATTTCAGGCTTGTCTTGACGATGGTAGAGATCGTTATGATGTTCGATGAGTTTTTTGAGTTCTTCATAGCGTTTCATGAGTCCCATGAAGCTACTTTTCGTTCTGCATAGGGTCAAGTTTCTGATTCCAACGAGACTGTGACGTGGCGTTACTGTTAACATTTTTGAAGTTGGAGCGTGATGATGGATGCGAATGAAATTAAAAATGTGGCTCACTTAGCAAGACTTGCCTTAAGCGAATCTGAGATTCAGCAGTCCACAGAGCAGCTCAGCCTGATTCTGAAGCATTTTGAAAAAATGTCTGTGATTTCAACTGATGGTATAGAGCCCATGGTCACACCAACAGAAATTGAAAACTTTTGGCGGGAAGATGTCGTACGTCAAGAATTGACCCCTGAAGAAGTTTTGCAAAATGCTCCACTCAGCCAAGGGCGACTTTTTAAAGTTCCACCCGTGGTGGGATAATCGAGATGGATATTCTAAAGCTTCAAATCCATGAACTAACGACAGCTCTTCAGCAAAAAAAAATTTCTGCCACCGAGCTCACACAATTTTACATCGATAGAATAGAAAAATTAAATCCTCAGATAAATGCGTTTATCACAAAAGATCCGACGGCTTTGGATCAAGCTAAACTTGTTGACCAAAAAATTTCGACTGGGGATTCATCAAAACTATTAGGTATTCCCATGGGCATCAAAGATATGCTTTGCACCAAAGGAATGCGAACAACCGCGGCATCAAAAATGCTCGAAAACTTTGTTCCTCCTTACGATTCGACAGTTGTGAAGCGCTTAAAAGATTCGGGTGCTATTTTATTGGGAAAATTAAATCAGGATGAATTTGCCATGGGTTCATCAAATGAAAATTCCTATTTTGGCCCAACTAAAAATCCTTGGAACCCGGATTACGTGCCCGGTGGATCATCGGGTGGTTCTGCAGCGGCACAAGCTTCAAAACTTTCTGTGGCAACCATTGGCACAGATACCGGTGGATCCATCAGGCAACCTGCCAGTTTTTGTGGAGTTGTTGGAATCAAACCAACTTACGGCCGTGTCAGCAGATTTGGCATCATTGCTTTTGCCTCGTCACTGGATCAGGCGGGACCCATGACGACTTCCGTAAAAGACGCAGCCCTTATTTTGGAAGTGATCTGTGGACATGATGAAAAAGATGCCACCACAGCACAATTGAAAGTTCCTGAGTTTTCAAAACAGCTTTCATCAAACTTAAAGGGTTTAAAAGTCGGTGTTCTTGCTGAGGCCCTCAAAGGTGGACTTGACCCAGACGTTGAAAAATCTTTTCAGTTGTCCATTGAAACTTTCAAAAAAGCGGGAGCAGAAATTGTCGAGGTCAGCCTTCCGTTGCTCGAGCATTCCATCTCGGCTTACTATTTGATTGCTTCAAGCGAAGCCTCGTCAAATCTAGCACGGTATGATGGTGTTCGTTTTGGGTTTCGTGCAAAAATGTCAGAGAGCGGAACGACTTTGGATGATTTCTATTCCATCACGCGCGGTCAGGGTTTCGGTCATGAAGTAAAGCGAAGAATTATGATGGGAACTTATTGTTTATCCAGCGGCTACATCGAAGCCTATTATGAAAAAGCTTGTAAAGTCAGAAGGCTGATTTCAAATCAATACACAGAGGCTTTTAAAAAATGTGATGTGATTTTAAGTCCTGTTTCTGCGACTCCCGCTTTTAAAATTGGAGAGAGGTTTTCTAATCCTTTGCAGATGTATTTAAACGATCTGTTCACGACGTCCACCAATCTTGCAGGACTTCCCGGTATGAGTGTTCCCTTTTCTTTATCGAAAAATCGGCTTCCGATTGGAATGCAATTAACAGCCCCCGTGTTTCAAGAGCAAACACTTTTAAATGTAGGTCTTTTTTTAGAGCAGAACTCAAATGTCGGACAGGAGAAGCCCCATGTCTTCTAGTCAATATGAAGCTGTCATCGGCATTGAAACCCATGTTCAACTGAAAACAAAATCAAAAATATTTTGTAGTGATGGAACTGATTTTGAATCAGGAGACAATGAAAACGCATCCGAGATCAGCGCCGGCATGCCAGGCACTTTACCCGTTTTGAATAAAGAAGTTGTGGAAATGGCAATTAAGACAGGCCTTGCACTTAATTGTGAAGTCAAAAACCACTCTGTCTTTTCTAGAAAGAATTATTTCTATCCCGATCTTCCAAAGGGCTATCAGATTTCACAGTATGATAAACCGATTTGCGAAAACGGATTTGTAGAAATCCGTGTGAATGGTAAATTTCAAAAAATCAGCATCACTCGTGCGCACTTAGAAGAAGACGCCGGAAAATCCACACATTTTGGTGATTACACTTTAATTAATCTCAATCGTGCAGGGATTCCCCTTTTGGAAGTCGTATCAGGTCCCGAAATGAGCACAGCTCAAGAGGCCGCCGAGTACGGGCGCACCATTAGGCAAATCGTAAGATACCTCGATGTTTGCGATGGAAACCTGGATGAAGGCTCGCTCAGATGTGACGTGAATGTCAGTGTAAGAAAAATCGGCGAGAAAAAATTAGGCACCAAAGTTGAAATTAAAAATATTAACTCTTTCAGATTTATCGAAAAAGCGGTCGAGTATGAAATCGACAGACAAGTGGATGCCATTGAGTCCGGCCAAAAAATAGTTCAAGAAACCAGACTCTATGATCCTGATAAAAATAGAACCTTTTCAATGAGATCAAAAGAAAACGCCCAAGACTATCGCTACTTTCCGGATCCTGATTTGCTACCCATTATTTTGTCTGACGCAAAAATTGCTGGAATAAAAAAGACAATCCCGGAAATGCCAGCACAAAAGGTCTTAAGATTTATGGATGTTCTAGGTTTGAATGAAAACGATGCCCTCTTTCTATCTAGCGAAAAAGAGCTAGCAGACTATTTCGAGAAAACTTTAGAAGGCTGCGGGCAAGCCAAAGCCAGTGCAAATTGGATCATGACGGATCTGATGCGAGAGCTCAACGCCAGCAATTTAAAAATCAGCGAGAGCCCCATTGGGCCCGACAGGTTATCTGCTTTGATTTTAATGATCGAAAAAAAGCTGATTTCTGGAAAGATCGCAAAGAATCTTTTTATAGAAATGTGGAAAAGTCCAAAATCTCCTGAGGCAATAGCTAAAGAGCAGAATCTGATGCAAATCAGTGATAATTCAGCCATCGAAAAAGTCGTTCAAGAAATCTTGGATCAAAACCCATCACAAGTGGCTGAGTACAAAGCGGGTAAAACTAAAGTCATGGGATTTTTTGTGGGTCTCATTATGAAAGCCAGTCGTGGCCAAGCCAATCCAGATTTAGTGAATCAAATCCTCATTGAAAAACTAAAGGGCTGAGTTTGATGAAAGTAGCAGCTCTTGATTTAGGTTCAAATTCATTTTTGCTTTTGATTTTAGAATTGCAAAAAGATGGATCCAGAAAAGTGATTCATGACGAAGCCATCATTGTTAGGCTCAGTGAAGGCCTCGGCGCCAGCGGTTACATCGGCGATGCCGCTTTGAAGCGTGCAGATCAGTGCTTAGAGGGTTTTAAGAAAACCATCAATCATTACCAGGTCAACGAGGTTCAAGCTGTCACGACAGCCGCTGCTCGGGAAGCCAAAAACTCGGCTGCTTTTTTGAGTCTTTGCCGAAAACATCAGATTCCCACAGTCACATTAACTGGGGATGAAGAAGCTCGGATGAGCTTTCACGGGGCAATTTCTGCCAATCAAAAAGAAAACTGTGTTTTAATTGATATCGGAGGCGGCTCTACAGAGCATATAGCAGGACATGCGAGCGCCATCCATTTTGCTGAAAGCCTTCCTCATGGAGCTGTCAAATTGACTGAAAAGTTTATTTCATCTCAGCCTGCCAGTGACAATGACGTAAAAGCGCTCATTTCCTTTGTCAAATCTGAAAGTGAACAAGTTTGGAAGCAAGTAGAAAAGTTTAAACCACAATCCATGATTGCTGTTGCGGGAACTCCGACCGCGATTGCGGCCACGATGCTCGGCAAATTTGAGGCTGAGAAAGTCGATGGATTTATTATCACAAAAGAAGATCTCGAAAAGTGGATTCAAATTTTTTCTCAGACATCTGTTGCTGAAAAGAAAGAAAAATACCCACTGGGCGCACGTGCGGATGTGATTTTAGCAGGAAGCCTTATTCTCTATGAAAGTTTGGTTCGATTGGGGTTAAACAAATTAACAGTATCAACAAAGGGGATCCGTTATGGCTTGGCTCATCAAATGCTCAGCTCTGGCTTTAATTAGTCTTCTGCCAATTTTTATTTCATCTACTGTGCATGCGAGTGAAGCAACAGAAGTTGTTTTTGAAAAAAAGAAGATCACGATCGGTAAGATAAAAATTGATGTGGAGCTTGCAAAGACAAATGAACAACAACAAAGAGGATTGATGTACCGTAAATCTTTAAAAGAGAATCACGGGATGCTCTTTATTTTTGACCGAGAAGATTACAGATCCTTCTGGATGAAGAACACTTGGATCGACTTAAGTATTGGTTACTTTGATAAAAATCGAATTTTAAAAGAAGTGATCGACATGAAAGCGACAAGCTCTTTGGAAGTGGCTCCGCCCTCCTATCCAAATCGATTCCCCGCTCAATATGCCTTAGAGATGACCAAAGGATGGTTTAGCAAAAATAAGATTAAAATCGGAGATAAATTTAATTGGGACTAGACTGTAGTCTTGAACTGTTTTGCATCAAGATTAGATCCATGCTCCAATGGCATGGTGAGACAGAAGTTTCACAAAAAACTATCAAGGAAGATCGCATGATGAGGAAATTCTTACTCGCAATCGTAGCTGTAGCAACAATGATGTCACTGCCTGCCTGCACGTCTGGTGATTCAAAAGACGAAGAAGAGGTCTTAGCTGAAGACGGATCCTCGGGCGAACTTGAAGGCCTTGGTGAAGAAGTCACCGGAGATGAAGGTTTAGATGCCGGACTCACCGACACCGAGACTCAAACAGCAGATACAACTATCAGTCCTGATGCCACTGGCGGAGAGACTGCAGTTGCGGAAACAGCAAATGAAGAAGAGCTCACAATCGATTCTTTCGGAGAATCCGCTGATGCAACGGGTGGTTCGACAGATCCAGAACCAGTGCCCGAAGTTGCAACAATGACTGAGCCAGAAGCTCCAGCGCCAACTGAAACAATGAATGCTGACGAAATTGCACCTCCGACAACAATGACGGATGTGGCTCAACAGCAAGAGACTCCTGAAGCAACAACTGACCTTGATGAAACTCCAAAGCCTGCCCCAAGATCACTTCAGAAAGTGGCATCAACACCCTGGAAAATCAGTGGCAAATGGGTGAATGGTATTTACTTTGCCCGCCCTGGAGATTCTCTCAGCTCAATCAGCCAAACACTTTTTGGTGATGATCGATCAAATGAGTTGAAAAAAATCAATCCTACTTACAACAACAGAGATGTGAAGCCCGGCGATAAAGTTTATTACGCCTCTGTTGTTCGACCTGATGATGCTGAAAAAATCCTGACTTATTTTGAAGAAAAAAATATGCCAGCAAAAATATACACAGCTCAAGAAGGTGACAATATCAGAAAAGTTTCCCAACAACTTTTAGGTTACCCCGAAGCATGGAAAGAAGTCTGGGCTTATAACAGCTTCGAATCCAAACAAGGAATTGATGCAGGCACAGAAGTTCGTTACTGGGATGCAAATCTAGCAAGCTCTGCGCCTTCAATGCCGATGGCTGATCAAGCTCCGTCGACACCTCCACCTGCTGATCCTTTTCCGACAACACCAGATCTTCCACCAGCAGATACAGCAGCAAATCCTGCTCCAGACTTTCCTCCGCCACCGGATTTCCCACCACCAGATATGCCGGCCCAAGACGTAGCATCTAACGATGCGGGCTTACCGCCACCTCCTCCACCGATGGATATTCCTCCACCGCCGCCACCACCAATGGATATTCCACCGCCACCACCGCAAGCCGCTGGTCAAGTGGATGATGGATCTGGATCTGCAACGGCAGAGCAAGATCAAATGATGATGTTGGGTGCAGTGGGTGTAGCAGCTGTAGGACTTTTGTTATTCGTAGTCAGACGTAAACGAAAACAAAAAGAACTCGAGCAAGCCTTAGGCGAGACTCACGTCGGCTAAACAAAACTCAAATTGAAAAAACAAAACCTCGCTGAGATATCATCTCGCGAGGTTTTTTTATTTTAAAAAAATAGAGATTTAAGAAACTTTTTTTAGAATCTTATCCAGAACATTTTTCTTGTCAGACCTGCTGGTCTCAACAAAATAAATAAGATCATCGACAATTTGCACATCGCGGTTGTTGGCTGGCTGAAATTTAATTCCACAGCCGGCGGGATTTGTCCAAACGATCAAAGCCTGAATTTTACGAACACGGCCACTGACTTCAAATGTCAGCTGAACTTTGTCACCATTTCGTAATGCGTGATCTTTAAATTCTAAAAACGCCCCTGAAATACTAATATTTCGAAGTACGCCCGTATCTTCAGCTCGCGAGTAACTCTTACGAAAACTCACTGGAAGTGTTAAGGGGGTTCTGGGTGCTGGAACCTGGGAATCCACGAATTGCTCCTTCGTATTTTAAGTGTCCTAACTAGTTTTCGGGATTCTGAAGAATTAAATTGAGTCCAGGTTCAAAGAAAAGGTCGTGGAGTGCCCATATAATTTTGGGCTCAAGAATTTGAGTTGACACTCCGATCATTCTATTAGAATTTATGCCTACAGAACCTGACGTACGTCCAGTCGGGATTCAATAAGAAGATCCAAACGATATTCTCTACAGTAACTAACATTGAAAATTTAAATCATTGTTAAAATGCTGTAATCACAAACAAAAATCAAAACAAGGTCATTTATCTTACATCTCAAATCACAAAAACCAGGAGTATAAGCTTGTCGGATTCAAAAAATTCAGCAACAGAAGTCGTAAAGAAACGTGGAAGAACGAAAGCAGCTGCAGCAGAAACTGCATCCCCAGAAAACACACCATCGCCTGGCAATTCGTCCAGTGAACCCGTAAAATCTGAGGCCCCTCAAAAACCAGAATCTCGCCCCGAGCCTCAGCACTCTCAAGATTCGAACCCACAAACAAGTCAGCCAAGCTCATCTGGGCAAAGCCAAAATCCACAGGAAAATTCCAACCCAAATGTCAGCGTAAATTCTGCACCTCAGGGACAACAAAATCCGCAACAGCAAAATGAGCGGCCACAGCAGCAGGGTGGATACCAACAAAATCGACCTCAACACCAAAACAGTGGTGGCGGTCATAAAAGATTCGATAACAACAAAAGACATTTCCATAAAAATGATCGCAACGATCGTAATGATCGCGGCGGTGGTGGCGGTGGTCACAGACACAATAATAACAACCGTGATAATTTCCGCGATCGCAGACCCAATCCTTACGGAAATGAATTTCAAGATGAAGTCCAAGAGCAAGGAGCGCAAGACACATCCCATGTGGACGTGGATCTCAGCGACATCCTACTCACCGACGAGGAAAAAAGCTGGCTCAGCTCTAAGGATTTAAAAACAAAAAACATCCAAGAACTAACAGCTTTAGCTGTGAAAATGAAAATCGAAAACGCAGCTGGCATGCGCAGACAAGATATGATTTTTGAAATCTTGAAGCGTGCAGCTCGATTGAATGTGGATATTTTCGGTGCCGGTGTTTTAGAAATTCTTCCAGACGGATACGGATTTTTAAGATCGCCGGATTACAACTACGCCCCGGGACCCGATGACATTTACGTTTCTCCCTCTCAAATCAGACGATTTGGACTTCGAACGGGTGACACTGTCACTGGCACAGTTCGTCCTCCTAAAGAAGGCGAAAGATATTTTGCTCTTCTCAAAGTTGATACATTAAATTTTGAAACCACAGAAAAAAGTAAAGACAAAATCTTGTTTGATAACTTGACGCCTCTTTACCCGCAAGAGCGTTTGAAGCTCGAGCACAACCCTGGTGAATACACGACACGTGTTGTGGATTTGATGGCACCCATCGGAAAAGGCCAACGGGCGCTGATCGTGGCGCCTCCAAGAACTGGTAAAACAGTTTTGATGCAAAATATCGCAAATGCGATCACGACAAATCACCCAGAAGTAAAGTTGATAGTTCTATTGATCGATGAGCGACCAGAGGAAGTCACAGACATGCAACGAACCGTAAAAGGTGAAGTTGTGTCGTCAACATTCGATGAGCCACCCACACGACACGTTCAAGTGGCAGAGATGGTTTTAGAAAAAGCAAAGCGACTTGTGGAACACAAGCATGACGTTGTGATTTTGCTGGATTCCATCACTAGGCTTGCTCGCGCGTACAACACGGTTGTTCCCACGTCTGGTAAAGTATTATCAGGCGGTGTGGATGCGAATGCGCTTCCAAAACCGAAAAGATTCTTTGGTGCCGCTCGAAATATCGAAGAAGGCGGATCACTCACAATTATTGCGACAGCTTTGATTGATACCGGATCCCGCATGGACGAGGTCATTTTCGAAGAATTTAAAGGAACTGGTAACAGCGAGATCCATTTGGACCGAAAGCTCATGGAAAAGCGGATTTTCCCATGTATGGACATCAACAAGTCAGGCACTCGTAAAGAGGACTTACTGGTTGAAAAAAGTGAACTCAATCGTCTCTGGATTTTAAGAAAAGTTCTTTCCCCCATGAACGTGGTGGATGCGATGGAATTCTTGCTCGGAAAAGTTGAGCAAACGAAGACCAATCAGGACTTCTTGAAGGCCATGGGCGGAAATTAGGCATAAATAGCTAAAAGTACTAGGTTTTAACAAAAATTAGATAATTCTCGACAGAGCGCTTCCCTCGGGTTATATATTGCGCTCATTTTGAGCAGAAGGATTTCATATGAAAGAAAAAATACACCCTAAAGTTAACCAAGTTATCTTCAAAGACATCTCTTGTGATTTCACTTTTCTTGGCGAATCCACAGTCGATTCAAAAGAAACAGCTCAATGGGAAGACGGAAAAACGTACCCAGTAATCAAAGTCGAGATCTCTTCTGCCTCTCACCCATTTTTCACTGGCAAACAGCGTATTATGGACATGGAAGGTCGTATCGATCGTTTCAAAAAGAAGTACGCAAAGAAGTGATTTTGAATTGTGCTTGAGGCGGCGAAATTCGCTCGCTTCATCTGAACAAAACATTCTAATGAAGAAAATGCGGCGACAAGGCCGCATTTTTATTTTAAAACAATGGGATTATGTTCTCTAAATTAGATGATGTCGAAAAACGATACGAACAAGTTCAAATGATGCTCCAAAGACCAGACATTGCGTCTGATCAAAAGCAGTATCGTGGTTTAATGAAAGAACTCTCGGACCTAGAAAAAGTGGTCACACTTTACCGGGATTTCAGAAAAAAAACTCAAGTCGTTGAAGGTAATAAGAAACTTCTCGGCACCGAAACAGATCCAGAAATGAAAGATCTCTTAAAAGAAGAGATCAAAGAAATCGAACAAGAACTTCCACAATTAGAATTGTCTTTAAAACTCTCACTCATTCCTAAAGATCCTAACGACGACAAAAATATTATTTTGGAAATTCGTGCTGGTGCCGGTGGTGATGAAGCTTCACTTTTTGCTGAAGAGCTTTTCCGTGGATATTCTTACTATGCAACCTCTCAAGGCTGGAAAGTCGAGCTTCTGTCGTTCTCTGATGGTAACGTGGGTGGTGCAAAAGAGATCATCGCCAGCATTACGGGTGATAGCGTATTTTCAAAACTCAAATTTGAATCAGGTGTTCACCGAGTCCAACGAGTTCCAAAAACAGAAGCTCAGGGTCGCATTCACACGTCGACTGTGACTGTTGCCATTATTCCAGAAGTTGAAGAGCAAGAAGTTAAAATCAACATGAATGAAATCCGAATGGAAACCATGCGTGCCAGCGGTGCCGGTGGACAATCGGTGAATAAAACAGAATCTGCAGTGCGTGTGGTGCACATCCCAACAGGCATCGAAGTGCGCTGCCAAGAAGGTAAAGCTCAAAGTTCTAACCGCGAGCGGGCTCTTCAAATTTTGTACGCAAAACTTAAACAAATTGAAGAAGATAAAACCAGAAAAGAAGCCTCTGATGTCAGGCTTGAGCAAATCGGAACTGGCGACAGATCAGAGCGAATCAGAACGTATAATTTTCCTCAAAGCCGAATCACGGATCATAGAATTGGTCTTACGACTCATGCCATTGATTCAATCATGAAGGGTGCCTTTGAAAACCTAATCGATCCCTTGTCTGCACACTTCCAGGCCGAAGCCCTTAAACAACAAAGTCAGTCTTAACCTCAGATGAAAATCAAAGAAGTTCTCGATAAAACAATTCAGTTCTTCAAAGATAAAAAAATGGAGTCTGCAAGATTAGAGGCCGAATGGCTGATTGGTGCGGGCCTTGGTTTAGACCGAGTTCAACTTTACTTAAAATTTGATCAGCCACTGAAAGAAGATGAACTATCTAAACTTCGTGAAATGGTGAAACGTAGAATTTCCGGTGAACCTTTAGCGTATATCACAGGCAGCCGTGGTTTTTACGGACTGGATTTTCAAGTCACAAAAGATGTTTTGATTCCTCGGCCAGAAACAGAAACTCTTGTGGAAAAAGCTCTGGATTACATCAAAACCATTCAAGCAGATGAAATTCAAATTGTGGATTTGGGTTCTGGCAGTGGTTGCATTGGCCTAACTTTGGCTAAAAAAGATTCGCGGGTGAAGGTGGCGCTAGTGGATGTTTCAGGTGAGGCTTTAAAAATAGCTCAATTGAACGCAGACAAACTGAAAGTTCAAAGTCAGTGTCAGTTCATCGA
>CAZPBD010000027.1:0-31615 GCA_964584655.1 uncultured Pseudobdellovibrionaceae bacterium | reverse complement strand
AGGGCCATCGACGACTTGAAACATGCGATTGATCGGCAAGATTTGCTGGATCAAAGTGTCGTCGTCATTCAGATTTGCGTTGGCGTTGGTATCGCCATTGTTGATGAAGCAATTGGCACAGACTGTGCTTTTTGTTGCACTCAAGTTGAGGTTCATGGGTCCTGCGGGGTGGCTTGCTAAAGGTGTAATAAAAAATGGAAGTGAGGTCTCAAAATTGACTGTGCACGAGTGACTTCCATTCTGAGAATTCTCAGGACAATCATTCATAGCTGAATCCCATTGAAAATTCACTTGGGCATTAGATGTTACAATGTGTGCGCCTGTTAAGCTTCGAACAAAGCGCCGAAATCCGGGAAAGACAGGGTTATCATAAACCGTAAATCGTTTACTTAATTTGTATCGAGCGTTCTTAACTAAGGTTGGTGGTAAATATTGATCATCTTCAAATTCATTTCCAGGACTGAGTTGGTTGATGACGTCATCTGTGCCTAATATTTTAAAATCTTTCTGATCTGAAGACATTGAACTGGCTGTTGCGAGGATTCGAACATCATTGAGAGCTGCGATCGGAGAGCTCGGGACAAAACAGAATTCTTTTCGGCGATCCATGTTGATTAAAAATTGCAGATCTGTGGCAGTGACTGCGCTCATGCAACCGCTGGTCTGAGTAAAAAATGATCCTGAAATTGGATTGCCTGTGGTCAGATTCGTTGCGCTGAGTTGCAAGGAGACGTTGTTTAAATAGGGCTGCACTTCATGTCCCGATTCAGACATGAGACTCACCTCAAACCGTAAAGGCACATTCAGACTTAAGAACCCGACAAACCAACTCCCGAAAGAATAGTTATCTGCTCCGCCTGCAGCGTCCAGCCTGAGTCGTGCAGGTTGGGGTCTGATCAGAGTGACGAGGCTTGGTACGACATTATTAATGGAATCACGTCCGCGAACATCCACTTTGTAGGGCTCGTAATCACCAGGGGGCACAGCAGGTGTGGTGTTGGGCGGGCTGTAGAGTGCTAAGATATTGGTTTCAACTTGGTTCATAAAAACATAAAAATCATAGTCACCATCAGAGCAATCGACATCGTACTCAGGGGTTCCGATCAGAAACTCATCCATATTCGCAGGTGTAGGAGCAGTGACAGGAATCGGAGTCCAAACGGCATTTTCATCCACTCGAAATTCGAAGGTCTCAATCATGCCAACACATTGACCGTAAAACCTCAGTGTCTCACCATCATTTTCTTGCTCCCATGGGCTCGGAGATTTGGATGATAGAAGAACGTTGGAGCCAAGTGCTGAAACGTTAGGAGTGGCCGCAGTACAGCCAATCATGGCAACCGACAGAAGTGATAGCCCAAAGCCTTTAAGCAGATGGGAAGGGTGGATTTGCTTTAATAACATTGATCAATTAATCGGCAAAATCTGGCCAAAAGTTAAGTTGTCCTGCAATAAGACAACTTCGTTACATTTTGAGATTTAGATGGTGGCGGCGACTTTATCGTTATCTTTAAGGATGTAGCCGACTCCGACAACGGTTTGAATCATCTTTTTATCAAAAGAGGCATCAATCTTTTTTCTTAAAAAATTCACGTAAACGTCGATCACATTTGAATCTGGATCGAACGCCAATTCCCAAACCTTTTCAGAGATCTCAGCGCGGGTGAGGGGCTTTTCTGGGTGTCTCATAAAGAATTCGAGAAGATTAAACTCTTTGGTTGTCAGCGGCACATTTTGATTGCTGCGAACCACTTTTCTTTGAATCAAATCCATTTTAATTTCGCCGTAATTGAGAATGGTGGGTGTTCCCTTTCCAATTACGGGTCTTCGTAAAAGAGCACGAACGCGAGCCAAAAGCTCGTCGAGTTCAAAAGGTTTTAACAAATAATCGTCGGCACCAGCATCTAGACCTTTGACTTTATCAGCCAGCGAAGTGTAGGCCGTCAGCATAAGAATCGCGCCCATGTATCCGCTGGATCTTAAATTTTTGGCAGTTTCGAATCCTGTTTGATCAGGAAGACCAACGTCAAGAATCACAAGATCAAATTGATTTGATTTGCACAGAGCTTGGGCTTGTTGACCTAAGTCTGTTGATTGAACTGTGTAGTGAGCTTGAGTGAGGCCCTCTACGAGAAAGTCTTTAATTTTTTCTTGGTCTTCGACGATAAGTATTTGCATATTGGCAAATTGTATCACGCCCGTTTTTCCTGTTGCAAGCGTCTATTCACATTAAGACTTGTTTCGGGCCTAACAGACGTGAGAGATTGAAACATCACCCGGAGGTCACCTGTGAATTTAGGTTGGACTGAAATTATAGTTGTCGTTGGACTTGCATTGCTTTTTTTTGGACCGTCTCGGTTGCCAGGACTTGGCAAATCCATGGGAGAGGCCATACGCGGATTTAAAAAAGGAATCAGTGGTGTTGAGGATGCCAACGCAAGTCGCGATGTGACTGAACTTGAGATCGAGAAAAAGGCTCAGGAAGATAAACAAAAACAGAATGATAAACAGCGTCAAACATGAATCTTAAACTCACCCAAACAGTTCAAAAGGGTGGGTGCGCCGCAAAAGTTGCAGCCTCCGAGTTAAAAAATATTTTATCTCAAGTGCGCTTTCCCGTATCACCTGAGTATCTCAAAGTGGATTCTCAAACCTTTGACGATGCTGCCATCTTGAATTTACAAAAATTAAAACCAGAATCGAAATCCCTGGTTCAAACCTTGGATTTCTTTACTCCCATCGTGGATTCTCCCCATTGGTTTGGAAAAATCGCGACGGCCAATGCACTCAGCGATGTGTATGCCATGGGCGGCTGGCCGATTTCAGCCATGGCTATTTTGGCTTTTCCTTTGGCGACCTTAGATACAAAAATTGCTGTGGAAGTTCTTCAAGGCGCCTGTGACGTGCTCACACTCGCCGAAACTCCTTTAGTTGGTGGGCATTCCATTGATGATGACACATTGAAATTTGGTCTCAGTGTAACGGGTCTTGTTGAGTCCGATTTGGTTTGGTCCAACGCCAACGCTCAAATGGGTGATGATTTAATTTTAACAAAAGCGATCGGCACAGGAACTATCACGGCGGCTCTGAAGCGCCAAGAGGTCGATGAAGACAAAATTTTAGATGCACTGATCAGCATGAGTCAGATTAACAATATTCGACCTCTTTTGGGTGAGCTTGCAAAGTCCATTCACTCTGCTACTGACATCACGGGTTTCGGTTTAGCTGGACATAGCTCTCACATGGCCAGTGGAAGTCACTGCAGCTTGGAGTTTCAAGTGCAGGCGATTCCCTTGCTGCCACAAGTTCACGAGTTTTTGGAAAAAGGTTTTTTAACAAAAGCCCACCGCACCAACCGAGAGTACATACAGAATGATTCTGATTTTTCTGCTGTCAGTGAATCACAAATTAAGGTTCTTGTGGATCCTCAGACCAGTGGTGGATTGCTTCTCAGTGTGGATCCGAAAAAATCGGATCAAGTTTTGAAGTTGTTAAAGACACAATTTCCAAAGTCCGAAAAAATCGGCAAGGTCGTTCCCAAGGCCGCTAAAAAATTGATTTGGAAGTAAATGACTCATTTGTCTTTTGATAACTTAAAATCCTGGGCTCAAACAAATTCTTGTTTTATAGATGTCAGATCTCCGGGCGAATTTCAACAGGGTCATCTGCCGGGAGCCCTGAATCTTCCCATCTTAGACGATTTAGAACGTGCCCAAGTCGGCACCTGTTATAAAAATCGGGGTCAAGAGGCCGCAATCAGTTTGGGTCATCAAATTGTCAGTGGTGAAAATAAGCAAAAAAAAATGCAGGCATGGATTGAAGCCTTGAAGCAAAACCCAGAAGCAATTTTGATGTGTTTCCGAGGTGGCCAAAGATCGCAGATCACCCAAAGGTGGCTAACAGAGGTCGGAATTTCCAGGCCCCTGATTGCCGGCGGATACAAAGCCTGTCGTCAGTATTTACTGGATTTTATGGCCCTAGAAACCCAACAAAATCATATGCTGGTGATCTCGGGACCCACGGGCTCTGCTAAAACTCATTTCATCAATAAAATATCTCAATTTTGGCCCACATTGGATCTTGAAAAACATGCCATTCATCGGGGCAGCGCCTTCGGCAAAATGTCAGAGCCCCAGCCTCAACAGGCTGTTTTTGAAAATCGATTTCTCTTCGAATGGCTTCAAAAGGTGGACTGGGCCAATCAACTTCAACTTCCCTTTATCGTAGAAGATGAAAGTCGACTGATTGGACGAAACGTTTTACCTGATTTATTTTTTGAAAGTTTAAGAGAATCTCCAGTGGTGTGGCTGGATGTCCCATTAGAAAAACGAACTGAAAACACTTTTTTTGATTACGTTTTACAAACACCACTGAACCAAAATTGTGAAGATGAAAAAGGAATTGCAGTCTTTGCAAAATATAAAAAAGCTCTGACAGATATTCAAAAAAAACTAGGGGGCCTTCGAACAAGCGAGATCATGCAGATGCTTATTGAAAGCGAAAAGTTATGGTTGGATTCGCGAGAAATTGAATCTAACAAGCGATGGATTCAAGCTCTGTTGAAAGATTATTACGATCCGATGTATCTTCATTCTCTTGGAAAAAGACAACCCAAAGTCTTTTTTAAAGGCTCATTTCAAGAAGCTTTCGATTTCCTGTTGGATGTGAGCAATAGAAAAAGAGAAGCTCCCGTCAGAACAAAGGCAAAGCTTCCATAAATAGTAACGGTCTCTCCAAAGGTCCAGTAAGCCACAATCGTCGCCATGATTGGCTCTGATAGTTTTCCAGTGGCCATCCAGGTGACGTCCAAGTGCTTCATCAAGTATGAAATCAAAGCATGTCCCAGAAGGGTTGAGAAAATCACCTGCCCTAAAATTCCCAACCAAGTGTTCTGAGGATAGTGGATCCAGTTGCTTTGATTGACTGCCATCATGATGAAAAAGAAGGCAGCACAATACAAATACATCATGCCACTGAAGAAACTATTGGAAAGAGTGGTTCTGCATTTTTGGCTCAGAAGAAAGTAAACTGCAAAAAAAACAGCTGAGGCAAATGCGGATACATCACCTAACCATTGGGGATGTTCTGAGGTTTGTACACTTGATTTTTGACTGGCAAAAAGCAGCAGAAAGAGGGCCACAAATGAGAGAACGTAGGATCCCATGATCTGCTTGGTAGGTCTTTTGTTATTGATCCACCAAGAGCCTAGACCCACGAATAGGGGATTGAGACAAAACAGGATCATCGTATGAGCAATCAAAGTGTTTTGAGAGGCAAAGAAAAAAGTCCACAGATGCAAAAAGAAGAAAAATCCAGTGGCAGCCAGCCAGCCAAAAGTAGATTTTGATTTTTTCAATTCCTTAAAAAATGATCCTTTGAAGACGGTGAATAGCAAAAAACACAGCGCTGCAGCCAGCATCCGCCAAGACCCAATGACCTCGGGAGGTGCACTTGCAAATTTCGCAAGAGCCGCCGATTGAGAAAGAAAGAACAGTGCTAAGGCATAGAGGAAAAGATGCGTCACAGGACTGAGAAATTAGGCCCATAAAACCTATTTGCCAATTGGTTTTTTTTGGCCCACACTTGAATGGTTCGTTTAACTATCAAAGGAGATCCAAAGATGAAAATGTTAGTAGTTCTTGCGATGGCCTCTGTCATGATGACAGTAGGTTGTTCAAAAAAGTTAGATACAGATAAGAAAAAAGCCAGCTACGCGATCGGCACTCAGATCGGTCAAAACTTGAAATCACAAAGTATTGATGTGGATTCTGATGTTTTAGCAATGGCAATTACAGAAGCCATTGCTGGTAAAGAAAGCAAATTGACGAAAGAGCAAATTCAAGAAGCGATGGGTAAGCTTCAGGAAACTTCTATGAAGAAGCAGCAAGAAGTGGCTGAAGAAAATAAAAAGAAGGGCGCTGAGTTCTTAGAAAAGAACAAAACAGCTGCCGGAGTTAAGATCACAAATTCTGGTCTTCAATACCAAGTTGTGACTGAAGGCACAGGACCCATTCCTAAAGCTGAAGACACAATCAAAGCTCACTACAAGGGAACACTTGTGACTGGTGAACAATTCGATTCTTCTTACGATCGTGGAACACCTGCTGAATTTCCAGTTAAAGGTGTAATTCCTGGTTGGACTGAAGCTCTTCAAATGATGAAGACAGGTTCTAAAGTTAAATTGTGGATACCACCTGAGCTTGCTTATGGTCCTTCTGCGCGACCTGGTATTCCCGCAAACTCTGTTTTGGCTTTCGAAGTTGAATTGCTCGAGATCGTAAAGACAGAAAAGAAAAAATAAATGTCGTTTGATTTTGGCCGTGAACCTCTTTTGCACTTTCAAGATTTCTTAAAAGAAGCTCAAGAGGCCGGCCTTGTCGAACCCACGGGTTTTTCTCTAGCCACAGTTGGTGAAAGTGGGAAACCCAGTGTAAGAACGGTTCTTTTTAAAGGCCTTTATCAAAATGGTCTGACTTTTTACACCAATTACGAGGGTCGCAAAGGACAAGAGCTTCTGGCTCGTCCCACAGCGGCCCTTAATTTTTGGTGGCCAAGTTTAGAAAAACAAGTGCGAATCGAAGGCACTGTTGAAAAGCTCCCCCGAGATGTTTCAGAAGCTTACTTTGCCACTCGTCCTAGGCTTTCCCAAATCGGAGCTTGGACATCGCAACAAAGCAAAGAAATTCCAAGTCTGGAAGCTCTTCAAGTGAAGCAAAAAGAAGTGGAAAAAAAATTCGAAGGTAAAACCATTCCTTGTCCTCCGTTTTGGGGTGGATTCGTGGTTCAGCCCGAAGAAATCGAATTTTGGATCGGTCGAGCTGGCCGACTTCACGAACGCTACGTTTACAAAAAACTCAGCCATGGATGGAACACTTTCATGCGAAGTCCCTAAAGGGGAAAGTTTTCATGACGGATAAAATTCTAATCACAGGTTTTGTGCCCTTCGGAAATCAAAAATTAAATCCCAGCCAAATCTTAATCGAACATCTTCAAAATGATCCTCAACTGAAATATAATTGTGAATTTTTACTTCTGCCCGTGGACTACGATCAAGCGGCTCAAATTTTAAGTGAGAATCTCAAATCACAGAAGTGGTCGGGATGGATCGGCTTTGGGCAAGCGGGCGGACGAGATAAAATCAGTCTCGAGAGAGTGGCTCTGAATTGGAAAGAAAAGGATTTCAATCAAGTGGAAGGCCAGTCTTGGACCCCATCACCATTGGTCCCCGGTGCAGTGGATGCATTCATCAATCCGATGAACTTAGCAAAAATTCTGGCAGAGCTGAAAAAAAATCAAATCCCATCAGAAATTTCATTTTCCGCCGGCACCTACATTTGTAATTGTGTTTATTATTTTGCGACTAAAACATTTCAAGACTCAAATTCAAATGCCTTTAGTCTTTTTGTGCATGTGCCTTATTTGCCGGAACAAAGCCAAGTGGCACCCACAATGCCCTTGGAACAAATTCTCAAAGCAGCCAAGCTCATTATTCATCATTCAAGGGAAGCTTGAGCTGGTGCCTCTGGGGCCGTCTTAATTTCCACACAAGAAATCGTGGAATTCTTTTTTGCGTTCTTTTCTTTTTTGGTCAGAAGTAGAAATTGAGGGACTTCCAAATTAAAGGGATTTTTCTTCAAACTGGTTTCAGAGTGATTGAACTCTGTGGAAATAAATCCAGATTGAGTTTTAAATTCGCCAAGGACAACGCGACTCTTATCTACGGCTTGGCAGCTTTCTGCAAATGACAATTGGTATTGGCCGGGTTGAAGGTGTTCAGAATCGAAGACAAGATTCAAAGTGCCTTTTTCTTGTTTCATTTGTGCAATCGCTATGCTTTTTACTTTCTTCTTCACTTTCCCTAGAAAGCTCAACTTGGCTGATTGGGGCAAGGTTACGGATTCAGTTTGTTCTGGTGCTGGCAGTGAACTTGTGACTTCATCCTGGGCCTGGGCAGCAAGACCCACCATGATAGATAAATAAAAAAGTGTTTTCATGATCAAATTTCCCCCTAAGTTCTAATTTAACAGACGGGCTGTCGTGGTGTGAGTTTTTCAGAGGAGAAATCTCGAAGTGGGGCAATTAAAAATGCAAAGATTTTATGGAAACAAACAATTTTGGATTTAATGTAAAGAGTTTGGGCAAATTAGGTAAAATTCAGGGATCTCGATTTCAAAATTATTTCCATTATCAGTGACCATGGAATAGGTGCCCTTCATCGAGCCAGTGGACGTATTCAGTGGACAGGCACTTTCGTATTCGAAGCTTTGACCAGGTTGAATTTTTGGCTGCAATCCGACCACACCAGGGCCCCGAACTTCTTCAGTGCGACCAAGAGCATCCGTGATCACCCAGTGGCGACTCATCAATTGCACGGGTTCATTTCCTTGATTTTTCAATTTTACTTTATAAGAAAAAAAATAATAGGAGTCTTCGGGCTTGGACTCTTCGGAAACAAAATGAGGAATGCACTCCACATCGAATTTTATTAACGGATTATTTTGAATCTTCATACTTTAGGTGTCTTACCAAATCTTGATTTTTTCAAGCTCAAAAAGGAGGGGGTAGTGGTCAGAAGGAAGTCTCAGCTTTGCTTCTAGCGTCATAGGCCAATCCAGATCAAAGCCGTATTCATCTTTGTACCTCAACACTCGACAAGTTTCTGTTTTCAGGTGAGGTTTTAGCAAAGGATTGAGAAAA
This sequence comes from uncultured Pseudobdellovibrionaceae bacterium, assembly GCA_964584655.1. Classification (GTDB taxonomy): domain Bacteria; phylum Bdellovibrionota; class Bdellovibrionia; order Bdellovibrionales; family Bdellovibrionaceae. The sequence goes on along the minus strand of CAZPBD010000027.1, from coordinate 22,918 downwards.
ACATAATCCAACTGTTTTCCATCTTGGCGACCGCCACCCATTCTGACCTGATAAAAAGTCCAGCGAAGCTCAGGTTTGACTTGAGCCAGCTCGAGCACATCTTCCAGTTGTGTTTTTTGATAGAGATCTGTGAACTCCGGATCTGTCCCATTTTTTGAGGCATTTCCGTTAAAATCACCCGCCACTACGATGGGGACCTGTGGAAAACTTTTTTCGAGTTCCAAATAGATCTCCATCAAAGTTTTCAGCTCGGCTGTGCGTCTGCGGTTGCCTTGGGGATCCTTTTTTTCGGGATCCAGGTGGGATTTTAAATGAGTCAGTAGAAAAATCAGAAAGGGCTTTTCTTTGTCAGTTGAAAAAAGTCTGAGCTCGGCCGCATCCCGGGAGAACTTCAGGCTAGGACCCTCGGGATCGTAGTTGAATTGCAGAGGTCTGTTTTTGTTGGATTGCAAATCAAAATAAAGGCTCAATTTTTTTGAGATCAAAAAGCCCACGTCAATGTGTCGGTCCGAATTTCCCTCGATGAGGGCTGTGGAATACTGATGGTTCAGGAAATAGTGATTAAAATTGCTAAGGCTTTCAGCACCACCGACTTCACAAAACATCATGATGTCGGGCTTCTCGGTCTCTATCATTTTTTTGAGCTCCAGAAGCTTGTGGAGGGGTTTATTTTCATAAACTGAGGTTGAAAGTTTTTGCCACTGGGTTTCATCCAGATTTTGGACGTCGAGGGGGGGCTTTTGATCAAACAGCAAAAACAGATTTTCTGCATTTAAAAGAAGAACTTTAAGGTCCAAGGTATTTGAGAGATTTTCCTGCTGCTTCATTTCTATATTTTCAAGAAAAAACGTGACACAATCAATGCCTGATTAAAGGTGGGACCTATGTTTTTTTCTTGGTTACAAAATGCAAATCCAAAAACGAGCGCAAAAAAGACGGGTAAAAAAAGTGCGAGCCTTGAAAAGGTGTCGAAAGCTCATATTCACATCCTCGAGGACTCAAGTTTACCAGAAGTCCCAGGGATTTTAGAAAGCTTCGGACAATCGACGGATGCAATGAAGGCATCTGAGCACCTTCATTTTCAAAGCGCACTAGGTCCAGTCTGGATCCTTAAATTACAAGTCCCCACAGGGGGGCTTCATGATGGAAGATTGAACGAGTCTGCTTATTCAAAAACACGAGATTATGCAGGCCTTGTTGTTGCACAATTAAAAGCTCTCAAACCTCAGCAAGTTCATGTTCATTTTCATGGAACTCAAGAAATGTCAGAGCTTGGATTCCTAACCGGACTTGAAGCCTCTGTTTATTCCTACAAAGAAGTTTTAAAAGGTCAGCCGGAATTGTTGTCATCCCAACTTTTTGTACAAAAGAATTCAAAGCCTTTAGATCTCGAAATCTTGAATCGTGCGAAAAATCGTGCGGCTTCTATCAGTCTTGCTCGGCACTTAGTGAATCTTCCACCCAATTTAAAAAGACCTTCACAAATTGTCAGTCTTGTAAAAAAACTGAAACTTTCAGGGTCGTCTAAAATTACAGCATGGAATTCTCAAAAATTAAAAACTGAAAAGTGCGAACTTCTTTTAGCGACAGGTCAGGGGTCTGACGATCCTCCTCAGTTACTCAAAATTTCCTACCGACCCAAAGTCAAATCGGCACGTAAGCCTGTTGCAATCGTTGGAAAAGGAATTACTTTTGATACCGGTGGTTTGGATATCAAACCCTCGTCTGCGATGCGACTGATGAAGAAAGATATGGGCGGTGCAGCCTCTGTGATTGCGATTGCGCTTTGGGTGGATCGATCGAAGTTTGAACATCCCGTGGATTTTTATTTGGCACTCGCAGAGAATTCCATCGATGGAAAATCCATGAGACCCTCCGATGTTTATCGCTCTCGAAATGGTCTGACTGTGGAAATTGATAACACGGATGCAGAAGGCAGACTTGTTCTTGCAGACGCTCTTGATGTGGCAGTGACAGATTCATCCAAGCCCGAAGTTGTGATTGACCTTGCAACGCTGACGGGAGCTTGTCGTGTGGCTTTGGGTTTAGAAGTGGCAGGATTATTTTCTAATGACGATGAGCTTGCAGATGAAATCAATAAGTCGGCACAACTCGCAGGTGATTTGAACTGGCGACTTCCGTTAGTAGATCGTTATTTTGCAACTTATGCTTCTCCCTTTGCAGATTTTAAAAATGCGGGGGAATCCTTTGGTGGTGCGATTACAGCTGCACTTTTCTTGCAAAAATTTGTCAGATCCACAAAGTGGGCACATTTAGATATGTATTCGTGGACGGATCGACCCAATGGGATTTTTCACGGTGCAGGTGGAAATGCGCAATGTGTTCAAGCCTTGATTCATTGGCTGGAAGGCAGATAAATTTACAAATGGTTTTTTGTTAAATAAGAAACCAAGGGTGGGGGAACAAGCTTCTCCCATTTTTTATCTTTTTTATGAATCATTTTTAAAACCAATTCCGAATGATGAAATTCAGGAGATTCATCACAACCGCTGATATCCACAATCAAGCCTGATTCTAAAAAGTGCTCATAGATTTTTAAAGAAGATTTGGCAGGGCGAAACAAGCCTGCGGTTAAGCAGGTTTTACTTGTTTTGTAAGGGTAGACATAGAGACGTGTGTTTTCATCCAGAAGTTTACCGAGGCCTTCAAAAATTCCACCTTCTAAGTTTTTGTAGTGCTCGGAATTAAAAATCCTGTCCAAGTGGCTGGCGCTCATGACCAAGATCATGGGGTGATCGGTAAACTTTCTGAAAAAAGATTTCATCTGGTAATACAGCGGAAATTGCGTGACCAGGCTTCGCAATCCTAAGAGCGACAACATATCAATTCTTTTAAGAACATCGTTTAAGTCAGTGGTGGAAGAAATCTCGATTTCATTTAAAGTGACCACATCTTGAGATTTCAACTTCAAAGATTTCACATCCACTTTTAATTGCTCTAAACCCTTTGCCATCATGTCTTGGTGGCTGATCGTCATGGGTTTGTAATGGCCCCGCTGGATCAATAATGATTTCTGGTAGGCTTCATCAGCAATGAATTGTACTTTTTGATCAGCACCAATCAGAACAGCTTCAGAAAGACCTTCTTTTACCAATTGCAAATTCATCTTCCGATTATCTAAATGCACGAGCTCGGGGCCCGAAACTTCGAGATAATCAATGATGATTTGGCCCTTTTTGAGATTGTCCACAAGGCTGTGAATAAAACTTTCTTCAGAATTACGGTGATAGAAAGCAGAGTGAATGAGGCTGACACCAAGTATTCCCAGAGATTCCTGTTGTTGCAGGCGGAAACGATCCATCATTCGCACATGTAAAATCACATCATGAAATTCACTTTTTGGATGAGTTTGAAATCTGACACCCATCCAACCATGGCACCGTGGAGTTTCTGCAGATCCGGTGGCCACAGTATTTGCAAAACTAAAAAAAGCTGTCTTAGAACCTCGATGGGCCTCGAGCCTGCGAATCATCAGGTTGAATTCTTTATCTAACATTTTTATCAGTCTGGATTTACATACGTAGCGGCCGTTTTTTTCTTTGCCGTAAATTTCATCACTGTAAATCATATCGTAGGCAGAGATCGTTTTTGCTATGGTCTGCGAGGCTTTGCCAGCCGTGAAAAAATGGCGGGCCACTTCTTGACCTGCACCGATTTCGGCAAAGGTGCCGTACTTTTCCACGTCAGAATTAATGGCTTGAGCTTTTTCAAGAGTGGATTTTTTTTGTTCTGTTTTCATTTCAGGCTTTCTTGTACTTCAGCTTTCACCCAACCCGTGATGGCCAACTGCAATGCCTTTTCAACGGGAAGATCAATGATTCGAAGCTTTGATTTTTTAAATAACAAAGTCGCTCCGCCCAGTCCATAACTAAAAGGTAAAAATACAGCCACTAAATCATCTGCTTTTAATTGCGGAAGATCTTCAAAAGTATCACGAGTGATCAACCCTATGGATGAGGGACCGTCTTGCTGCCAGTCCACCAGAACCACGCCGCGAAGTCCCTTTTGACTTCCTTTAGAAAACAAATTCATTAAATCTCTGAGAGGGGAATAAACAGCTTTGATCAAGGGAATGGACTTTAGCTTTTCTTCAAGTTTGAACAAAAGAGTTTGCAGAATAAAATTATTCAGAAGCAGGCCAAACATAAAAATCAGAATCAACGTCAATCCAAAGCCAAGGCCTGGAATGTACTGCTCTTGGGGTAGAAAATTTTTGATGAATCCAGCCAGAATATTTTCAAATATAAGAAGGCCAGCATAAACGATGTAAATGGTGACTGCTATAGGAAGCAGGGTCAGAAGCCCTCTTAAAAAAGTTGTCTTTAAATGGTTCAAGTTCAACACCCACTTTTGAAACGATTTTGTTTCGCCCATTCAACTTGATTCACTCAAACTTGGTCGATGCCGTTTATTGTTTCATAATGAGAATGAATTTGGCTAAATTCTTATTTTGAATCTCAAGTGACCCAGACTTTAGGCCGAAGAGTACTTATGCTGATGTACTTGGTATTGATGTCCTCGGCTTGGGGTCAAGAAGTTGTCCCTGGCGAGTACTTAATTAAACTTAAATCCTCTCGCTCTGTTCAAGCGATCCAGGCCAAAGTGGCCGGTGGTTTTTCGCTTAAGGGACAGGTCTCTTCGGCTGGTGTATTCCAAGTTAAACTCAACAATCCACAGGACTTTCAGACTCTTTCTCAAGATCCTGATGTGGAATACATCGAACCCAACTTTATTCTCTCAAAACCTTCACAGCCAGATGGCCAAGGGCAACAACAGGAAATTTTATCTGAATCCCAGGTGCAAGCTTCGATGTCTGAGAGCATTTTCTCTGGTTCCTATTCTCAAAGTTATGCTCCGGTTCAAGTGCCACAATCTTGGAGTCAGTATTCGGCTTTCAGTACTTCCAATCGGCCGATCGTAGCTGTTATTGATACCGGTGTGTTTGTGACCCATCCTGCCTTCACGCAGTCGGATGCCATCTGGAGAAATCCTTCCGAACAAGGGGGAGTTCCAGGAGTTGACGATGACCAAAATGGTTACGTGGACGATATCTATGGATGGAACTTTTTCTCGAACGTCAGTTCACCAAACGATGATGAAGGTCACGGAACTCACGTGGCAGGTATTGTGATTGGAGCTGGGTTTAATATTTTCTCGAGCGCTAGGCCTCAATCTAAAATTCAAGTAATGGCTCTGAAGTTCTTAGATGCCAACGGTTCCGGTCGAACCAGTGATGCCATTCGTGCGATTTACTATGCTGTTGATAATGGAGCTCAAGTGATCAACTGCTCGTGGGGTGGTGGATCCTACAGCCGTGCTCTGTTGGATGCTTTGTCCTATGCTTACAACAATCAAGTGCTTGTGGTTTCAGCTGCCGGAAATAACAGTTCGAACAATGATGCGAATCCCATGTATCCTGCAAGTTATAATGTTCCTGCAAATCTCGCTGTCGCAGCCACTCAAGATAATGATCAGCTGGCCTCTTTTTCAAACTACGGAGCCACTGTGGTTCCTGTGGCGGCACCGGGACAATATATTTACAGCACTTATTTAGGAAGCTCCTACACACTCATGTCTGGAACAAGTATGGCCACTCCATTTGTTGCGGGGATTGCAGCTCTTGCGTGGCGAGAAGCTCCACAATTGACTGGTTATCAAATCAAAGAACTTGTTCTTGCGAGCGTGAATTCCATTTCTGGTTTAGCCGGGAAGGTCTCGACACAAGGACGAGTCAATGCCAATAGCCTTGTTTCATTAACAAAATCTTCTGCTACTTCTTTGGCCTCTCAGCCTTCTTACAGCGCTGACAGCTATACCGATTTTGCATCCAGTGAGGCCGCTGCCAGTGGCGGTGCCGGTGGATGTGGACTTGTTCGATCGATCACAACACAAAATCCATTGGGACCGATGGGATCAGCTCTTTTCGGATTGCTTTGCATCCTGATCCCTTTTGGTGTGTGGATGACCATGAGATTTTTAAATCCAGAACAACGTCGAAAATTTGAAAGATTCCAAGTGAAGTCGGATATCCGAATCAACATGGGTGGCCGTGAAGTGATCGGTCAAGTGCACACTTTATCCATGGGTGGACTCTCGTTCTCGGCTGAGGACCTGATTGAAAAGGGATCTTTGGTCAGTATGAAAATTTCGAATCCAACAGGCGAGGGCGAGATCGAAGTTCAAGGTCGCATCGTTTGGAGTGAAGAGAAAAAAGCCTACGGTGTTCAATTTAAAGATGCATCGCAAAGTGTGTCTGATCGAATTATGAGTTGGACACGCTCGTTATCAAAAGCGTCGTAATTACAGCATCACGCCTTTAAGGATATAGCTGGCGACGCTAAAATAAATCACAAGACCAATCACGTCCACCAATGTCGCGACAAAGGGCGCAGAAGCTGAGGCCGGATCTAGATTTGCTTTTTTCAAAAGAAAGGGCAGCATGGATCCCGTGATGGTTCCGTAAGGAACAATGCAAAGCAGAGTCACAAAAACAGTCAAAGCCAAATAGGCATAATGCTCTCCAAATTGACTGACTCGTCCAGGCCAAATAAGAATTCTCAGAAGTCCGATGGTCCCCAATAAAAGACCCAAGGCTAAACCCATCACAATTTCTTTTTTAATCACTCGCCACCAGTCCTTGAGTCGAACTTCACCCAATGCAAGGGCACGAATGATAAGTGTTGAGGCCTGTGAGCCAGAGTTTCCACCGGATGCAATAATTAAAGGAAGAAAAAAAGTGAGAACCACAGCTCGTTCAATTTCCACTTGGAAATAACTGATGGCTGTTGTTGTAAACATTCCACCCACGAAAAGTAAAATCAACCAACCGCCACGCTTGCGAAACATTTCAAAAAATGTGGTTTTAAAATACGGTGCTTCTAAGCTTTCCACACCACCAAATTTTTGAATATCTTCTGTGGCCTCTCGTTGAATGGCGTCTGCCACGTCATCGAAAGTCAAAATTCCCTGCATGATCCCCTCAGAGTCGATCACCGGCAATGCCATTAAATTTTGCTGAGAAAAAATTCGCCCGATTTGCTCTTGGTCCATTTCCACAGGGATTTTAATAATATCCGTCTGCATGATGTCTGAAACAACTTTTGTGTTGGCCGCTGCAAAGAGCTCTCGGAAAGAAACCACACCCAATAATTTTTGGTGGGGATCCATCACGTAGGCATAATAAATTGTTTCCACCTGAGTTTTGGACTGCAGCCGGAGATATCTGATGGCCTCATCCACTGTCATGTCCGGTCGGAGCCTAGCAAAGCGTGAGCTCATCAGTCCACCGGCTTCGTCTTCTGCATAGGCCAGAAGGGCTGTCACTTCTCTGCGGGTTTGGGGATCAATCAGATTTAAAATTTCTTCTTTTTTGTTAACACCAATTTCTTGGATAAGATCGGCCACGTCATCGGGGGCGAGTAATCTGACCCATGATCTTTTTTCTAAGGATCCCGAAAATTCTTGAATGAGTTCTGCTTGATCATGGGTGTTGAGGCTTAAAAAAAGTTCTTCTGCTTCTGTGCGGGGGAGTGTTTGAAATTTTTGTGTGCGTTCTTCATGACTGAGTGCTGACCAGCTAGTCGCCATCATCATGAAATCATTTTCCGAAGAAACGTGGGCTTTGACTTCGTCTGATGGTGGTGTGGTTTCGTCTGTCATGGTCTCTCTTTACATCTTGCTCTTTGTCTTATAAGGGCTGATCGGCTTAAAGAAAGCAAGGCCTCGAGTCTAGTTCAGCTCGAATTTGTCTCGAATCTCAAATTGAGACAACAAATTTTTTGGTGGCCCCTGCATTTTTATTTTTCCGTTTTCTAACCACAAGATGGAATCACAGAAATGAAGGGTCTGAAGCCTATGGGCTACGAAGATCAATGTCTTATTTTTTGCTTCCTTCTCGAGTACACTCAAGACGATTTTCTCAGTGACTGGATCCAATGCACTGGTGGCTTCGTCAAGGATCAGGATGGGAGAATCTTGAAGTATACATCTGGCAAGACCCAATAACTGCTTTTCACCGATGGAAAGGTTTTTACCTTTTTCTTGTAGATCAAAATTCAAATTGGAGCCTATGGATTTAAACCAAGGACCAAGACCCACCCGTTTCAGGCATTCCATCATTTCAGAGTCTGTGTGCAATTTTTTAAGATCCAGGTTTTCACGTAAAGTCGCTTTCAAAACAGCAGGCTCTTGGGGCAGGTAGGCAATTTGTGAACGGAAGTCTTTTAGGTTTGAGCCATTTGCGGGATTGAGGTCACCAATGGAAATTTCACCCTCAAACGGATACAGATGAGTCAGGCACTGCAGTAATGTCGATTTTCCACAACCGGTTCTGCCCACAATCCCAATTCTTTGTCTTTCAGGAATTGTCAGATTCAGATTTTTTAAAACCCAATCTTGGTTTTCATTGTACTTAAAGCTGACATTTTTAATCTGGATATTAAAATTAGAATTCACTTTAGATTTGAAATTTGCATCTTCAAAATGATGTTGAGTCTTGTAATAGGCCTTCTGGGGAAGTTCAGAATACTTTTCGATGGGACGTCGGAGATAGTCATCCATGCGCTCGACGCCCACAAAACCTTCTTCTAATTGCGTGAGCCACTCGAAAAACATTTGAATCGAATTAAAAGAAATGATGATAAGACCCAGGGCAGATCCCACATCACCCACCGTCAGAAAACCAGTTTTCAATCCCCAAACGGAATACAGTCCCACAAGCAAAAACCAAAAAGTGCTCAAGGCATTCATTTGAAAGATATAAGAGATCACCTGAACAAAAGTTTTATTTTTGGATTTTAAATAATCAGAATCCAGCTCTGTGAAATGCTGATTGAAAAGTTTTTCTTTTTCAAACAGACGAATATTAATCGCCCCTTGAGCTGTTTCTGCAAAGTGGGCGATGGAAGGTCCGCGCTGGTGGGAAAGTTCCCGTCGTGAAGCTCGCAGTCGGTCCCGATTCAAATAATAGATGAACCAATTGCTGCCGCCATAAACAACCATCAAAAGAAAAAAACTGGGATGAACAAAAGTCATCAAAATCAGAAACGCAATAAGGTCAAAAAGAATCGAGAAAAATTCAGCCAAGGGGCCACCGAAAAGTCTGAAGATATTCCCGTAGTCAGAGGAAAACCGAGTCATAATTCGACCCAAAGGATTTTGATCAAAAAAGCTCATGGGAGCTCGAGAAATTCGATAAGTGGTCTCATCATACAAAGTTGATACAGCTCGAGCTGAAAGTCTTGAAAAAGCCACTCGAAAGATCGTGGTAAAAAGAAATCCCAAAATAGTAATCAACAGGAGTGCGTAAAGAAAATCGGTGGCGGCCCAGTTCGCCATCCAAGAAAATTGAACTGATTTTGTAGTGAGACTGTCGACCCAAAGACCCACTAGATTTGTATTTGATAAAGCTAGAAGTCGCCCCAGAATTCCTAAAATCAAAACCCAGACGAGCTTATATTTGAAGGGTGCATAGCACATCATCAAAGTTTCAAAAATTGATTTCTTAAAACCACCTTCAAACTTTTTTTCTTTTTCTAATTGAAAAGAAGAGCTGATCATGAAAAGGCTCCCTTCTCGATTTTGACAAGTTTTCCATTTTTTAATTCGTAAACGGTGTCAATGTACTGCAAAATCGAAAGTCGGTGAGTGGTCACGATGACACTTTTATCTTTCAATGTTGACTCGAACAGATCCTTTAAAATTTTACTTTCGGTTAAGGAATCCAACTGGCTCATGCTATCATCCATCAAAATGAGCTCTTTGCCTTGGGCCATGGACCTGGCCAAGCTAAGGCGTTGTTTTTGTCCGCCTGAAAGATTGACTCCGCGCTCTCCGATGGAAGTCTCAAGACCAGAATTCAATCCTTCTTGCTCAGGCACGAAATCCACCTGGGACAGATGAGAAATAATTTCGCCGTCATCAAAGTCTGTGCTGCGATATTCGAAGGAGACATTGTCTCGAAGATTTGAATTCATTAGAAAAGACTCTTGAGGAACGTAATTCAAATTATTCTTCAATTTTTTAGCCTGCGGTCCGCTGACGGATTGTCCATGAAAAAAGAACTGATCAAACTTGCCATGAAGTTCACCTAAAAGGCAAAGCAGGAAAGCCGTTTTGCCAGATCCGACTTCTCCAAGTATTGCGACCTTTTCCCCTTTTTTAATTTTGAAATCCAATTGGTCCAAAACTTTAGAAGTCTGATTTCCCCAGGACAAGCCTTTCACTTCTAAAAGATTTTCCTGACTGGAGACGCCAGCAGATTGAATATCATAATTATGAAAAGGTTTTAGATCCAAAAAGTTTTGCAAACGCTTGGATGACGTCACGGCATCAAAACCGAAAGTGAAAAACCAAGGCAGTTGCCGAAGGGGACGATTTAAAAATAATCCTAAAACCCAGAACACAGCCCAAATTTCCCCGGCGGTGAGTTCTCGTTTTTGAATGGCGATCAGTAAAAAACCCGCAGCAATATTAAACACAAAGGTGGCATGGGATGTAATCGCATTCATCATTTGGCCATTGGTGACCATTTTAATTCGATTGACGGTTTCTTTTTCTCTTACATCCAGAATTCGATCCTCGAAGGGTTCGATCCAATTGAGAATTTTAAGTGAGCGAATATTTTGAAGCCATTCGTTTACTTTCGAAACTCTTTCGGCCGCCAGTTGTTTGAAAGTGTAGAAAAATCCACTTTGCCGAAAGGCCAAAGCTGTGTTCAAGGCTGCGACAAAAAATACAAGGATATACACTTCGATTAAAGAAGTTCCGATCATGTAGTGCAAGGCAATGGGTGACAGAAGAATCGGAAAAAAAGTACTGGCTCCGTAGGGAAGAGTTTGCTCGAGTAAAATAGTGCTGGCAGGAATATCAGTGGCGTATAATGCAACTGTTTCACCCACCGTGCGTTTTTCTAAACTTTCACTTTTAAGTCTTAAGGCATGTTGATAAAGAGTTTCAGAAATTTTTCGCTGGCTGATCAGAGCTTCTCGGTAGCCTAAATACAAAGTCAGTTGCGATAGAAAGCTTGCGAGCAAAAAACACAGGAAAGCAAATCCCAAAGCTTGATAAACCCAAATGCTACTTGAAAAATCACCCAGGACGATTTCATCAATGAAACTTTTTTGAAAATAAGAAGCCCCGAGCCCCAGTCCTGCAGCTAAAATCGAGGCCAGCAAAATCAACAGTCTGAAAGGAAGACGGCTGAGTAAAATATTTCGAATCAGTGGTATGCCAAAGGGATTCATGGGTGACGAAACCAGCCTGTTAATGAAAGTCGTTGGAAGTTTGATTCTCGCACTTGGTGCCAGATCTCGCTACTGTTAAAAAAGACAACGCGCCCTGGCCGAGGTTCAATGCGATAAATTTCCTGACCCCCTTTGGGGCCCTCGTAGATGGAAAGCTCACCACCCTGTCCTGGTTCCCAGTGAGAGTGTAAATACACAACAAAAGTCATGACCCGAGCTCCTGATTTTTGAGGCTGATCACAATGCAAGGTGTAACTGTTGCCTGGTGCATAGGAGGCTAAGTGGGCCTCAATTTTGGGAGCAGAAATCATCAGCCCTCTGGAGAGTTCAAGTCTCCAAGATTCGAGCTGTTGAAAAATTGAGTGATGATCATTTAGCTCCGGCTCGAGCCAAAAAATTTGATCGGATCTGATTTTTTCATTTAGCCCCGCAGCAATTTCAGCAGGCCGAAACATTCCCAGCCGCAAATAATTTTCTGCTAACTTTTGCCAGTCTAGTCTGGTCTGAGGGCTCAGCAATTCATCGCTTTGCACCCAGCCATTTTTCATAAGGCCATCTAATAGACTTCTACAAATTTCCATGTTCCTCTATTTATACTGTTTGTAAGGAAAAAGATGAATCAAAAGATACGAAAAAAAAGGGCAATGACTCGCAGAGATTTCCTGCTTCAATCATCGGCTTTGGCCACATCATCGGTGGCTCTTTCTGGTTGCACAGGCATTGATTCTTACTTTCAGTCAGATCGTCGAATTTTTGAAAACGAAGTGTTTATTATCGGAGCGGGCGCAGCTGGACTGATGGCGGCTCACACTTTGAAAAAAAATCGAATTCCCTTTCGTCTATTTGAGGCCACCCACAGACCTGGTGGAAGACTTCTTTCAATTCAGGCCATGGATCAAATGACCGTCGAAATGGGCGCCGAGTTTTTTGAGCCCCAACACAAAATTATTTTTGAAACTTTAAAAGAGTTTCAAATGGAGTGGGAAGAGGTCGTCGACAATCCGATCAATAGAAATTTATGGCAATCTTCAGTGGGTGAAGTTCTAAGCGAAACTGAATACCAACAAATTTCATCTCGATTTTTAAATCGAATGATTTCTGATCGACTCAAAGTGTTTGGAAGTGCTGATGGCTATCAAGTTTTTTCTCCGGCCTTAGCCGCAGAATTGGATTCACTTTCCTTCCAAGAGTATTTGCAAACCCATTGGATCGATGCTGACCCTCGAGTGCTGAAGTACTGGGAATCTTGGACTCGCACTCAGCACTCTGTGGATTCCAGATCCCTCAGCGCTCTTCAAGTCCTTTGGCAAACTCGTGCAGATCAAAAAGTGAAAAGCTTATTTCGTGTACAAGGGGGCTGGAGCGAACTCGTCCGGCGTTTGTATGACCGAGTCGCCGGTGTCATACCAGATCATTTGGTGAAAATGAAATGGGCGCTTCACTCGATTTCCCGAAATCACCAGGGCTTTCGATGCCAATTTAAGACTCCCAATGGACTCGAATCTTTCACCTCCTCCCATGTGATTTTAGCTCTTCCAATGAATCAGTATTCCAAGATCAATGGCTTTAAAGATTTAGATATCAGCCAAACTAAAAAAAACCGGATTCAATCAGCGGCTTTAGGCGAGAGCTCTAAGGTTTTCGTTTCCCTTGGGACTCAGCCCAATGAGTCACTTTCAAAAATGAACTATTGGCTTCAGGATCAGACACTGATCACTTTGAAAAAAAGCGATCAGTCCTACTGGCTGGGTGGTCTTCGAGGTGGAAGCGGTTCACAGTGGACTTTGCCAGACATCGAAAATTGGAAGGCAGGTTTACTGGAGCGATCTCCCTCAGATGCTTCAGCTAAAAATAAATTTCTGGATTACCATGTTGTGAATTGGAAGGATCAGCCCTTCATTCAAGGGGCCCGAAGTCTTTGGGAGCCTGGATCTTGGTTATCCAATTCTACATTATTTGAGTCCCCGGATTTCGGAGGGAAACTTCAGTGGGCCGGGGAATTTGTCCCTGCTTTTGAAAAGGGATCTGTGAACTCTGCTTTAGAAAGCGGAAGGATCGCTGCTTTAAATATGATCGAGAATCTTAAAAGCCGAGCCTGATCGATTATAAACTGATGCCAAAAACTGCGGCTTCGCCTTGTTCACTCAAAAAGCGATCAATTCTTTGTTTTTCAATTTTTGTTAAATACTGATACTGAGGGCTGGCCCCCTGGTTCGGATTCACCCAACGTAAAGTTGGAAGATCTGAAACCACGATGACAACAATGTTATAGGAACCGCTCAAGGGTTCTTTATCGATGGTGACAGAGTTAAACAACAAACTGTTGGCTTGTACTTTCAGTGTTGTGACCAATCGGATTTTTTCTAAGTGGGGGACAGGTGTCACTCCGATAAAGTTGGCTTTTTGAACTGCGTAAATGGTGTGAATGAATTTGCCGTTGAATGATTGCGTATTGTTCAATTGGATCGCAGGTACTAAATCTTGGCGGCCAGCAAGAGCTGTTCTCTGGGCAAAAGAGCCACTCATCAGACCCAGTCCAAAAATGAGTGTTAAAAAAGGAAGCACGGGGAATCGGAGTTTTGCAATTTTTGAAGCGACGGATTTCATAAGTTCTCCAATGTCTGGTTCTTATAATTCATGTAAAGCATCAGTTGACCTTGAGATTCCATTTTGATTTTGACGTACTCGACTGGAAATCCCCACAAAGAGTTGATCAACTCAAACTCTCCTAGTGGTGCACCTGTACCGCAACTTCCCTCACTGGACAAGACATTGATCACTTCTTTTAAGACGATGGATTTTGCAAGTCTTCCCACCCACGTCAAACTTGTCTCGTCGATGACAATGGAATTTGTATCCACAGTGTCAGGATAGATTCCGAGCTTTGTTGAACCTGGGCTGACAGGGCGAACTTTCGCGTTGTATTTCAAGCTCAAACGGAATTTATCCTTAATTGGAGCTAATAAACCGGTGGATTGCTCGGGTGGAGTATCGATTTGGGCATGAATATGAAGACTGATTGTTGTACTTAATGGATCTGTGGACGATGCGGATTTTACAGCATCAATGGAAGGTGCGTTCAAAAGTTCAATGGTCGGATTGCCTGGGCAAGTCTCTAATGCTTTGAAATTTTTTCTATTAAAACTCAAATGGATCATTCGATTGAAAATCACTCGGTCCACGGAAATTGCAAAATCGTAGTCTTTGGGATTGAGGTGATTAAACACAGGCTCTCCTCGAGCACCCGAGTTTTTCCACAGAGCAGGTGAGGGGCTGTTGGCTTGTGAGGTGTCTTCGATGAATGAAGAAAGACCCAGGCTTAAGTTATTGTCTTTCAATTTGAAATCCACAAGCTTCAAACCTAATGAAAGTGGTGGACGAGTATCACTGGGTAAAGTTCCGGCGGCGGGGAAAGACTGAATTTCTTCAAGCTCTCCCTTGAGAGCTTCCTTCACTTTCTGATTCAAAAGTTTCGGCAATTCTTTTTTCAAATACTGTTGGGCATAATCACGAACCAGTTTAAGTCCTGTCGGAATTTGTTCATCGACGATTTTTTTAAATTCGGCATCTTCCAGGGAAATTTGATAAGTTTTTGTTTGTCCGACCACTCGAAGCTCGAAAGAAGGAAGCAGAAGTTTCCTATAGGCCACTTCAATTGGCACAGATCCGATATTGGCTTCCACATCTAAAACTTCAAATAAAAGTTCTCCACTTTCATTCACTCGCACGTAAAAGGGAAGTCTTGCTACCAAAGGTGTTTCTTTAGTTCCAATTTTCAGCACTGGATTCAAAAGACCAATTTCACCAAGCCATGGATTTTCTTCGTCACTGATTCGAATGTCTGTGGATTGGGCTTTCAGTTGTGCGATGGAAACTTCCAAAGAAAGCACAGCCCCTTCGGTTTTTCCAATTTTTTTCATCAAGTCACTGTCTGTGACGATTGCGAGTCTTTCAAATTCTGCGATGTATTCCGAGGGTCCTAGTTTGACAGCGGGTTTAAAGTCTCTCAGTTCGATTCCTTTTAAGCCACGAGCCACAAAGTCCCGGGTGGTTTGAATTATTTGGAATTGCTCGGGTTTATTTTTAGCCATTTCATCAATGGAAATAGGTTCATCGGATTTGTACTCAAAAGCTGGAAAATAGTTTTCGTTGATGACCACACCCAGGTTGCTTAAAATTTGTAGCATATTATTGGCGTAAATTTTTTGACCTCGAGGACTGATTTGCACTTGCACGGACCGCTTCATCAGGCTTGGATTTTTAATCGCTGGATGTTGATCGATGCTGAAGGTTTCGATCCCGTAAGCTGTGGGCCCGGCAAGAAGTCCCAGGAGTGTCCAAAATTTGATCATTCGCATAGGTGAACCCTTTTCAAGTTGTGCATTCGAGCGTTTAAGTGCAACTGGCAATCCCATGGTGTAAAATAAAAAACCATGTCTTTTCAATTGCTTAAAAGTATGTCAAGAAAGGGGGTCTGATGAAGTGACGTTCACTTCATGTAATTTGTTCATTTCATGCTAAGCTAAGCCTGATTTGTGATAGGGACTTAAACATGGGTAAAAAATTGATTCCAAAAGAACAAAAAGCAGTGACTGAGTGGGTGAAAAAGATGCTTCTAGAAGTCATCCCTACACCAATGAAGCCCAATCATTTCACTGACGCTGAAAAGATTGAAAAGATTCAAGGCCATTTCTCTGAAATCATGAAGACTTTAGGTTTAGATTTACAGGATGATTCATTAAAGGAAAGTCCCAAGCGAATTGCAAAAATGTATGTGTCTGAGATTTTTAAAGGTCTCGACATTTCTCAATTTCCTAAGATTACAACAATTGAAAATAAAATGAATTACGATCAAATGATCGTGATTCGTGACATCGAAGTCCTTTCGACCTGTGAGCACCATTTTCAGCCCATTCAAGGTTTTGCAACTGTGGCCTACATTCCTAATCGTAAAGTGATCGGTCTTTCTAAAATTAATCGCATCGTCGAATATTTTGCAAAGCGACCTCAGGTTCAAGAGCGACTCACCAAGCAGGTTTCAGACTGCCTAGAGCAAATACTCGAAACTCAAAACGTGGCCGTGCACATCAATGCTAAACACTTTTGTGTGGTCGCTCGCGGTGTAGAAGATTTACACTCCTCGACGATTACTTGCGATTTGCGAGGGGATTTTAAAAAGAATCCACAAACCCGAGCTGAATTTTTGATGCATGCTCGAGTGAATTCGATCTAAAAGATCATTTTTATTGACCCCCTTCATTGGCTTGCCTAAAGAATTGTCTGACCACAGACAAAAGGATCCATATGATTTCAAGGTTTATTTTCTCTAGCCTACTTCTACTGGCCACCACAGGTTTTGCTGAGGGCACGAATACAGTGTCGACTGCGGTTGCCCCCAAGCCCAGTCTTTGGAAAGCACAGTTTGATTCTTACTACTACGATTTCAAAGGCGAAAGACCGCAGGAAAATGGTCTTTATGAATTTGGAAATACCACTTTGAAAATGCAATTTTTTTCTTTGCAGTACCAATTGTCACCCAGTTGGACATTGATGGGACTGGCACAACACTACGAAAATTTCGTGATTACAAAGGTCGCGGGATTTGCTGATTCAAAGGATCGCTCAGAGGGGATCGCTGATACACAATTGATGGCCCTTCACACACAATTTCTTTCGCCCTCAGTTTTGTTGATCACAGATGTGGGACTAAGTCTTCCCACTGGATCTGTTGATAAAAAAACTCCCTACGATCCGACAGGCAGAAAAAATTATCCCTACAACATGCAGATGGGATCTGGAACTTTAGATCAAACGGCCGGCGTAACAGCTTTGTATTTAAGTCCTAACTTTCAATTGGGTGGAAGGTTTGCAACGATTTTGCGAACCTCAGGCTACAATGAAAATGATTACCGCTTAGGAAATCAGTTCAAAACAGATGCTTGGGTTGATTTCCCGCTGGGTGCTTCCGGTTGGACTCCTCGAGTTGTGGGTTACTACAAACATCGGGATGCGATTCAAGGCCAGGACTCAACATTATCGAATCCCTTTGAGCGTCCATTTTTAGAATATTACTACCACGCTCAAATTAATTGGGATGTTTCGGCGGCGATTCAGTACAAAAAAGCCGTCAACTCTTCAATGTCGTTGAAAGCCGAATTCGGAATTCCCATGGCTCAAGAAACATTGAATTACGACGACGTGGCTATTTACACCGAATACTACGGGACACTGGGCGTGTCCGGCAGCTTCTAAATTCTAGAAATCAATTCTGTTACATTGCTTGAAAGTTTAGATTCCTTCAGGGCCTCCAAAGAGGCCTTCACGTCTGTCTGAAGACCAAGCTCTAACCGTGGCACTAAATTATAAGCATCACAAAGTCGAGCTGCCACTTGAGGATTTGTCTTATCAATACGTTTAATTTGATCTGCATACCACCGGTACGGAGTGGCTTCAGTGTCAAAAAATCGAAAAGCATTTGAACCAAAGTTTCTGATCAAAGAGTAAATCTTGTTTGGATTTTTTGAATCAAACAAAGGATGGTCGATCAAACTTTTGACGTTTTCAAAAGTTTCCTGACTGCTGCTGATAGCTTGAATCATGAACCACTTGTTCATCATCAAGCTATTGGTTTCAAATTCATTTTTAAAAATTTTGAGAGATTCATTTTTAAAATGCAAATCGCGATCAATCAAAATTTTCATGGCATGAAGCCGTGTGGTCATGAACGGACTTAGGAAAGACTTTTCAGACAACAGTGAAAGTGCAAGAGCATCTTCACTGAGGCTCCAAAAGGAAAGGCTGGTGTTTTCGAGTCTTCGAATTCCCATATCTTCAGAGGACAAACTGGTCGTTTTAGGTAAGCTTGTATAAAGATTCTTCCAGGAAGCTTTAAGCTCAAAAGCAAGTCGATGAATCAGATCATTTTTTGCAGTTTCAATTTTCTTTAAAGACTGTTTCTCGTATCTTTGAAGAATCAAACTATCGCTGGGGAAAGTCAGAAGCTCAGCTTTTAGGCTGGCTGAAATATTTTGATCATCAATGACAGCTTTAAAAACACCAATTAAATTTTCGTCGGGGGTATTTTTATTTTCCAAAACCATCTGATCAAGTGACTGAAAAATCAAAGAGTAAAGGGCTTCACGGCGATTAAAGCCGTCATGATCATGTTTGATGATGGTGATGAGGTCTTGATAGTCAGGTTTCCATTTTAAATTCACAGGAGCTGAAAAATCTTGATTCAAACTTAAAGTCGGTTTTGATTTCAAATTCTTAAAGGTAAAGGTTTTTTGAGCTTCATCAAGAAGCAATAAACTTCGACCGTCTGAATTCGTAATTGAGTCAGCACCAGTTGGTTTCAAATCTTTCCCACTTTGCGAATCAATTAACGAGAAAAAGAAAGGAATCAGTAAAGGCTTCTTTTCTTTTTGCATGACGCTGGGATTTGTTTTTTGCGATAGGGTCACTTTGTAAGAATTGGTAGCAGCTTCAAAGACTTCCTGCACTTGAACCTCAGGCGTACCAGATTGATGATACCAAAGTTTGAAATGAGTCAGATCCAAACCAGAGGCCTGAGCAATGCAATTTGTGTATTCTTCAATTGTTACAGCTTGGCCGTCGTACTTTTCGAAATAAAGATCCATGGCTTTCTTGAAAGTTTTTTCACCCACCCAATTTTTCATCATACGAATGACTTCTGCGCCTTTCTCGTAAATGGTCGATGAATAAAAATTATCCATGGAAGCCCCTTCAGTGGGTCTGACGGGGTGAGAATTGGGTCCTGCATCTTCAGGGAATTGACGAGCTCTGAGGCTGTCCACGTCATGAATTCTTTGAACGGCTTTGCCTTGAATATCACTTGAAAATTCTTGATCACGGTAAACAGTGAGGCCTTCTTTTAATGATAAATGAAACCAATCACGGCAAGTGATGCGGTTGCCTGTCCAATTGTGAAAATATTCGTGAGCCACAACAGCTTCGATGCTTAAAAAGTCTTGATCAGTTGCTGTTTTTTGATCTGCAAAAATGAGCGACGAATTGAAAACATTCAAACCTTTGTTTTCCATGGCTCCCATGTTGAAGTCTTCGATGGCCACAATCATGTAAGTGGAAAGATCATACTCACGATCAAATTTTTCTTCGTCCCATTTCATTGCTTTTTTCAAAGATTCCATGGCGTGCAAACACTTAGGTTCTTGACCATGGGGTCCATAGATTTCAAGCTTGACCAGTTTTCCAGAGCGAGTGGTGAAGGTGTCGTGAAGAACTCCGAAGTCGCCTGCAACCAAAGCAAACAGATAGCTTGGTTTTTTAAATGGATCTTTCCATTTTGAAAAATGTCGGCCGCCACCTAAGTCTTTTGATTCTATCAAGTCACCATTGCTGAGTAGGAAGGGAAATTTCTTTCGATCTGCGCTGATACTGACTTCATATTGAGTCATGACATCGGGGCGATCAAAAAAGTAAGTGATCTTACGAAAGCCTTGAGATTCACATTGAGTGGTGAAAAGTCCTTTTGAAAGGTACAATCCATCCAAGGAAGTGTTGGCAGAGGGATTAATCAAAGTGACGATTTCAAGTTCGAATTGATCCGGCGGATTTTTAATCACTAAAGTTTTTTCTGTTAACTCAAATGACACCTCATTTTGATTCAGCTTTAAGCTTTCAAGCTTTAAGTTTTCACCATCTAAAGTCAGAGGTTCATCTTTCAATTTTTTGATTTTCATTTTGGAAGTGACGCGTGTGGCAGTCTCATTTAGATCAAAGTCCAGTGCTAAATTGATGACTTCAAAGGCTGGGGTTTTGTAATCAGATAAGCGCATAATTGAATTCGTCATATTTTCCTCGTCGTTAAACCTATTTTACCACATTCGTCTTGACACAAAAGCACATCTCGCTTGAGCTAAAAGCTGATGAACTCGCAGCTTTTTCGTATCACAATTAATTCCGATCAACCAGACAATTTGGTTCAGTTCTATTCGGTCATCGGATTTCAATTTCAGTCTAAAAATGTGGATAAGGGAAGCTTGGTATGGAAAGGTTCCATGCCTGGCATCGAGCTCGAAGTTTTCGGCATTACCGAATCCTATGCCTCTAGAAGTCCTTCAGTTCAATTTAGTTTTCAGGTGAGTGATGTCAACAGCATCATAGAAAAAATTCGTCCTATGGGCGTTCAGATTATGATGGAGCCCTTGCAGATGAGCACGGGGACCATGTGTTTTTTAATGGATCCAGATGGCAGATCTGTTGAGCTCTTGCAGAAATCCTAAGTTTACAGAAAAATTATAAAGTGCCTGAACCAGACAAAGTGATAAACACTTGATTCTCTGTTCTTGGTAATTCATTGCCGCTGGAATCTCTTCGCACTTGGTCGTATTGGAGGGCCTTGACGCCAGCTCCGATATTGATTCCACCTAGTTTTACACTTAATCCTGCTTCAGCAAAATAGGCATTGGATTTTTCACTGGCAATTCGAACACCGGGGCCACCAAAAAGTTTGAGACCTAAAGTTTCTTGATCGTTTTGAAATTTGGTTTCGAACCGCAAAGAGGAATCCAGGCCGTAAACTGTGTCTTGATCCTGCGCTTGTCTTTGAAAAGCTGAATTTCTGAAAATTAACCAGTCACTGAGTTTCCAATTGAGTCCTAAATTGATCTCTTGGTAGGTACGTCCATTTTGTGTGCTCTGAGAGCCAGAGACATCATAGGAAAGCCGGCTTTCACTTTTTTGAGCCGGCTTTGAAAAACTAATATTGGGAATTAAAAATAAGAAGATGTAGAAAGCTTTCATGAAAGCTATTACAGCACAAATTGAGCTTTCTTCAAAGAAGTAAGTCCTTTGCATACAGATGCAAGTCTGGCTAATTCGTGAACTTGTTCTGTGGTGAAGCCCTCATGAATCATCGCCTTTTCATGGGCCACGATACACATAGGGCAGCCGTTCACAACAGACACTGTCATCGCCATTCCTTCGAATGTTTTTTTACCAGACAAAGGCTTTGCTAAAGATTGCATGCGAAGTCCTGCGCGGGTGTAGTTGTCTTTGCTTTCTGGCGGCAAGTAAGATCGAAATTTGTAATAAACGTTATTCATTCCCATAATTCCAGCAACTTCAGCACTTTCACGAATGATTTCTTCGGTAGTGCCGAGCTCTTTTAATACACCGATGGCCAATTTTGCCATGTCATTGTTTTCCAAAGTCACTGCAGCAGCTAAAAGATTTTGAAATCTTTCTGTGGGCTCAAAAGGTCCTTCTTCGAGAATCTTTTTAAAATTCAAAGAAAGATCGCGGTAAATGGAGGTCGTTAAATTTGGAAATTGGGCTTCTAAAAATTGATCTACTTTTTCTGCGAAATTCATTTTTGTATCTCCTGTTTAAAATTAACTTAAAAGTGAGCGAAGCATCCAAGCTGTCTTTTCGTGAAGCTGGATTCTTTGTGTTAATAAATCAAGTGTGGCTTCGTCCTTGCCTTTTTCGGCAGCTTCAAAAATTTGACGAGCGGTGCGTGCAACGATTTCATGACCTTCCAAAAGTTGTTTGATCATATCCTGGGCTTTTGGAATTTCATCGGATTCTTTAATCGAAGTCAGTTTGGAATATTGTTTGTAAGATCCGGGAGCATAATGACCAAGAGCTCGAATTCGTTCGGCTATTAAATCAAGAGCTGTCCATAGTTCCGTGTACTGATCCATAAACATCACATGCAGGGTATTGAACATGGGACCTTCCACATTCCAATGGAAGTTGTGAGTTTTTAAATAAAGTGTGTAGCTGTCAGCGAGCAGGTGAGAGAGCCCAAGGCTGATTTCTTTTCGTTCTTTTTTGGGAATGCCAATGTTCAGTTCCATGAAAGCTCCTTGGGGAATAAAGGGAGAGATGCTTTCACATCACTCCCTTCAGATTAAATTAACCGAGAGTCGCTTGACCTTTTTCCCAGTTGCATGGGCAAAGTTCATCTGTTTGAAGAGCGTCTAAAGTTCTAACAACTTCTTTCACGTTTCTTCCAACGTTCAAACCGTTCACAGAAGCCCATTGAATCACGCCATCAGGATCAACGATGTAAGTTGCGCGAAGGGGAATGAGTTCTTGAGGGTGAAGAACGCCTAATGCGCCCGTGAGTTCTTTTTTCACGTCAGCAAGCATTGGGAAACCAAGTGTTTTTAAATCATCATGGTTGTTTCTCCATGCCAAATGCACGAAGTGAGAGTCACAAGACACACCAAAAAGTTTGGTCTCGCGAGCTTGGAAATTTTTGAGTTCTTTGTTGAACTCAGCAATTTCAGTGGGGCATACAAATGTGAAATCCAAAGGCCAGAAGAAAAACACGGACCATGAACCTTTCATATCTTTGTTTGAAACTTCAGCAAATTCTTTGCCTTTTTCACGAGATACGCACGCTTGCATTTTGAATTCTGGAAACTTATGACCGACGCCTAACATGGGGACTCCTTTTGATAAATGGTTTTCACCGTTTGTTGTTAACTTTTTATTTCACCTTTTAAGACTAAATCAAAGCTACTGACTTTATATTTTTTGGGTAGGTCTAAATTGAGCTGCACAGCTTCATGATCCACATCTACCAGATGTCCTGTACTTTCGTCGTAGAAATGGAAATGATCCTGCGTGTTGCAATCATAAATAACTTTATCTGTGTGGGG